>NZ_WIQK01000001.1:0-280000 GCF_015732155.1 Pectinatus sottacetonis
GGATGAACGCTTATCTACTGTAGCAGCAGAGCGTTATCTAGTCGCTGCTGATGTAAGCAGAGCAAAACGCCGTAAAGTCATTGATAAAATGGCTGCTGTCTTTATTTTACAGGGATATCTAGACAGTAATCCGCAAAAATTATATTAAAAAAAAGTTCGTTATAGGAAAAAATCTCCTATGACGAACTTTTTTTAAACTATTATTAATTATTTATTAAAAATATTCTTTAAAGCTTGTTTATTTACATCACGATTAAGCTGTGCCAGATACGTAGTCAATTTTATATCCTTAGGACAAACTTCAACACAGTTTTGACTGTTGCCGCAGCTTGTAATACCGCCCTTTTGCATTAAGGCATTAAGACGTTTTTCTTTATCAAATTTGCCAAGTGGATTAAGATTGAATAAATATGCCTGTACAGTAGGTGCCGGTCCAATAAAATCAGACTGAGGACCAACATTAGGACAGGCTTCCAAACAACAACCACATGTCATGCAATGAGCAATTTCATAAGCAGTTGCAGCAGTGTAAGGGTTTTGGATAGGAGCATCATTTACTTCCCAACTGCCATCTACTTCAATCCAGCCTTGAATACGTTTAAGGCTTTCAAACATTACGGAACGATCTATTTGTAAATCACGGATAACAGGAAAAGTACGTGCCGGAGCCAAATGTATAGGCTGCGAAATCTGGTCTACCAAAGTAGCACAAGCTTGTTTAGCTTTTCCATTAATAACCATCATACAAGCACCACAAACTTTTTCCAGACAATTACATTCCCAGACAACAGGAGTTGTCTTTTTACCATCTTTAGTTACTGGGTTTTTTTGTATTTCCATTAACGCAGCAACAACATTAAGAGCCGGACGATATGGTACTAAAAATTCTTCTGTATAAGGTTTACTGTCAGGACTATCCTGACGTTCTATAATAAAATGTACTGTTTTTTGTTCTGACATTGTTATTATTTACCTCCCTTAGCAACATCGTAGCGACGCGGACGCGGTTTAATCAAGGAGTGATCAAAATCTCTATAGGTAATTTCAGGTTCATTTGTTTCAGGATTATATGTTGCAATAGTAGTTTTAAGGAATTTTTCATCATTGCGATCAGGAAATTCCGGTTTATAATGAGCGCCACGGCTTTCGTCACGTTTGCGAGCAGCCTTACAGATAACCATTGCATAAAGGATCATATTGCGCAACTGACGAACAAACATAGCTTCCTGGTTTGCCCAATGGCCTTTATCACTTACACCGATATCATTCCAGCGTGCTAAAATCTTTTTCAACTCGCCCATACAGTAATCAAGTTCTTTATTAACACGAACAATTGTACAATATTTATTCATTAAATCACCTAATTCATGGTGAAGTTTGTGCGCATTTTCTGTACCATTCATATTAATAATATCTTCAAACTGATCTACACATTCCTGTTTTGCAACGGTAAGCTGTTCATCAGTTAATTCTTCGCCTATTTCATCACTTTCTGACCAACGAATTGCTTCCGGACCTGATATCGTTCCAGAATAAGCTGCCGAAAGAAGTGAATTAGCTCCCAAACGATTAGCTCCATGATACTGATAATCACATTCTCCAGAAGCGAGCAGTGCCGGAATATTTGTATTGTGTTTGATATCTACCCAGATACCACCCATTGAATAATGAACGGAAGGATATATCTGCATTGGCACTTTACGAGGATCATCGCCTACAAATTCCGAATACATTTCTAATATACCACCAAGTTTACGTTCAAGATATTCAGCAGGAATATGGGAAAGATCCAAATATACACGATTTTCGCCGTTAATACCTAATCCCTGATTTACACATACATCATATATAGCACGTGCCGCAATATCACGAGGAACTAAGTTACCATAAGCTGGATACATTTCTTCCAGGAAATACCATGGTTTACCATCTTTATAAGTCCATACACGACCACCTTCACCACGGCAAGCTTCAGACATAAGCCGATTCTTATCACTGCCTGGAATTGCTGTTGGATGAATTTGAATGAATTCACTGTTGCCAATTTCAGCACCTTGCTGATAAACAGCAGATACTGCAGAACCATTACATATAGTAGATGCTGTACAACGACCGAAAATAACTCCCGGACCACCGGTTGCCAATATTACGGCATCAGCACGGAATGCTTCAACTTCCATTGAATTCATGTTTTGTGCTACAATACCGCGACAAACTTTTTTATCGTTCTTTATAATTTTTATAAATTCCCAGAACTCATATTTTTTAACTTTGCCCTTTACTTCCCATTTACGAACTTGTTCATCAAGAGCATACAATAGCTGTTGACCAGTTGTAGAACCAGCAAATACCGTACGTTTATTTTTTTGCCCGCCGAAATTACGCAGATCCAGTACACCTTCAGCAGTACGTGTAAAAGGTACCCCCATGCGATCAAACATCTTTATAAGTTTAGGAGCTGTTTCGCACATACCTTTAACAGCTGTCTGATCTGCTAAGAAATCTCCGCCATAAACTGTGTCATCAAAATGTTCCCATGTTGTATCGTGCTGTCCCTTTGTATTCATGCAGGCGTTTATACCGCCCTGTGCACATAAAGAATGTGAACGTTTTACAGGACAATACGAAAACAATTTTACTTCGCCGCCTGCTTCGCAAATTTTAATTGTTGCCATAAGTCCGGACAGACCACCGCCGACAACGATTATATTCTTTTTACTCACGTAGCTTCTCTCCTTATTTTTAGTTAAAACCTAGTTATTGCATTTTGTAAGCTGCCATAAATACAACAGTAACAACGGATAATAATACACAAACAGCCATCATTACTCTGCTTACGAATGTTTGTATACGAGGACCTTTAGCTATACCCCATGTCATGCACAGAGTGGTCACACCATTGCAAAAATGGAATATCGCAGCAATCATGCCAACCAAATAGAGAACAAACCAACCCATATTATTAAACATCTGATCTAATAAAGCATAGGAAATCGGAGTACCGCCGCCTTTAGTAAAAATACGCAGGTCGACTACATGGATAATAAGAAAAACAAATAAGAAAACAGCTGTCCATCTTTGAAGGGCAAACTGCCAGTTACGGGCATATCCGTATTGTGTTGGATTATTTTTTGCCTGCAGAGTTATATACAAACCATAAAGCATATGGAACAAGAAAGGAATTGCCAGACCAAAAATTTCAATTACTAACATGATATTATGTGGAATAAGCTCAATTCTTTCAATGGCTTCATTAAAAGCCTGTGGTCCGCCAAGTACCTCTGCGTTAGTCATAATATGTTCTAACAAAAACAATCCCATCGGAACAATGCCGCAAATTGAATGCAGTCGACGAATGTAAAATGTTACATTGAACATTGTAAACCTCCTAATTATTTATTCCCTCTGCGGGAAATTTTTTAATAAGGAAAGATCTAATAATAAATTTACCTGTGAATAAATTAACAGATTCATCCATTATTAGCTCCTCCAAACTAACAAATTAATAATATATCTTACCGTATAACCTAATCTGTCCATGTAAGGCATATGCAAGCTACCTTAGTGTGATCATGGCTTTACAGTTACTCACCATCTGTTTAGGTTAAAGATGGAAAACTTCCTGCTTTCTATTTTACAGTAATTACCATTCAAGTATTTTAGTTATCCATCCAACATCTACAAAACGGTAAATTTTTGTTATATTCATTAAAGTCTGCGATAAGGTTTCTGACCTATTTCATAAAAGTTATTGCCTTCAGAATCAATAACAACAATTGCCGGAAAATCTTCTACCGTAAGGGCTGCTAGTGCTTCAGGTCCAAGTTCAGGATAAGCAATTACTTCGTATTTTTTTACTGATTTAGAAATAAATGCTGCTGCCCCGCCTACAGCGGCAAAATATGTAGCACCATTTTTCTTCATTGATTCAATAACTTCTGGTTCACGGGAACCCTTGCCAATCATTCCTTTTATACCTTGTTCAAGCATCGTAGGTGTATATGCATCCATACGGCCGGCAGTCGTTGGACCGCATGATCCAATCGGATTACCAGGTTTTGCCGGTGTAGGCCCTAAATAATAAACGATCTGATTATGCCAATCTATTGGAAGCTTTTCTCCTCTAGCCAAAGCTTCTGTCATTACTTTATGAGCAGCATCGCGTGCACTATAAATAACACCACTTATTAAAACACTATCTCCTGCTTTTAATTTACGGGATGCTTCTTCCGTCAAAGGTGTTGTAATACGAATTTTTTCAGCCATTATTAACATTCCTCCTTAAAATATTATAATACACGTTTACTATGGCGCGTTGCATGACAGCAAATGGTTACAGCAACAGGAAGTCCTGCTATATGAGTAGGCCCCCATTCAATATTGACCGCAAGTGCAGAAGTAGTACCGCCAAGTTGTGGGCCAATACCCGTCTTATTAATCATATCTAAAAGATCTTTTTCCAATTGTGCATATTTTGGATGTTCATTACGAACGGTCAGCGGACGAAGAAGTGCTCTCTTAGAATAATACGCAGCCTTATCCATTGTGCCGCCAATACCGACACCAACAACCATAGGAGGACACGGATTACAGCTCGCATGTAAAATAATATCCATAACAGCTTTTTTTACACCTTCAACTCCATCAGCAGGTACAAGCATTTTTATATCAGATTTATTTTCACTGCCAAAGCCCTTTGGTTCAATTTCAATTTTTAGTTTATCTCCAGGAACCATTTGAGTATAAATAATAGCAGGCGTATTGTTTTGTGTATTTTTTCTATCAAATAGCGGTTCAGCTACTACTGATTTTCTTAAATAGCCTTCAGTATATCCTTTGGCTACTCCGGCATTAATAGCATCATTAAGACTGCCCCCTTCAATATGAAGGTCCTGTCCTACTTCTAGAAATACAATAGTCATTCCTGTGTCCTGACAGATAGGACGATCTTCCGCCTTTGCAATTTCTGCGTTTTTGATAATTTGATCAAGAACATCTCGGCCTACAGGAGATTCTTCAGTTTCTCTCCCCTTTTTTAATGCTTGATAAACATCTTCAGGCAAATAATAAGCAGCTTCTTTACACATCTGTGCTACTGCCTCTGTAATTTGTTCTACCTGTATAGTACGCATATAAACCCTCCTAGAATATAATATCCCCAATGAAATAAATGTTATCACATTTTTAAAATGCTTTCAAGCCTATAATGACAAGTATTTGCAGATTTTAAAAGGTGAAACAGATTCATTTTTTTGCTTTACAATATTTATAGTTGATATTCTCCATTATAAATATTAAATATCATCTAATTGTATACTTTGTTATATAAAAAAATGATTTATTTTCTGGAAAATTAATTACTGCAAATGTTCCACATTTTCCATCACGCGGTAAAGAAATGCTGCCAGGATTCAAAAATACCTGATTAGCTAATTTTTTTTCCATATAAATATGGCTATGCCCAAAAATTATTATATCAGCCTTATTCTTTATGGATTCTTCACGTAAAGTTTCAATACCCCACTTTACTTTGTATTTATGCCCATGTGTCAACCATACATTTTTATTTTTAATTGTAAAGTAAACATCTTCTTTACTATCCAGACAGTTCCAATCTCCGTTTCCGGCAACTCTGATAACACGCCTGCCCGTAAGTTCCTGCAAATATTCTGCATCCTGTATATAGTCACCAGCATGGAGCCATATGTCAATTACTCCTGCTGCATTCACAGCTTTTTCTATAGGTTTTATATTACCGTGACTGTCACTCATTACTCCCACTCTCATAACAAATATCCGGACAATAATTGTTTTATTTTCCTTATCGCCTTTCCCCTATGACTTATTTTATTTTTTTCTTCTATAGATAATTCAGCCATGCTTTTGTCACCAATAAAAAAATACGGGTCATAGCCAAAACCATTATTTCCTTTTTTTAGCAAGCGTATTTTCCCTTCACATATTCCTTCAGCTTGCAGTTTGGTTCCGTCAATATCATAAAAAACCAAAACACACTTGTATCTTGCAGAAGATTCTTTAACATTTTTCCGATTCAATTCACTAAGCATTTTTTTATTATTAGCCATATCATTTGATGGTTCCCCGGCAAATCTGGCAGAATAAATTCCCGGACGTTTATCTAATTCATCTATTTCCAGCCCGGAATCATCAGCAATACAAGCCGTACCTGTTTTTTCTGCATAAAATTTTGCTTTCAGCAACGCATTTTCTGCAAAACTATTACCATTTTCTATTGCATCAGGCAAGTTGCCTAATTCAGTTAACGCCCTGACATTTACCGGCAAATCAGCAAATTCTTTTATCATTTCTTTAATTTTTCCCTTATTTTTTGTTGCTATGACTATTGTTTTCATATTAAGGTTCCCTTCCTATCCGCCATCCAAGATAATTTCCTAAAATATCTTTCTGATAGGAAATTAACTTATCTATTCCCTTTTCTGCTTTAGCTAAAAGCTGTGTCAACTGAGTATGTGAAAAAGGATGTTCTTCTCCTGTTCCTTGTATTTCCACAAACTCTCCATTACCTGTCATTACAACGTTCATATCAACGACTGCTCTGCTATCTTCTTCATAGCATAAATCCAGAAAAACATCATCTTCATTTATTACTCCCACACTCACAGCAGCCAGAAAATCTTTTATAGGAAAAATTTTTTGCGGGTCATAAATAGTTTCCATCGCATCTACCAAAGCCAGAAAAGCTCCTGTTATTGAAGCCGTTCTAGTACCGCCATCAGCCTGTATAACATCACAGTCTATTATTATACTACGTTCTCCCAGAGCCTTTAAATCCATCACACTCCTAAGACTTCTTCCAATGAGTCGCTGAATTTCCTGCGTACGCCCGCTTATTTTACCGCGTGAAGCTTCTCTTGCCACTCTGACCTCAGTAGATGCCGGCAATAATGAATATTCAGCAGAAAGCCACCCACTGCCTGTTCCCCGTAAAAATTTAGGAACTCGTTCCTGGATACTTGCTGTACAAATAACTTTTGTATCGCCAAATTCTACTAAAACAGATCCAGCGGGATGTTTTAAATAATGTCTTGTAATTGTTACACGGCGCATTTCATCGTCACTGCGTCCATCTGCCCTTATCATAAAATCCTCCTCAAAACTTACTATCTGCGCTCTGATATATAATTTTTAGTTTCAGTTTTTCACACCATTATACCAATTTTATACCAATGTAAATAAGGTAATCTCCGGTGGACATCCTATCCTAAACGGAAACCAGCTTCCTGCCCCCGTACTCACATAACCATATAAATAGCCTTTTCGGAACATACCCCGCACATATTTAAATCCGAGAAACAGCGGCTTACCAAAAATACCGATCTGTCCACCATGTGTATGTCCTGTTAAAGTTAAATTAATATGATACTCAAAACCATTATCAATAAAATCGGAGTGATGTGCCAACAATATTTTTATTGCTGAATCAGGTGCATTCTTAACAGCTTTCTTCATATATATTTGCGCCTGCTGTTGAAATTTACTTCTGTCATGTGGGTAATCCACTCCCATCAGACATAATTTTTCTCCATTTTTATTAATGATACTACACCTGTTATCTAATACTTTTATCGCCGTAGCATTTAAAGCCATCTTTATATTTTTCATATTATGCATATATTCATGATTTCCCCAACAAAAATAAATTCCATAAGTGAATTTATCTACATATTTACCTAGTATTTTCACTGCCTGGACATTAAGGACGTCATCATCAAAAATATCACCTGTTACTGCTAAGATATCAGCATTCATCGCTGCTAAATGTTTTAATGTATTATTCAATTTTTCCAGAGAAAAAAAACTACCTACATGGGCGTCTGTTAAATGAGCTATTTTCAAGCCCGACCAAGTTCCGGCATTCGCCATCTTAATGTTGTATTTTTTTACAATAATATCGTTTCTTTCAACAAAACTTCCATACAATACTACTCCCTCAATAGGAAGTAACATTGATTTAAAAAGAAAATTTCTTCTCCCCAAGTCAGTTGGTTTATCGATAATTTTAGTGATAAAAAATTTTTTCAGAAAACAACATATCAACCTGATAATATTCAACAATGACAAAAATATTTCTGATATGAAAATAACGATTATTATTTGCTGGAACAGCCACAAATAAACAAAAGTTCTAGGTATAAATCTGCTAAAATACAAAAATAGTAATAACAACAAATTGATAAAAAAAATTTTCCCATAAATAAATTTTTTAATCATGTTAGGTACAATCTGCTTTAAAGTATAAGCAAAAAGTAACGAAAATAATATGAGTGTTCCGAAAACGCAGGTTAAAAAAATAGTAAACATTTAATTCATCCTATCAAATTGCAAATGTCATAGTAATTTTCCTATATAGATTTATTACAATTATATCATGCACTATTTATTAAATATATGTATCTATTTTCTGTGCTAGTATAATTACCTTAGGATCTATTAACGATAAATAAACATCTATACTGTTGTCAACACAAAAACGGCTGCATTCTTTTATTGCTATTGTCAGTGCCGCCTTAAGAGGATAGCCATATATTCCTGCAGAAATAAGAGGAAACGCTATACTTTTTATATAATTTTCTCGTGCTAAATTTAAAGAATTTTTATAGCAATCCCGTAGCAGCACTGCTTCATTCTTTTTCCCGCCATGCCAGACAGGACCAACTGTATGAATAATATAATCAGCAAATAGCTCTCCCCCCGGTGTAATAACAGCCTTACCAGTAGAGCAATGACCTATTGCCTGACAATAAGTCCGCAGCTTATTTGCCCCAGCTGCTTTAAAAACAGCGCCACAGACGCCGCTGCCTTGACAAAGATCATTATTAGCAGCATTAACAATAGCCTCTGTTTTCATATTAACAATATTTTCTTTTACAATAGAAAATGGCATTTTTTTCTCCCTTTAATAAAATATTAAAAAATTTTCTGGTATATACTAAAATAGTGCCGAATATTTCGTCGGCACCATCTTATGTCAATAAAAAATATTATACACCACAATATTTTACTTCTGCTGATATTGTTTAAAGTTTTTTATAATAACAATAGGTGTTTTCTGCGAAGCATTACCAAATGGATTATGCAATAACAATTTTGCTATTTTACCACCATCTATGCCATTGGTAATTCCTACAATACGCGAGCGTTGCAAATCATTGACATCAGCTATTACTGCGCCAAAGCAATTCAATCTTTCTTTTAGCCGTCTTACCACATCATTAGGATTTTTCGGCCCATAAACTATACATTTATCAAAAGGCGGCATAGTACCTGTTACATCATCAATCAAAGCTGTCTGTTCTCCGCCCCATTTATAAAAAAGGCCATTTTGTCCCACCAGTTTGCCAATAAATCCCAAAAGCAGAGCAAAAGCAACACGCCATTTCCCTTCAACATCCATTAGCGATTGCATACCATGTGGACTTGCCAAACTACCATAGTCAGGTATAAACCGACAACAAAAAAGGGCCAATTTGGAAATTTTTAAGTTCTCCGGCCGCACAAATCTACCCTGAGTAATAGCAACTACACTTTCTGCCACTGAAATTACATCATTCTCAGTAATTTTATCCTTAGCATATTTTTCAATAGTATCTATAATATCATCTTTTTCTGTCAATATTCTTGTCGGAACAGAAATTATTTCAATATTGTCCATTAGCTTCACCTTCTTTTTTTATTAGCAGCTCTTTTCTCCGCATAGCTTATTGATTTCATCTGCCGGTAAAACCAATCTTTTTTTGGATAAAGAAGCTTCGTGACGTGCTGTATGCTGATAAACAACATCTACAGGTATATCTACAACATTTTTTAGTACCTCTTTTATGTTCTCTTCTTCATTTCCACATACACTTAATTCTATTTTTATTATTACACTGATTTTCTTATGTTTTTCGATAAGCACAGCCTCAAAATAATCATCTTCACGCGGACTGCCTGCCAGCTCCGCTTTCGCACGAACTCTTATTTTATTAAACTGTTCCTGTGGCAGCTGCGAACGGACAAAACAATCCATAATCGTTGCACATTGTTTTCCCTCATTAGCAACCTCAAATTTTGTTGTAAATACTGCCTTCTGTGTATTAAGCTCTTCCAATGCAAACGGCGAATGCTCTTCTATGCGAAACTGAATATCGGCATCACCTATACTTTTCCAAGCTAAATATAAAGCTAAAGCCAATATTATTATAGCAATTATAATTATACTTAATATATGCATTAAATTTCCTCCAAAATCAATTAAATTTTTCTAAATTTATCTCACTTATGATGGGATTTTCCATCGCTAAAACAATTTTTACCATTGCAGCAGCATGCTGCAGTGATGCGGAAAAGAAAAACTCAACTCTTCCTTTCTTCTTTCTATTATTCTTTAGATTATTTCTTTCTAAAGTGGCTTTTGCCTGCCATGCCGTATCTACTGCTGGATCAATTAAAGTAACTTCCTGATCCAAATATTTTATTAACTCTCTTTTTATAATAGGATAATGTGTACATCCCAAAATTAATGATTCAATATGTTTTCCAGAAAAAATCTGCAGGTATTTCTCAGCAGCTTTATCTATATGGCTGTCATTTATATGTCCTGCTTCAATAAGTGGTACAAAATCAGGACAGGAGCATTCCACTATACTAGCTTCCTTATCAGTCTTGTTAACCATCTCACGATGAAAACCTTTATTTATCGTGGCTTCCGTGGCTATAACTCCTATCTTTTTATTTGGTGCATGTAATAAAGCCTGCCCAATTGCCGTACTCATTGGAACTGAAAGATATGGCAGCTTACCATCAATCTTGTCATATCCCCATGAAGTCATTGTATTGCAAGCAAATACAGCCATTTTTACTTTTTTTACAGCAAAAAAATTTAAAAACTGATACATGAACTTTATTATCTCCTGCGGGTCACGCGGACCATAAGGTAAGCGTTTCAAATCACCAACATAAATAATGTCCTCATTAGGTAAAATTTTATGTAACTGTTTAACAACGGTAAGACCACCCGAACCAGAATCAAAAACGCCAATGGGCGCATAAGGCTGCATCTAATCCTCTCCTAATCCTGCTGACTTTTTTAGTTTAATGCCTGTTGTAATCTATTATAATATTTTTCTGGCAGACGAGTTATTTTACCTGTGTCCCTATGCGTAAAAACATTTTGTGTATACCCTTTAACCAAAACAGCACTATCACACTGTCTATATATCTCATAATTAAATTCCATTTTAGCTTTTGTTAATGCAGTTGGAATTGTCTTTATCACTAGCACTTCATCGTAATGGGCAGAAGAAATGTATTTAGCACTTACATTAGTTATTGGAAATATATATCCATCGGCCATTATCTCAGTTAGTGTTATCTTATTTTTACGCAAAAAATCAACCCGGCCTATTTCAAACCACTTTATATAATTGGCATGATGCACAACTGCCATGGCATCTGTATCAAAAAAATTAACTCTATGCGTAACTTCTGTAATCACATTTTTCCCTCCAACTAATATAAAGCAATCTTATTATATTGCCTAAAACAAGCATATTCCAATATATCACATACTAAATAAAAAATAAAGTATCTGATCGCTGTTAGCTCAAGTTATTTTGAAAATTTATGAAATAACCATCCTTTTTCTACATACTATTAATATCAGTAAACAATAAATAACATATATTTATAAATATATGTTATAGTATAATAAATAAAAATTGTCATGATAATTATAATATTTTCATTCAAAACTGTTGCCTATCTAAACAATGCAAAATGTGATATATAAAACGGCCTGTATGACAAATTGTCATACAGGCCGTTTTATATATCACGCCAAAACACGTGCTAAACGCACAAGTTCAGGATCAAGTGTCTTTGTATTATTTACTGAATCAAATAAATCTATGCTAACAACTTTTCCTGAATTAAAGCCAAATACGACATTAGACACACCAGAAATAACCGCAAGTGCAGCTCTTTCTCCTAAAATACTGGCCTTTAGTCTATCTTCAACGCTTGGTGAACCGCCTCTTTGAATATGGCCTAAAACTGATACACGTGTATCAATTCCTGTTTTTTCACCTATTTCCTTGCCTATTTCAATGCCGCTGCCAGCTCCCTCAGCCACAACAATGATACTGTAACGGCGACCATCTGTATAAGATTCTTTTAACTCATGACAAATCTGATCTAAATTAAATTTAGCTTCCGGAACCAAAATATATTCGGCTCCACCAGCAATACCCGACATCATTGCCAACCAGCCTGATTTACGTCCCATAACTTCAATTACTATTATACGACGGTGGGAAGAAGCAGTATCACGTAACTTATTAATAGCATCAAGAATTGTATTTACTGCCGTATCCGCTCCAATTGTATAATCAGTACCCCATACGTCATTATCAATAGTTCCTGGCAAGCCAACTATAGGCATTCCACCCAATTTGCTCAAAAGGGCTCCACCAGTGAGACTACCATCGCCACCAATAATAACAAGGCCTTCTATTGCATGGCTTTTTAAATTTGCCAAAGCTTTTTTTCGGCCTTCCTCTGTTCTAAATTCATCGCTGCGAGCAGTGCCAAGGAAAGTACCTCCGCGTTGAATAATATCGCTGACGCTGCGTGAACTGAGTTCATGGATATCATCTTCAATCATTCCCTGATATCCATTATAAACACCCCATACTTTAACGCCTTCGAATATTGCGGTACGAACAACTGCGCGGGTAGCCGCATTCATGCCCGGGCTATCACCGCCACTAGTTAATACTGCAATGGATTTTAACATCGTCCCACTCTCCCTTATTTTCACTGATCATTAATATTAATAATAAATCATATTATTATTTTAGATAATTACTGAGAAAATGTAAAGTATTTTTATAAAAAGCCCTGCTGACATTATTATGATATACAATAAAATTATACTTATCATAAATCGTTATTTATTGTATTTTTGCTGCTCCTTTATTTCATCCGGTTCTTCATTGAGTTCAACATCTGTTTTTATTAATACCCTTACTATACGTACATTTTCAACTTCTTCAACAAAAAAAACATTCATGGCAAAAAATGCCTGTTGCCCCACTCTAGGTGGCGTATCAACCTTATTAGAAAGCCAGCCACCAATAGTATCGACATTTTCTGCATCTATCTTTATCGATAAAATATTATTGAGTTCAGACAACAACATTCTTCCATCAACAGAATATAAACAATCTCCCTTTTTCTCTATAAAAGGTCGTTCTTCATCAAATTCATCCTGGATTTCCCCGACAATTTCTTCAATAATATCTTCAATAGTAACCATTCCCGCTGTTCCACCATATTCATCTACTACAATTGCCAATTGCACACGATGCTGTTGCATAGTATGCAGCAGATTACTAATAGGCATTGTTTCCGGAACAAATGGCACTGAACGCACAAATGATAACAGTTCTGGCTTTTTTCCTATATATAAAGAACGCAACAGATCTTTTATATGTAAAAATCCAATTATATTATCCTTATTTTCACGACATATGGGGTAGCGTGTAAGATGACATTCTAATGCTGTTTTTATATTCTCGTCTGAAGTATCTTCCAAATATAAACAGACCATATCCGTTCGCGGAATCATTATTTCCCGGACGTTTCTATCAGAAAAATTAAATACATTATCTACAAAAGTCAATTCTGTTTTATTAATATATCCATGTTTATGACTTTCTTCCATTAAAATACGGATTTCATCCTCAGTATGTGCGACTTCCTCTTCTGCTGCCGGTTCAAACCCCAACCTTCTTATGACCCAGTTTGCCACATGATTTAAGAACCATACCGCAGGATACATCATCCTATGAAATATGAGCATTGGTAATGCTATACCCAAAGCAACTGGTTCAACTTTTTGAATTGCCATTGATTTTGGAGCTAACTCACCCAAAACAATATGAAATGCTGTGATAAATATAAATCCTATAATTAAAGAAATAGAATGGCTTAAGGCCACATTTATATTCAGCAGCCGCAATACTGGTTCTATTACTTCTGATATAGCCGGTTCACCAATCCAGCCTAGTCCCAGTGATGCTAAAGTTATACCAAGCTGTGTAACAGACAATGAAGCATCCATATGATCAGTGAGCATTTTAGCATATTTAGCCCGTTTATTACCATTTTGAATAAGGATGTTCAATCGCGTAGTTCTGATTTTTACAATAGCAAATTCAGCAGCAACGAAAAATCCATTCATAAAAACTAAAAAGCAAACTAATGCAAATTTTAGAAGTATAGAAAAAATATCCAATAACCACCTGCGTTAGCAGGTATTCACCTCCACAATATAAATATATTATTAATATATTCAAAACCGGACCGCAAAATCCTTTATTTTCTCAAGTAATATTAAAAAATCATAATTTTTTTCTAAAAACAAATTGCTGAATCAATACCTTATTTTTAAATATTTTATGCATTCCTTAATTGTTCAGTACCGGCTTTTTATCTCTATCATCAAAATTAGCCGTGCAATGAGGATAGTTAGAACAGCTCCAGAAATAACTATTTTTCCCCTTTATTCTTCGCAGAAAACCTTCTTTACAACGCGGGCACAAATACTTTTTGTCCTGTACTGTTTTCTTATGTACAGTTTTCTGCTGATGTATAAGATCCATTGCTGAAATCATACCAACTGAAATATTTGCATTCTCATTTCTTTCATATTGATCTTCCCTTGACTTTTTTGCCACATCAAGATCTGGCCTGCCCTCTTTATCATTACAAGTCATATGACATCTTGGATAATTAGAACAGCCCCAAAAAGAACCATTTTTCCCGTTTCGCTTCAATAAGACTCCCTTATGACAGCGCGGACATATATAATCATTTTGACTCGGAGTCATTACAATATTAGCAGCTTTTTGGCATAAAATTCTCGTAAACCTTATCTGTCCTGCTAAAAAATCTTCCAGTGTTCCTTCTCCGTTAGAAAGACTATTTAAATATTCCTCCCACATTGCTGTAAAATCAGGATATAACAATTCTTCTGGTAAGGAATCCACTAGCATATATGCCATCGCGGTAGGAACAAGGTATTTCTTTTTCCCTTCCGTTGTTAAAAATTTACGTTTTATTAAATCATCTATTATTGACGCCCGTGTAGCTTCCGTTCCGATCCCATATATCGCCCGAAGTTTCTTCTTAACTGCCTCATCTTTCACATATTTATGAATTTCCTTCATACCCGCCAGTAATGTAGACGGCGTAAATCTCACTGGTGGTTTTGTGGCTTTTTTATCCAGTATTGCATCCCGGTATACTGCGTCATCCCCCTTTTTCATCGCAGGAATGACATTCACCTTATTATCTCCCTCATCATTTTTTTTGTTTTCTGATATATATAATTTTTTCCAGCCATATTGTTTTTCAACCCGACCTGTAGTCTGGAACTTTTCCTTTGCAAAACTCACAGTCAATTTTATCTGATTGAATATATGCAGAGGATAAAATTGCGCAATATAACTTTGGGCTATTAAAAAGTAAATATTTTTTTCCATTATCGGCAGCTTAGCTAAATTTACTTTTACCTGTGTTGGTATTATAGCATGATGGGCAGATATTTTCTTGTCATTCCATGCCCTGCTTCGTATTGTAAAATCAGTTTTTTCTGTCCAATCTGCCAGTTCCCTATTGCCGCACAACAATAGATTATGCAGAATAACCTTTGCATCATTAAATTGATTCTGTGGTAGATACTCACAATCAGAACGCGGGTATGTCGTCAATTTTTTCTCATATAGATTTTGGGCTGTATCTAATACCTGCTGTGGCTCATAACCAAAACACCTGCCCGCATAAACCTGCAATGCCGACAATGAAAACGGCAGGGATTGTGCCTCTTTTTTTTCTTGTTTACTGTAAGCAGTTATTATTCCATTTTCCTGCACCCTTTTTAATTTAGCCAGGAGTATTTCAGCTTCTTCTCTGGCAACAAGCCGTCCTTCATAATCAAGTCCCTTTTGTGTTTTACCTGCCTTCCAGTTAGCTGAAAACTGCCCATTTTCATGCTCAAAAATAACTTTTAGAGTGTAGTAATCAACCGGCTTAAAATCTTTTAGCTCTCTTTCCCGTCTAACTACTAAAGCCAGTGTAGGTGTTTTAACACGTCCCACAGGTAAAACCACTTTCATATGTCCCGATCTTCTTGCAGCCAGTGTATAAGCACGTGATAAATTCATTCCTATAAGCCAATCTGCCCTTGCCCGTGCTAATGCTGATTTTTTTAGCGACAGAAATTGTTTATTATCACAAAGCGATGCATTAGCCTTTTTTATGCTTTTTTCATCCAATGCATTTAATAATATTCTTTTAACTGGTTTTTTGTTACCAACAAAATCAAAAATCTCATCGATCAAAAGCTGCCCTTCCCTATCTGGATCTCCTGCATGTACAATTTCATCAGCTTTACTAAGCAAAGATTTTATTATATTAAACTGTTTCTCACAGTTCTTATCTATGACCATCTGCCATTCTTTGGGTATTATCGGCAGATCCTCAGCGCGCCATATTTTATACCTCTTATCATATTCATTTGGCTCAGCCTGGCGTAAAATATGACCAAAAACCCATGTGACAATTCCTCCGGCAGTTTCTAAATATCCATCATGTTTCTTTATTGGACCTGCCAGGCATTTTGCTATTTCATTTCCCATACTAGGCTTTTCCGCAATATATAAACGCAAACTTTCCGCTCCATTTCCCAATTACTTATTTATTGATAATTATTATTAATTATTTTATTGGTATAACACAAATTTTATATATAGTCTAAACTATTTTACCCGTACAATGCAAGCTTTCTTCAATATCATTTTTTAACTTAATTATAAAAAATAAGCATCCTTATATCCATAGAATTAAATATAAGGATGCCCAACTAAATTCATTCATTTTTTATAACTGTGAAAAAATCTTTCCTCATACTCATCGGGATTATTAGAAACCTGTACATAAGCCTCAAAAAGTCTGTCCCACGGAAAGGTAACTTTAACTGATTTTATATGTAAAAAAGGCATATATTCATCAAAAAACTGCTGTGCCATTTCTTTAGCATCAATTTCCGCCGGTTCAGTCTTATCTCCCAGTGCCAATTTAGTTCCTCTTCCTGGAAAAATATTGAGCTGTCTAGCTACCTGTTGTCGTACATTAGCCTGATACATCCAGTCATCAATATATCTTGTGAGCAGAAGTTGGTTTTTATCGGTCTGTTTCATTCTCAAAGATAAAATCCCTTCACCGACTACCCAGCCCGTGCTATTAGTAGCAGTATTCCAACCGGCATATGATGTCAGCTTAAACAATAAGTTCTTTTCCAGCAGTATTTTCATAAGTGCATTATCTGAACCATTAGCATAAGCTATATCACCAACAGCTACTGGAATTTTTCTCTCTATGCAATTTTGAATTTCATTTGCAAAAGACAATGTATTTGCTCTCAGCGCAAACGAATTTACGCTTTCACCTGCTTCATAAGTCCATCCACTCACATTAGTGTTAACTAATACGAGCATTGCTGCCTTATCAACAGCTGTCGTTGGCCTGCCACCAGCAAGATAAATTTCAGAACGCACCGAATCATCTATGGGTTCATCAGAATATGCCGGTATAGTTGCTCCACCATAACCATCCGCATAACCAATTGCCACCAAAGGATTATACTTATTGATTTTGTTTATTGCCCTAGTAAGTAACAGCAGTCCTAATTCATCAACACCTGATATAATTCTGAAATCATTTCTTGACAAATCGTCAGCATCTTCAGCCAAAAGTACACTTTCAGCATGTGTTTGTGAAAACGGTGCACTATCATCGCAACCAAGGGCTAAATAGGATATTATATTATTGCGAATCAATTCCAGCAAAGCTCTGTTGGCTGTGAAATTTTTTTGTCGGCGCTCAAACCAGTCAGCAAAAACAGATCGTGGTATACTGTTTTTTAAGTTATCTAGTCGGGCTTGTTCATCATCTGTCAAAACGGCATTATTGTCTTTATCCAATAATGCCGTATAATTAAAAATACTACTACCGTACTTCTGATAATACTCTGGTTCTTCTGTTCCTGATGCAGCAGCATTTTTAGGCGTCCGCATTATTGAAGAAAAAACATATACTGGCAGCTTGGGGTATTTTCTATGTATTTCTACAAATCGTCCTGCCCGCTGTAAGATGACATTTTTATCAAGTTCATGCTTGCGAGATGCTACAAGACTGCCATATAGCATAGCATCCGATGAAATAACCGCCGCATCTGCTCCCTTGGCATTATCAATTATCCATTCATATAGTCCATCGGGATTGCCATATGTGGTACAATTCCCCAAAAGTTTATCCGGCGGCACTTTTATAACAAACCCAGCTTTTTGTACCACTTGTACTGTCTGCCTATTAGAAATAGGTCTATCATCATGTGGGACGTATAAAATAATTTTTTGTTTGGGTTTCTTCGCTGCTGCGTTTCCACTGCATATTCCTAATACAATTATTCCTACAACAAAAACAGCCAGTATTTTATCCCAATTTTCTACTGACAAATATTTATACAAAAACTCCACCTCAACAATTTAAATTCTCAGGTTATTAGAATACCATAAAAAACGAGAAAAATAAATCACTAAGCCTGTTATCTTTGTTTCATTTGTATTATTATTATTTAGAATAACAAATAATGATAATATTTTACAAAAATTTTTAAATTTATTTTTAAACTTATAATTATTTAAATACTGTCAATCAAGGAGACCATGTTATGTGTAAGAAAAAAATTATTCTCACATGTATTTTAACCATTTTTACTATAATTTTTCTAAATGGCTGCAAAAATCTGCCTAATAACACTTCTTCCGCTCCTGCTGTCACCACATATTCTGACAAATTACCACCAGACATAAACCAACCCCATATTGTCAAGGCAACAGGTACCATTGAAGTTGCCTTCAGCCCCGATGGTGGAGCAGAAAAAGCTATCATCAAAGCGATTAATGCAGCTGAAAAATCAATAAAAGTCCAAGCATATAATTTTACGAATCACAACATTGCCAAGGCATTATTAAAAGCTAAAAAACGTGGTATCGATGTTAAAATTATTCTTGACAAAAGCCAGGAAACAGATAAATATTCCTCTGCTAGATTTTTTGCCAATAACCACATTCCCACCAAAATAGATCATCAATTTTCCATTGCCCATAGTAAAATAATAATTATCGATGATATCAATATTGTTACTGGTTCATACAATTTTACTAAATCTGCGGAAACTAAAAATGCTGAAAATGTACTAATTATTAGAAATAATCCTGAACTAGCTCAGTTGTATGTAAAAAATTGGTTATGGCGTTGGAGCCAAACGCAAAATTATACTTAAAACTATTAACTTATAAATAATATTAATTATATTTTTTTAGGGAGAATTATATGAAATTACTGCTCATTGCCATAAATGCTAAATACATTCACTCATCACTATCTATTAGATATTTAAAAACCTATTGTGATAAATTACCCTGTGAAATAAAACTTACCGAGTTCACTATAAATAACCATCTATTAGAAATTGCTGATCAAATATTTGATGAATTTCCTGATATTCTAGGCATAGATTGCTATATATGGAATATAGAACTCATAAAAAAATTACTACCGCTCATAAAAAAAATGCTGCCACACACAAAAATAATCTGTGGTGGACCGGAAGTTTCATATAAAACAAAAGAATTCATGACAGCTTTTCCCATAGTAGACTATGTTATACGAGGTGAGGGAGAAAAAGTTTTATTTTCATTATTAAAAAATATACTGGCAGATACATCAACAACTGATATTCCCGGACTTGCCCAATATACAGAAGAAAAAACCATTCAGGAAAGTTTTCCTGTAGTTTTAGCAAATTTAAACGAACTGCCTTTTCCTTATACAGACTCAGACATAAAACAATTGGGTGAACGCATAATATATTATGAAAGTTCCCGTGGCTGCCCCTTCTCCTGCAAATACTGCCTTTCCTGTGCTACAAAGGGAGTACGTTACCGCAGCCTTGATAAAGTGCTCAAAGAATTATCCTTCTTTGTCCGACATAACGTTAAACAAGTGAAATTTGTTGACAGAACATTTAATGCCAGCAAAAAACACTTTCTCCCCATATTAGAATTCTTAGCCAAACAAAATTGTCGGACTAATTTTCATTTTGAAGCCGCTATAGACTATCTTGATACAGAAGCATTATCCATACTGCAAAGAATGCCGCCAGGCCGTGTACAGCTCGAAATAGGTATACAATCCACTAATACTGAGACACTACAGCAAATAAACCGTACTAATCACTGGCAAAAAATTGTCAACAATATCAATGCCATAAAATCCTTCGAAAATATTCATATACACGCTGATCTTATAATCGGACTGCCACTTGAAAATATAGTTTCATTTGAAAAATCATTTAATACTGTATACCAATTATATCCTCACATGCTACAGGTTGGCTTTTTAAAACTACTCAAAGGTTCTGCCATGGAAAATTTAGTTAAGCCGCATAGATATAAATTTATGGATACCGCTCCTTATGAAGTTTTAGCAAATAAATACCTATCTGTTAAGGAAATAAGACAATTACGGATATTTGTCGATGTTTTTGAAGTATATTACAATTCCGGCCGTTTTTCCCTTACACTGCAGTATCTTATTAACAAAAATAATTTTAACGCTTTTTCTTTTTTTACCAGCTTAGCTTCTTTTTGGCATATACGCTTACTGGACAAAGCCTCACATTCGCCAAAAGCATTATATAAATATCTTAATGATTTTGCCAGCAATAATAAAAGCTCCTCACCGCAAATACTTGACAATCTGCTTAGATTCGATGCTTTATCCTCAGATCAGGGACATTTTCGTCCTTTATTTTTAAATTGGTCAGAAAAAGATAAGCATAGTACTATTAAAAATTTTTGGAAAAACACACCTGTGGTAAAAAAATATATCACCGCATATGTTTTTGCTGACTGGCGTACTATAAGAAACAACTATCATATAGAATATTTTTCCATTGATATATTGCATTTTGCAGAAACTCATGAAATAATAGACAATCCATGCATAATTTTATTTATATACAATGGACTTTTCGTAAAAAAAATACCAATGAAATCAGGTGACCTAAAATAATTTACTATCCATTTTCTGATTATTTAAAACATCATTATGGTGAAAAAGTATATAAACTTCCTATTGCATTGCCAGTTACCTGTCCCAACCGTGATGGTACGCGCGGCACAAACGGCTGTACTTTTTGCGGTGAAATAGGCGCTGGCTATGAAAATCTGCCTTCTTCTATGACTATATCTGAACAAATTGCCAATAATAAAGCTCATATAGTTCCCAAATACAAGGCCAAAAAATTTATATCTTATCTACAAAATTTTACCAACACATATATGCCTATAGAAAAATTAGTGCAATGTGCCACTGAAGCAGTACAAGACAAAGATATCGTGGCCTTATATATAGCCACCCGGCCCGACTGCATAAGTGAATATTATCTTTCACGGTTAAATGCAATAAAAAAGCAATATAATATTGATATCTGCATCGAACTCGGCTTACAGACAGTCAATTATAAATCCTTAAAAAAAATAAACCGCGGCCATAGTTTAGCTGAATTTATCGATGCCGTTTTACAAATAAAGCAATATAATATGCTGACCTGCGCCCATATCATTTTAGATCTGCCATGGGATGACATGGATGATGTTATTGAAAACGCCAAAATCATGTCGGCATTAAAATTGGACCAAGTAAAATTACATGCCCTTTATATAATAAAAAATACCAAAATGGCTGATGATTATTTACATGATAAAATAAAATTAATATCATTAGACGATTATAAAAAAAGAGTAATAACTTTTCTAGAATATTTATCATCAGATATTGTCCTACAGCGCTTAATCGGGCGGGCACCAGCAGAAAACACCTTATTTTCCAACTGGCATACCGGCTGGTGGAAAATACGCGATGAAATAATTACCGAAATGGAAAAAAATAATTTGTACCAAGGAAAACTATGCAACTATCTTAATGGGCCTGCATTGAAAAAATTTGACCCGTATAATTGATAATAATTCTAAAAAGGTGTATTATAATTGTATGTTATTCTTATTCGCGGTGTATATTTAATATTATAATGCAAGGGAGAGAATACAATGAATAAAAAAATGAAGACAATGGATGGCAATACCGCAGCCGCATATGTCTCATATGCTTTTACTGATATTGCTGCTATCTATCCGATCACTCCGTCTTCCCCTATGGCGGAAGCTGTAGATGAAATGGCTGCGAAAGGTGCTAAAAATCTTTTCGGTCAGAAAGTCAAAGTTGTGGAAATGCAATCTGAAGCAGGTGCCGCAGGAACTGTTCACGGTTCTTTACAATCCGGTGCTTTAACAACAACTTATACAGCATCACAGGGACTTTTACTGATGATTCCTAACATGTATAAAATTTCCGGTGAACTTTTACCAGGTGTATTTCACGTAAGTGCACGTGCATTAGCAACATCTTCACTTAACATATTTGGTGATCACCAGGATGTTATGGCAGTGCGCCAGACCGGTTGTGCAATGCTTGCTGAAAGCAGCGTACAACAAGTAATGGACTTAAGTGCTGTAGCTCATCTCGTTGCCATTAAGGGACGTATTCCCTTTGTGAATTTTTTTGATGGTTTCAGAACATCCCATGAAATTCAAAAAATTGAAGTTATAAATTATGATGATTTAGGAAAATTACTCGACTGGAAAGCAGTAAACGCCTTCCGTCATAATGCCCTTAATCCTGATCACCCTGTTATTCGTGGTACTAACCAAAATCCTGATATTTATTTCCAGGAAAGAGAAGCTGTAAATAAATATTATGATGCTATTCCTGATTTAGTAGAAGAAAGTATGCAGAAAATTTCCAAAATTACTGGACGCGAATATCATCTCTTCAATTATCATGGTGCTCCAGATGCAGATCGCTTAATAATTGCTATGGGATCTGTCTGCGAAACAGCAGCAGAAGCAGTTGATTATTTGAACTCCCAAGGAGAAAAAACAGGTATTCTCACAGTTCATTTATACCGTCCATTCTCAATAAAACATTTACTGAGTTCTATTCCTAAGACTGTTAAAAAAATAGCCGTGCTTGATCGTACTAAAGAACCTGGTGCACACGGCGAACCTTTATATATTGATGTTAAAAATGCTCTTTATGATAGTGATATCCATCCAATAGTTGTAGGCGGACGTTATGGTCTAGGTGGTAAAGATGTCACTCCGGACCATGTTCTTTCTGTTTATGAAGAACTTAAAAAGGCTACACCGAAAAACGACTTTACTATTAGTATTGACGATGATATAACTGGTACATCTTTGGAAAAATATCCTAAGGATCTTGATTTTACACCAGAAGGTACTACTGCCTGCAAATTCTGGGGATTGGGTTCCGATGGTACTGTTGGCGCTAATAAAAGTGCAGTAAAAATTATCGGTGATAATACTGATATGTACGCTCAGGCATATTTTGCTTATGATTCTAAAAAATCAGGCGGGATTACAATGTCACATCTGCGCTTTGGTAAACTGCCCATAAAATCTCCTTATCTCATAAATAAAGCTGATTTTATTTCCTGCTCCCAAGAATCATATGTTCATAAGTATGATTTATTAGCAGGTCTTAAACCTGGTGGTTCATTCCTTCTCAACACACATTGGACAGAAGAAAATTTATCTAATGAACTTCCTGGTTATATGAAACGCTATATCGCCAAAAATAAAATTAATTTCTATGTTGTAAATGCCGTTAAAATTGCGCAGGAATTAGGATTAGGCGGTCGTTTCAATATGGTTATGCAGGCTGCTTTCTTTAAACTTACAAATATTATTCCTATTGAAAAAGCCGTTGGTTATCTAAAAGATGCCATAGTTAAATCATATGGCAAAAAGGGCCAGAATATCGTTGATATGAATAATGGCGCTGTAGATAAGGGTATCGAAGCTGTTGTAAAAATCAACGTACCAGCAGACTGGGCTGATGCACCTGATGAAACTAAAAAAGAAAAACAGGTTCCTGCATTTGTAAAAGACATTCTTGTCCCGATGAATCGTCAAGAAGGCGATAAGCTTCCTGTAAGCACATTCAGTAAGGGAATGGAAGATGGAACTTTCCCAGTAGGAACAGCTGCTTACGAAAAACGTGGCATTGCTATAAATGTACCTGAATGGATCGCTGATAACTGTATCCAGTGTAATCAATGTTCCTTTGTTTGTCCTCATGCTGTAATTCGTCCGGCTCTTTTAACAGAAGAAGAAAAGAACAATGCTCCAGAAGGCATGAAATTCAAACCTGCTATAGGTATGAAGGATATGTATTTCAGTATTGTTATATCTCCTTACGACTGCAGCGGTTGTGGCAACTGTTCACAAATCTGTCCTGCACCAAAAGGAAAAGCATTGGAAATGAAGCCTTTTGACACTCAGGCTCCTAAGCAGCCTACTTTTGATTATGCTGTTGATCCTAAAAAAGTATCACCAAAGAAAAATCCACTTAAAAAGACAACATTAAAGGGCAGTCAGTTCGAAAAACCATTGCTTGAATTCTCCGGTGCATGTGCTGGTTGTGGTGAAACACCTTATGTAAAACTCATTACACAGTTATATGGTGATCGTATGATAGTAGCCAACGCTACAGGTTGTTCTTCAATCTGGGGAGCTGCTGCACCATCAATGCCTTATACTACTAACGTAAAGGGACATGGGCCTGCTTGGGCAAATTCACTGTTCGAAGATAATGCTGAATTTGGTTTTGGTATGCATCTTGGCAGCAAGGCTGTACGTGACACCTTGGCGTCTAATATGAAGGATGCCATTGCCAACGGTGTAAGTGCACAATTAAAGACTGCTATGGAAGAATGGCTGGAAAAAATCGATGACGGCGAAGGTACGCGTGATCGTGCAGATATTTTAACAGCCCTTTTAGAAAAGGAAAAAGGTTCTAATGAATTACTCAATAGAATCTATGATCAGAAAGACTTTTTTGTAAGACGCTCCCAATGGATCTTCGGCGGTGATGGCTGGGCCTATGATATCGGCTACGGTGGACTTGATCATGTTCTTGCTTCTGGTGAAGATGTCAATGTTTTAGTTATGGATACTGAAGTATACTCCAATACTGGCGGCCAATCCTCTAAATCAACTCCGACGGCAGCAATTGCTCAATTTGCTGCTACTGGTAAAAAAACAAAGAAAAAAGATCTTGGTATGATGGCAATGTCCTATGGTTATGTATATGTTGCCCAGATTAATATGGGTGCTGATAAAAACCAGACACTAAAAGCTATTGTCGAAGCTGAAAGTTATAAAGGACCTTCCTTAATTATTGCTTATGCACCATGCATAAATCATGGTATAAAAATTGGTATGGGTAAGAGTCAAATAGAATCAAAACGTGCTGTAGAAGCGGGATACTGGGCTAATTATCGCTATAATCCAGCATTACGCGGCAGTGAAAAGAATCCATTTAGTCTTGATTCCAAAGAACCTACTGCTAATTTCCGGGAATTTTTAATGGGTGAGGTTCGTTACAACTCATTAAAACGAGGTTTCCCTGATAAAGCTGATGCTTTATTTGAAAAAACAGAACAGGATGCTAAAGAACGTTTGGCAGGCTATAAAAAATTAGCTGGTAAATAAGAATAAATTTATCATCTGGAAAAAAATCCCCTGTGATAGTAACCTATCACAGGGGATTTTAAAGTATTATGAAACTCTAATACTCAAAGCAAGAAATAAATCTAATATAACAATAACATATTAATTATGTTGATTTTAAAATAATAGAAAAGATATCGCTGCCAGCCAGAAATAACTGGCAGCGATATCTTTTCTATTATTATATTCTTTTATACTTTTTTAAAGTCTCCAACGCCGCATGCTGCTCAGCTTCCTTTTTGCTATTGCCATCGCCAAGGCCCTCTACAGCACCATCAACAATTGCAGCAAAACGAAATTGCCTCGCATGTGCAGGTCCAATTTCCGAAATAAGCTCATATTCAATATGTTTATTTTCACTTTGAACTATTTCCTGCAAAATTGTCTTATAATCTTTTAGATTATAGCCTTTTTCAACAGCTATAAAATCATCATGCAGTTTATCTAAAATATATTTATAAGCAGTATCCCATCCCTGATCAAGATAAATAGCTCCAATAATAGATTCAAAAGCATCTGCTAAAATTGACGGTCGGGTACTCCCCCCACTTAGCCGCTCACCTTTTCCCAATAAAAGATATTGTCCCACTTCCAGCTTAGCCGACAAACGTGCTAGTGTAGTTTCACAAACTACACTAGCACGTGCCTTTGTCATTTCACCTTCAGGCATTTCAGGATATTTATTAAATAAATAAGAACTGGATGCCAGTTCTAAAACAGCATCACCTAAAAATTCCAATCTTTCATTATGGATAATAGAATTTTTAGCTTCATTAGCATAGGAAGTATGTGTAAGAGCAGTATCTAGTAAAGCTATATCATTAAAATCCACACCAAGACACGAAGATAACGTTAGTAATTTTTCCTTGCGTTTCTTTGAAATATTCATTACAAAACCTGATTTATTTAAATTTTTTCAGAAGAATAGCTGCATTATGTCCACCAAATCCCAATGAATCAGAAATAGCTGCATTAATGATTTTTTTGCGTGAAACATTAGGAACATAATCCAAATCCAATTCTTCATCTGGTGTATCCAGATTTATGGTTGCCGGCATAATATCATGTTTAACAGCTAAGGCTGTTGCTATACATTCGATACCGCCAGCAGCTCCCAATAAATGACCGATCATGGATTTAATAGAACTTACTGATAATTTATAAGCATGTACACCAAAAGCTTTTTTAATAGCTGCTGTTTCTGTTTTTTCATTTAGCTGTGTGGAAGTACCATGGGCATTTATATAATCAATATCTTCCATCTGTAGGCCAGCATCCTTTACCGCCAAAGTAAAGCATCTTGCCGGCTGTCTTGCTTCTGGATCAGGACTAGTAATATGATAAGCATCCGAAGTTGATGCGTAACCACCGACTTCTGCATATATTTCAGCACCACGAGCCAATGCATGTTCCAAACTTTCCAGAATAACAATTCCCGCTCCTTCGCCCATAATAAAACCGCTGCGATTCTTATCGAATGGGCGAGATGCTTTTTCTGGATTATCATTCATATCTGTGCATAACGCCTTCATCGATGCAAATCCTGCTACCGGCAACGGTGAAATACATGCTTCTGTCCCTCCCGCAACCATCACATCAGCTTCTCCTCTTTCAATGACACGCATAGCATCGCCAATTGCATTAGTTCCTGTTGCACATGCTGTAATAGGGCAACAGCTGGGTCCGTGCAGATCAAACGTAATAGACGTCTGCCCTGTAGCCATATTAGCAATCATCATCGGCACGCAGAAAGGACTTACACGATTAGGTCCTTTTTCCAATATTACCTTATATTGTTCATGCATAGTTTCTATACCGCCAATACCAGTTCCGATGAAAACACCTATACGATCTTTATCTTCTTTTACTAAATCTATAGCCGCATCTTCAAAAGCTAATTTTGTAGCAGCAATGGCAAACTGTGTGTAACGATCCATACGTCTTGCCTTTTTTTTATCTATAAAATCATCTGATTCAAAATCCTTAACTTCAGCAGCAATCTGTGCCTTAAAATCAGTAGCATCAAAGCGTGTAATCTTACCTATGCCTGATTTCCCGGCTAATAACCCTTTCCAAAATTTATCTTTGCCAATACCAATAGGCGTAACTGCACCTAGACCGGTAATAACTACTCTATTTGCCAAAATAATATTACACCTCACATTTAATTTGCTTCGGCAGCTTGTTGTTTCAGCCGCGCAAATATTTCTTTTACTGGCAATATTTCCTTTATCTTATGGATATATTCCCCCGCAAAAACCAAACCGGTTTCAACATCCCCCTGTTGAGCCCGTTCCAACGCTTTTATGATGCAAAAATTATGTTTGCAATTTTTCAAACAGTTATCACAATGCTTTATTGGAACAGGTCCTTGCATTATTCTTTCTGAAAATGGATTACGCACAGCACGACCGGGAAGTCCTACTGGACTGCGTATCACAACTATATCGTCCGGTGCTGCTTTCAAATAAAATTCTTTTAAGGCTGGAGCTGCATTTGATTCTTCGCTTGCAGCAAACCTTGAACCCATTTGAACACCATTAGCACCCATATTTATAAAATCAACAATATCTTGACCGGTAAGTACTCCACCTGCTGCAACAATTGGTAAATCAACAGCAGCACGAATTTCAGGAATAAGTTTCTTTATAGATACTGTTGTTCCTAAATGACCTCCTGCTTCTGTTCCTTCCACAACCACAGCAGACGCACCAAGATTTTGAGAAATTTTCGCTAGTTTAGCAGAAGATACAATTGGAACAATAGGTGTACCAGATTCTCTGCCTATACCAAACATATCACGAGAAAATCCTGCCCCTGCAACAACTAAATCAATACCTTCTTTAATAGCTGTTTTCATTAATTCACTAAATTTTTTCGCAGCTACCATTACATTGATACCAATAATTCCAGATGTTAAAGAACGTGCTAAGCGAATTTCATACCGTAATTCGTCATTTGTCATACCGGATGCAGCGATTAAACCAATACCGCCTTCATTTGCCACTGCTGCAGCAAGACGTGCTGTCGAAAGTCTTATCGCCATGCCGCCTTGAATAACCGGTACTTTTGCGATTTTATCGCCAATCTTAAGCTCCGGAAGCTTCAAAATAACTCCTCCTATCAATTTCGCTTTTATCAGCTTAGAAAGAATTTACTAAATACCTTATATTGGATTAGTGACATTATATCCAATATAAGGTATTTATTGAATATAATGCCACTCTATAAACAAAGGCCCATCTAAACTAACTAAGAATCTTATTTATGCTGTTCTATATAGGTTACAACATCTTGGACAGTTTTGATTTTTTCAGCAGCTTCATCAGGAATTTCAATACTGAATTCTTCTTCAAAAGCCATAATCAATTCAACAATATCCAGTGAATCAGCACCTAGATCATCAATAAATGTAGAATTAATATTGACGTCATCAGCTTCAACTCCTAATTGTTCTACAACAATGTCTTTAACTTTTTCGAATGTTGACATATGTTGCTCACCTCCTCCCATAAAATATATTATTACATGACCATGCCACCATCAACATTTATAACTTGTCCTGTTATGTAGGCCGCTTTATCAGAAACCAAGAACAATACTGCGTTAGCAACATCTTCTGGTTTTCCCATTTTTTTTAACGGTATATTATTTAATATATCTTCCTTAGCTTTATCTGGAATTACTGCTGTCATATCTGTGGCTATAAATCCAGGGGCAACAGCATTAACTGTTATTCCACGTGCTGCTAGTTCACGTGCTATTGATTTAGTAAAACCAATGACTCCGGCTTTTGCTGCTGCATAATTTGACTGGCCTATATTTCCCGTCAAACCGACAACAGAAGCCATATTTATTATACATCCGGTACGCTTCTTTATCATCAATTTAGAAACTACTTTGGTGCAGTTGAATACACCTGTTAAGTTCGTATTGATGACACGTTCCCAATCCTGCTGCTTCATCCTAAGAAGCAAAGTATCACAGGTTATCCCTGCATTATTAACCAATATATCGACAGTACCAAATGTATCAACAACAATTTTTAGCATTTCATCTACAGATGTACTATCAGAAACATCAGCTTTAACAAGAACAGCCTTGCTGCCCAGTCCTTCTATTTCCTGTTTTACTGATTCAGCCGCTTTCACATTTCCTGCATAGTTTATTGCTATAAAGGCTCCTTCTTTAGCCAATGCTAAAGCAATAGCACGACCTATACCACGGGAAGCACCTGTGACTAATGCCACCTTACCTTCTAACAGCATTTTAGCGGACCTCCTGAAAATAATCAAGCGTTTTTTGCAATGACGCAATATTTTCTACGTTTAAGGACTTTAAATCTTTATCAATGCGACGATTAAAACCGCATAAAACTTTTCCTGGGCCTGCTTCTACATAGACATCAGCACCAAAATTCTTCATAGAATTTATACAATCTTCCCATTTTACAGGACTTGACGCCTGTTTTATCAAACTTTCTTTTATGTCAGCAGCCTTTGTCAAGGCTTTACCCGTAACATTAGCAACTACTGGAATCACTGCATCATGAATTTCTATTTTATCTAGCTCCACAGCTAATTTTTTTGCTGCAGGTTCCATAAGTCTGCTATGAAACGGTGCACTTACCGGTAAATTCACACATTTTTTAGCACCAGCAGTTTTTAATTTTTCAACGGCTATACCAACACCTTCGGTCGTACCTGCAATAACTACCTGTCCAGGACAATTAAAGTTAACCGCCTGTACCAATGCTTTATTTTTGGTAATATCTTCACAAATATCGATAATAATATTTCTATCAAGCCCGATCACAGCTGCCATTCCACCCTGTCCTACAGGAACAGCTTCCTGCATAAAAGAACCACGTCTGTTAACTAAATATACAGCATCAGCAAATTTTAATGCTCCGGCTGCAACTAATGCGGAATATTCTCCCAGACTATGTCCACCTGTAATTTCCGGTTTTATTCCGTGTTCTTGAAGTATTGTTGCTGCAATAACACTAACAGTCAATATTGCCGGCTGGGTATTTGCCGTTAATTTCAAATCTTCTTCAGGACCATTAAAACACATGTCCATTATAGAATAGCCTAAAGATTTATCTGCTTCCTTAAATATTTTTTTAGCAACATCGTAATTATCGAAAAATTCTTTTCCCATTCCGACAGTCTGCGATCCCTGTCCAGGAAAAATAAATGCAAGTTTATTCATAATGAACTAATCCTTCTTTCATTACCCTACTTAAATTAAAATATTTATTATTTACAATTATTTTTTATATTTTCCAGTGCTGGCTGAACCTCAGCTATTATATCAGCAATAATGCTCTTTACGGGCTTTATTTCATTGAGCATGCCGCTTATCTGCCCTATCATTACAGACCCATTTTCGACATCACCTTTATGTGTAGCTAGATTTAGCTTACCTGCTCCAAGTTTTTCTAATTCACTGACATCAACTTTTGCTTTTTCCAATTCCTGAAATTTACGTGTCAGCCTATTAGTAAGTACACGCACAGGATGCCCTGTTGCACGTCCTGTCACCACAGTAGAACGATCTCTGGCCTTTAATACCATTTTCTTATAATTTTCATGAGCAATACATTCGTTAGAAAGGACAAATCTAGTTCCCATCTGTACTCCTGATGCTCCAAGAGAAAAAGCGGCCAAAACGCCTCTTGCATCACCAATACCACCGGCAGCAATAACAGGAACATCTATCGCATCAACAATCTGAGGAACTAAAGACATTGTCGTAATTTCCCCTATATGACCGCCGCTTTCCAGACCTTCAGCAATAACAGCATCCACTCCAGTGCGTACTAATCTTTTAGCTAATGCTACAGATGCCACAACTGGAATAACTTTGCTTCCTATTTTCTTTAAAGCAGGAATATATTCGCCCGGATTACCAGCACCAGTAGTAACAACAGGAACTTTTTCTTCTAATACTACCTGCATAACTTCCTTAACAAAAGGCGACATAAGCATTATATTTACGCCAAATGGTTTTTGGGTCCAGTTTTTAGTTTTCTTAATTTCTATACGCAGTAAATCAGGGGGCATATGGCCCGCACCAATTATTCCAAGGCCGCCAGCATTAGATACAGCTGAAGCCAGTTCAGATGTTCCTATCCAAGCCATACCACCCTGAAATATCGGATATTTTATGCCAAGTAATTTACATAATCTATTGTTCTCAAACATATTATTCCTCCCTAGCCCACTTAAGAATACAGGACGCCCACGTTAGCCCTGCACCAAATCCAGAAAAAGCTAGTATATCCCCTTTTTTGAATTTCTTATTATGAGCCGCTTCAGCTAAGGCAATGGGAATAGATGCCGCAGATGTATTGCCATATTTATCTATATTTACAATAACTTTATTCATGGGTAAGCGTAGACGTTTAGCACCAGTTTTTATTATTCGGATATTTGCCTGATGCGGCACCAGCCAATCTATATCCTCTTTTTCCATATCTGCTTTCTTTAACGATCTTAATATAGTTTCTCCCATGACTTTAACAGAAAAGCGATAAACTTCTTTACCATTCATATGCAAATAATGCATTCTTTCCTTTACAGTTTCTTCTGACGCAGGATTCAGGCTGCCTCCTGCTGGTATATTTATATACTCACTGCCGGAACCATCAGCTCCAAGTTCAAAGGAAAGCATTCCATAACCTTTTTCCACTTGGCCATAAACAGCTGCTCCTGCCCCATCAGCAAATATGACACAGGTGTTACGATCTTGCCAATCAACAAATTTTGATAAAGCCTCCGCTCCAATTACCAGTACTTTTTTATATACACCTGTTTCAATAAATTGTGCTGCTACTGAAGATGCATATATAAATCCAGAACAAGCTGCCGTCAAATCAAATGCTGCGGCATTTCTAGCCCCCAGTCTGTCTTGTAGCACACAAGCCACAGAAGGTACTACTCTATCAGGCGTGATCGTCGCTACTATTATCAAATCCAGTTCTTCAGGCTGGATATTTGCATCTTCCAATGCCATTTGAGCTGCTTTAAAAGCCAAATGCGAGGTAGCTATGTCCCTAGATACTATACGCCGTTCATGTATTCCAGTTCGCTCTACTATCCAGTCATCACTAGTATTGACCATTTTTTCCAGATCAAAATTAGTTAATTTTTTTTCTGGTACACAAAAACCTGTGCCAAGTATACCGGCGCTATTTTTCTCTGTCATTAGCCAGCATCTCCTCTTTCTGTATATTTTCCCGTATGCGACTCACAACATCCTGTTTTATATATTCACAAGCCACACCAATAGCGCTTTTGATTGCTTTTTTATTTGAACTTCCATGTGCTATTATATAACATCCATTAACACCTAGTAAAGGTGCACCACCATACTCGGCATAATCAATTTTTTGGGCAAATTTCTTTAATGCCGGAGATAATAATAGTGCTCCCAACTTTGCCATCATGCCACTCTTAATTATAGTTTCCCGCATGAGTTTCATCAATGTTTTTGCTAATCCCTCAGCAAACTTCAATACAATATTGCCAACGAATCCATCACAAACAACAACATCGAAATTACCATTTGTAATATCGCGTCCTTCAGCATTTCCCTTAAAGTTGATAGTACTCATGTTTTCCAATAATGGATATGTATTAAGAACCTGTTCATTACCTTTTGTTGCTTCTTCACCAATGTTTAAAAGTCCAACACGCGGATTCTTAGTCCCAAAAACACATTCACTATATACTGAACCCATAATCGCACTTTGCAAAAGATGCTTTGGTTTACTATCTACATTAGCCCCAGAATCCATAAGCAGGGTAACGCCATGTCCGGTGGGGATAGGAGTAGCTATTGTCGGCCTGTCGATCCCCGGTATACGTCCTAAGGTAAACAGTGCCGATGTAACTGCAGCACCTGTACTTCCTGCTGAAATAACTGCATCACAATCACCATTTTTAACGAGTTGCGCTGCAACTACTAACGAAGAGTCCTTCTTTTTGCGTACAGCAGCAACAGGATGCTCACCCATCTCTATGACTTCAGTTGCATGATGTACAGAAATTCGTAATTTATTCCAGTCAGCAACTTTATTTAATTCATTATATATGCTTGCCTGATTACCGACAAGTACTATTTCGCAATCAAAATTTCGGGCAGCATCAATCGCGCCAGCGACTATTTGTTCAGGAGCATAATCTCCACCCATTGCATCTAGCGCTATCTTCATGTCCAGCCTCCCTATTGCCTGTCAAAATATGATATTTAGAAACTTTAAATCATCGTTTTGTTATTATACTGGCTTTAATATAAAATATCAAGTAGAAAGCTATAATTTAGACATAATATAAAAAACATCATTATGTTTTTTATAGATATAACATCTTAGTATTGTTTTAATAAATAGCATTTATGAATTTTACTAAATTATGCATAAAAAATAATGAGCAAGATATAGACAATTATACCTTGCTCATTAAAATTATTATTCCGCAGAAATTACTTCCTTACCATCATAATATCCACATTCTGTGCAAACATGATGCGGCATTTTAGGTTCATGACATTGTGGACATGATACATAGCCCGGAGTTTCTAATTTCCAATTAGCACGGCGCTTATCACGGCGAGCTTTAGACATTTTACGCTTTGGTACTGCCATCAAAAACACCTCCTTAAAAAACCAATAGTGACGCATGCACCCTAAATACTTAATAACAGCAAAAAGAAAAGCACCTTTTACAGTTACTACTGTACTTTCCCTCTATGAACTGCTATTTTAAGCTGCGATGATTATTTATCATCATACTTTACAATAAGGAAACCCATCACATTAGTCAAACTAATCTTTTTCTAGCAGTTTTTTTAATACCATCAAACGAGGATCTATCACTGTGTTATCACAAGAACATCTATGTTTATTTAAATTTGTACCACACTTGGGACACAAACCCTTGCAATCCGGTCTACACAAATTAATTATTGGTTGACCAACAATTACAATATCATGTATTAAATCAGTGATATCAATAAAATCTCCGCTGAAGATATTCACATCTTTTTGATTTTCAATCGACTTTTTAGCATAAATCTCATCAAAATTGTGAACTTGATTTTCTGTAACCTCTTCTAAGCAGCGATCACATACAAAATGCCTTCGGCATTTTACACTGCCTTGTAAATGATATCCGGCACCTGTGTTTTCAGCTATACCGCCTACTTTTATCATGCCGTCAATACGATAATTATTAGTAGGAAAATCAAATTTGCCAGCAGGTATATCAAAAGCAAATTCGTATCTCCTGCCACTGGTATTGTTTACATCAGATAACTTTATTCTCATCATATGATAACGACCTCAATTTATTATAGCTGGCACTATATATTTTGTCAAATTAGTTTTAAAAAAACTTTTTTAAGATTTTTTTATTTAAATATACTATAATAATAAAGTTATTATAGTATATTTAGAAAGGATTTTTCATGAAAATATGTGGCATTATTGCAGAATTTAACCCTTTTCACAATGGACATAAATATTTACTTGATACTATGCGCAAACAACAGCCTAATAGTGTATTTGTTGTAGCTATGAGTGGAAATTTTACTCAACGTGGAGAAGCTGCTCTCTTCGATAAATGGCATAGAGCTAAAATGGCTGTATTAGGAGGTGCTGATCTGGTAATAGAACTTCCGTCTGTCTTTGTCATAAGAAGTGCTGAAGCTTTTGGCCATGGGGCAGTAAATTTATTCCAAAAACTAAATTGCATAGATAATATATGTTTTGGCAGTGAAAACGCCGATATCACTATTTTAAACAAAATTGCGGCTCTTCTAGACACTCCTTTGCTACTTCATACTTTGCTGCCACCAAAATTAAAAAAAGGACTTCCTTATGCAGCAGCTATAGCAGAAATTATAAGCCAGTATATCCCCCAGGCCGCTACATTATTAAAGGAACCCAATATAATCTTAGCTGTAGAATATTTAAGAGCAATGCATCAGTTAGAAACCACTTTTACTCCCATCGCTATAAAAAGAAAAACAGCGCATCATAATGATACAAAGTTAAACGGAGAAATTTCTAGTGCTACAGCTATCAGAAATATTCTCCTCAATCATTTTGAAAAACATATGGAAGTCAAACAATCTGTCCCTGAAATCTGCTATGATTATATGATAAAGATCTTAAAGTCCTCCAATGATATAGCCCGACTGAATAGATTGTCACGTGTATTACTTGCCAAACTACGTCTTAGTAACATCAAAACTCTCACTGACTATCCAGGGGTAACCAACGGTTTGGAATATAAGCTGCTTCACAGTGCTGTTTCTGGTAAAAGCATTGATGATATAATGTCCAGTTTAAAAAGCAAACACTATCATCACAGCCGTTTGAGTAGAAGTTTGCTTTATATTCTTATGCATATGAATACAACTGTTTTATCCTATTTTGACAAGATAGGTCCCTGCTATGCTCGTGTGCTTGCTTTCAACAAAAATGGTAGGAAAATACTACGAAAAATAAACAGCCAGGCAACAATTCCCGTCGTATTAAAGACCACCCATTTTTTATCACAGAAGTGCTTGTGGCAATCTCCTGAAACTGATTTACAGCAAATGCTTTCATATGACATAGCAGCCACTGATTTATATGGATTGTGTTTTCAAAACATCCAAAATGGCGGTAGGGACTTTTATACTTCACCTATATACATTTCTTAAAATTTTATCAATCATTTTCCTGCATTAATGCTTCATATGCACTCACTGCCATATCAAATTCATCATCTTTTGGAGAATAGTATTCTTCTTCTCCCGCATCATTAATAATTACTTTCGCAATAGTATTATCATTCTCCTCCAATCCCTCAGGAGCCTCTCTTTCTTCATCCAAAACACTCAACAGGGCATATCTATTATTTCCGGCGGAAAACTGCATCTCTTCATAAAAATAATGCTTATTTCCTTCCTCATCAGTCATTTCAATGATATTTCCCTCATCATTATTATTTTGTTCTATTTTGAAATCATCTTCCATTTTTGATGCTCCTTATTATTAATTTATTCCGAAATCCTTAAATATGCGTTTTACATACCGCCAGCCTTTTTGCGCCTGACGCATCGAACTTTCCATGATCTGCGGATTACGAATAACTGCTGCCAACAGTTTTTTGCGCCATTGCCGATATTCAGAATCAATCAACTGTAAGAATTCTTCCATTTCTTTTTCTACAGCTACTTCTGGTATATCAGTCGATATAATAGTACATTTAGTATTTTCTATATGTGCTGTATCCGCATAAAATGGCGCATATATGTTATATTTCTTATATTCTTTCTTAATTTTTTCTTGCAGAGATTGTATTCCCAGCGGTTCACCATGTACTAAAAATATCTGTTGAGGTTCATTCATATGAATATGACTCACCCAATCCAGTATTTGCTTATAATCACCATGGGCCGAAAAACCATCCAACTGAAAAATTCTAGCCCGTACAGCTACTTCTTCTCCTAAAATCTTTACCCGCTTAATTCCATCTACAAGTCTTCTGCCCAATGCTCCTTCAGCCTGATACCCCACGAATAATATTGTTGATTCTGGCCGCCAAAGATTATGTTTTAAATGATGCAGAATACGTCCTGCATCACACATGCCACTTGCAGAAATAATTATCGCCGATCCCTCACTACTGTTTAAAGCTTTTGATTCCTGAGCTGTCCGGCACATTTTAAGCTGTGGCATTTCTGACAACTTACCGCTACGTTTGAGCATTTCTATCGTCTGTTTATCAAAGTTTTTCATATTAGCCGCAAAAACTTCTGTTGCCGCAACAGCCAGTGGACTGTCTATTACTATAGGAATATCATCTATACGCTTTTGTTTCCATAACCTATATATATAGTATAACAGCTTTTGGGTGCGACCAACCGCAAACGCAGGAATAATAAGATTACCTCCACGTTCTATGGTATCATTTATTATTTCTGCTAAAGCCGATTCTTTATCATATATTTCATGTAATCTATCTCCATATGTTGATTCAATTATCAAATAATCTGTGTTGTCAACATAAGAGGGATCTTTTATAATAGGCTGTCCCGGCTGTCCTATATCTCCTGAAAAAACGAATTTTACTGGTTTCTCATTATTTTCTCTCACATAGACTTCAATTATTGCTGAGCCCAATATATGTCCTGCATCTAAAAAAACAGCAGATATATTATCATTTATTTCAATTTTTTTATCATACTCAATTGCTTTAAATTGTAATAATGATTTTTCAGCATCAGCTATCGTATATAACGGGGCAATTGGTATTCTTCCTACACGCAGACCCTTACGATTCATGATCTCAGCATCACTTTCCTGAATGTGGGCACTATCAGGAAGCATTATTTTCGCTAAATCACAGGTAGCTTTCGTGGCATAAATTTTGCCTTTAAATCCTTCCCGGCAAAGTTTAGGGATAAGACCACAATGATCAATATGGGCATGTGTTAAAAGTACCGAATCAATTTCCTGCGGTGAGAAACGGAAGGGCTCGTAATTACGTTCCCGTAACTGCCTGCCACCTTGAAACATTCCACAATCAATGAGTATGTTTTTCTCATTGACTTCCAGTAGAAAGCATGAACCAGTAACAGTGTGTGCAGCTCCTAAAAATTGCAAGTTCATAATGATACCCCCTAATAATAATATATCTTTAATTTCGCCTGCGATGATAAAAAATAATATACAATTACCGCCATGCGAAACAGACTGTATATTAATCCTTTCAGGTAATCTTTATCGAATTTTCCCCCAGCAACGCTGCTATACTATCCAGCGCTGCCTCACTACCATCTATCCAATATTGCTCCTGTGCCTTTATTTTTTTGTTACCAGCAATAAAATAAAAACAAACTATATGATCACCATGATATTTTTTTAATATACTCTTTAACTTCTTTAAAGACTCTGGTTTTTCCTGCATAGCATTTATTTGTATCCAATATGTTTCCCTATAATCTGCTAGAGATTTTATTTGTCTGGCAATTATTTTAAAACCATTATCCAAAAGATTTATTTTTCCAGAAACTACTATAGCAGATTCTGGTACTAAAACATTAACAGCTTCATAAAAAATATTAGGAAAAGCAACTACTTCAACAGTCTGAGTGAAATCTTCCATCTGAAGTACACACATAGTGTCACCCTTACGTGTATTCATCTTCTTTAATCCAGTAATAACTCCCGCTGTTTTTACATATGAACTATCTTTGAGTTTTTCTTCCGTGAGCTGGGAAAGTGATTTGATATGCTTTAATTTATCTCTATATATATCGAGCGGGTGCCCTGTTATATAAAAACCAGTAATTTCTTTTTCTGAATTAAGTCTTTCCATCGTAGAAAGTTCTGGTATATCTGGCAGTTTTATTGTTTCCTGTTCAATAGATTCTTCCCCAAACAAAGACATCTGACCACTGTTGATGTCCTTTTGTTTTATTAAAGCGGTTTCTATAACTTGCTCTGATACAGCCAGCAACTGTGACCTTTTATTGCCAAATGAATCAAAAGCTCCTGAACGTATTAAATATTCTAATACCCGCTTAGTAACAATTTTACTATCTACTCTGCTGCAAAAATCGACTAATGATTTGAACGGGCCATCCTGTTGTCTTACCTCGATTATAGTTTTCATCGCACTTTCCCCGACATTTTTTATAGCTGCCAAGCCAAATCTTATGCCACCTTTTTCTGGGTCTGCTGTAAACGCTGCTCCACTTAAATTTATATCGGGTGGTAAAATTTTTATACCCATGTGCTGACAATGTTCAATATAAGTTTTTATTTTATCAGCATTGGTCATAAAACTTGTCAACATAGCTGCCATGTATTCATGTGGATAATGTGCCTTTAAATATGCTGTCTGATATGCTACAAGCGCATAAGCCGCACTATGTGATTTATTAAACCCGTAATCGGCAAAATTGATCAGCAGATCAAAAATCTTTTCTGCCAGCTGCTTATCTATGCCATTTTTTTTAGTTCCGGCTAAAAAATTTTCCTTTTGGGCAATCAACACCGCGTGTTTCTTTTTTCCCATTGCCCGGCGTAAAATATCCGCTTGCCCCAGAGTAAAACCTGCCAGCACCTGAACAATCTGCATTACCTGTTCCTGATATAAAACAACACCAAAGGTTTCTTTTAAAATTGGTTCTAATAAAGGATGCATATATTTTACCTTTTTCTTACCATGGCGACCATTTATAAAATCCGTAACCATGCCGCTTCCTAGAGGACCTGGACGATATAAAGCTACAAGTGGTATTAAATCAGAAAAATTCTGGGGCTGAAGATCCTTTACTAAAGTTGTCATGCCTGATGATTCCATCTGGAAAACACCACAGGTATCTCCCCGGCAAAGCATTTTTGCTGTTTCTTCATCGTCCAGTGGAATATGACTTATATCTATTTTCTTTCCAGTATTATCTTCTACATTTTTTATAGCATCGCTTATAACAGTCAGTGTCCGTAATCCCAGAAAATCCATTTTCAGCAGACCTAACTCTTCAACATAGTCCTTATCATACTGTGTTACTAAAGTTCCTTCTGACATCTGAACAGGTAGATAATCTGTCAACGGCTGCCGAGCAATAACTATTCCAGCCGCATGTGTAGAGGAATGGCGAGGCATTCCTTCGATATCCCTGGCAAAATCAACCATTCGGTGCATAGTTGCATCAGTATCGTATACTTTACGGAATTCTTTAGATTCTTTCAATGCTTTATCCAAAGTCATCCCTAATTCCGTTGGTACCATTTTGGCCACTTTGTCGACTTCATTATAGGGAATATCCATAACACGCCCGACATCTCTTATCGCTCCACGGGCAGCCATTGTTCCAAAGGTTATTATCTGTCCTACATGATCATTGCCATAACGTCTTTTTACATATTCAATTACTTCCTCCCGCCTTATATAGCAAAAATCAATATCAATATCAGGCATTGTAACACGTTCTGGATTTAAAAAACGTTCAAAAAGCAGATCATATTTTAATGGATCTATATCAGTTATCCTCAGCAGAAATGCTACGATACTCCCAGCAGCAGAGCCTCGTCCCGGACCAACTACTATATTATTATTGCGAGCAAAATTAATAAAATCCCATACAATCAGAAAATAACTGTCATATCCCATTTTATTTATTATTCCCAACTCATATTCCAGTCGATCCCGTACTGATTTAGTAACAACTTGATATCTTTTAGGTAAATTTTCTTCACATAATTTTCTTAAATATTCCTTATCCGTAATGCCTTCTGGTAAAGGGAAATATGGTAAATGCAAATGACCAAATTCAAAATCAACATTACATCTTTCAGCAATTTTCAGAGAATTACTTATAGCTTCCGGCGTCGCAGAAAACAGCATTTTCATTTCTTTCGGCGTTTTAAGATAATATTCATCACTGGAAAATTTCATTCTATCAGCATCATTGAGTGTCTTACCAGTTTGTATACATAATAATACATCATGGAATTCACTATCCGTTTTATTTAAATAATGGATGTCATTTGTGGCAACTAATCCCAAATCATATTTTTTTGCCAAATTTACTAAATTATCATTTACTTTTGCTTCCTCCGGCAGCCCATGATTCTGCATTTCCAAAAAGAAATTGTCTTTGCCAAAAATAGCTACATATTCCTGCAGTATTTTCTCTGCTTCGGCAATATCTTTATATAAAATCGCATGAGGCAGCTCTCCGGCTATACAGGCGCTGAGTGCAATTATTCCCTCATGATACTTATGTAAAAGCTCCTTATCAATACGTGGCTTATAATACATTCCTTCAATATTTGCCAATGAAACAAGTTTTACCAAATTTCTATAGCCAGTTGAATTTTCTGCTAACAGGATAAGATGATAATACCTCACTCCATCTACCTCAAATGCTTCATGTCTGTCCCGTGGCGCTACATAAACTTCACACCCTATAACAGGTTTTATCCCTGCTTTTTTTGCTTCTTTATAAAACTCCACTGCTCCGTACATATTACCATGATCTGTTATGGCAATCGCTGGCATACCCATATCCTTAGCAGCTGCAACTAATTTTTTTACTCTGGCTGCCCCATCAAGCAGACTATATTCAGTATGAACATGTAAATGAACAAACTGTTCCTGATTTTTTATTTCCTGCATATAAAGATTTCCTTCTTAAAAATATTATATATTTAATAATACCATTTTATCATATACAAAAATGAAGTGGAAACATCATTGAAAAACTTTATTATTTATTTTTTCAATATTAGCTCACAATGACTGTCTTGACTTTCAACATTACACCTATTATAATAAAAAACAGTTTTATAATTGGATAAGTTAAAGCTTATGATGCAGAGTAGTAAATTTTAGGCATTTTTCAGAAAGCCAATGGCTGATGTGAATTGGTATTTGTCTTTTTTGAACTCACTGCTGAAGCTTCCGATAAGGAATTTAATATTAAATATATTTTATTAATATTAAAAAAACCTTAGCCTGCTCAATATAACAACAGGTTGATCGGCGTTAATAGCGTTAATATTTTAAGAGGGCAGTTTTACTGTCAATCAGGGTGGTACCGCGAAATTTTCGTCCTTGGCTTAAAGCCAGGGATTTTTTATTTTTAAGGAGGACTTTTTTTAATGGATAAATATTGCCCAGGTAAAATCGAAAAAAAATGGCAGGATAACTGGGAAAGTAATGGGGTATATACTACTAATGAAGATGATACCAGAGAAAAATACTATGTTTTGGAAATGTTTCCTTATCCATCAGGCAATCTGCATATGGGACATGTGCGAAACTATTCTATCGGTGATGTAATCGCTCGTTTTAAAACTATGCAGGGATTTAATGTACTACATCCTATGGGCTTTGATGCCTTCGGCATGCCTGCAGAAAATGCAGCTATAAAGCATGGTGTTAAACCTTCTGACTGGACATATTCTAATATGGATAACATGATCCGCCAGCAAAAGCAGATAGGACTGTCTTACGACTGGAACAGATTAGTCCAGACCTGTAATCCTGATTATTACCGCTGGACTCAATATTTATTTGAAATTTTTTATAAAAAGGGTCTTGCTTATAAGAAAAAAGCTACCGTTAACTGGTGCGATTCCTGTAAAACAGTCTTAGCTAATGAACAGGTAATTGATGGCTGCTGCTGGCGATGTGATTCTCCTGTAATAAAAAAAGACTTGGAACAATGGTTTTTAAAAATAACTGATTATGCCGATGTTTTATTAAAAGACTTAAAAAAATTACCCAATTGGCCGACCCGTGTCAAAACAATGCAGGAAAACTGGATAGGACGCAGTGAGGGGGCAGAAATAACTTTTACTGTTCCTAATTTCAAGGAAAATATTACTGTTTATACAACAAGACCTGATACTGCTTTCGGCATCAGTTATATGGTTTTAGCTGTTGAACATCCCTTAGTAGAAAAACTTATAAAAAATTCTATTAATAAAGAACAAATACATAAATTTATTGAACATGTCCATAATCAAAGTGAATTGGAACGGACTTCGGATAAATTAGAAAAAGAGGGTATTTTTACCGGAGCATATGCCATCAATCCTTTTAATGGTGAAAAAGTTCCCATATGGATTGCCAATTATGTATTATTTGAATATGGGACAGGCGCTGTTATGGGTGTTCCTGCACACGACAGCCGTGACTGGATGTTTGCCGGTAAATACAATCTTAAGAAAAAAATTGTTATAACTAACGAAGACAAATCTTTATGCCTTGAAAAAATGAGCGATGCTTATACTGATGATGGTATATTAATAAACTCTGGTGAATTTACTGGTATGAATAACCGCCAGGCAATTCCGGCAATAATTGACTGGCTGGAAAAAAACAAATGTGGTAAACGTCGTATCAATTACCGCCTGCGTGACTGGCTTATCTCACGTCAGCGTTACTGGGGGGCCCCCATCCCTGTGATTTACTGCGAAAAATGCGGTACTGTCCTTGTGCCAGAAAAAGATCTTCCTGTTAAGCTACCAGAAGATGTTAAATTTGAACCTGGTGTCGTTTCACCTTTGGCCCACAGCAGTGATTTTGTAAACTGCACTTGTCCTAAATGCGGCGGACCCGCAAAACGAGAAACAGATACAATGGATACTTTTATATGCTCCTCCTGGTACTACATGCGCTTTGCCGATGCCAAAAACACTACGGCTCCATTTGATAAAAACATCGTAAATAAGTGGCTTCCTGTAGATCAATATATTGGCGGCATAGAACATGCCATTTTGCATCTTCTTTATTCCAGATTTTTTACTAAAGTTTTAAAAGATGCCGGGCTGGTAAACTTTGATGAACCTTTTACCAACCTTTTAACTCAAGGTATGGTTATAAAAGATGGTTCTAAAATGAGTAAATCGCTCGGCAATGTTGTTTCTCCAGAAGAAATAATCAGTAAATACGGCGCTGATACCGCCCGCTTATTTATATTGTTTGCTGCTCCGCCAGAACGTGATCTCGAATGGAGTGACCAAGGTGTTGAAGGTGCGTGGAGATTTTTAAATCGCATTTGGCGCATAGTCCTCCATTATGAAAATATGGTAAAAGATAACCCTGCCATTAATACTGCCATTTTAAATAATAAAGAAAAAGACCTGCGCCGTATTGTCCACACAACTATAAAAAAAGTGACTGAAGACATTGCAGTCCGTTCCAACTTCAATACAGCTATAAGTTCCATTATGGAACTAGTAAATGCCTTTTATTCCATACGAGAAGAAAAAATACAACCGGGTCTTATAAATGAAACTATTAACTCCTTATTACTGCTTTTAGCTCCCTTTGCTCCGCATATCACAGAAGAACTTTGGCAGAGAATAGGTCGCCCGGGTAGTATTCATAAAGCAATATGGCCTAAATATGATGAAAAAGCACTTGCTGCCGACGAATTGGAAATAGTTGTTCAGATAAACGGCAAAGTTCGCGATAAAATGACCATTGTGGCACAAACAGATCCAAATGAAATAAAAAAACAGGCTCAAACATTAAACCGCATCCAGAAATTAATCCAAGGAAAAAATATAATAAAAACTATTTATGTGCCTAAAAAAATAGTAAATATTGTCATCAGATAACTTATTTCTGCTAAAATAATCCCAAAAGGGGCTGTCGTACATTAAAAGTACGACAGCCCCTTTTGGGATTTTCAGATAGTTACCCCTTCCATGGATTTTTCCAAATAGATTATTTCTTTATTATCATCATATTCTATAAGCTCAGCATATCGTTCCCAACCAATAAGTAAATCTAATTGTTTTTTTGCCGCTTCTTCTCCTAAAGGTTGTACCAATAATTCTTCAAAAAAATCTATATTCATTTGTCGATTCGACTTTGATTGCAGAATACTTATCATTTTTTTTACAAAGGGAACATGTTTCATAATCTGCCGCTTAAATAAATTTTTGCGCTCGAGAACTGTGGCCTGTGCAAATTCTATACCGTAAGCTGTAAGCTCAATATCACCCTCAGTGACCTTAGTAAAATGCAACAGACTACAGGCATCTATAAGTGGCAGAAAGTCCTCCATATCTATAGCAAAACGGTTAGCAAGCTTATATAGATCTACTTTTTCATTCAAATCTTCCAGTAACTCTAAAAAACCAGTAAGTGCTCCAGCAGATACCTGAGGAATAATCATGTCCTTTTTAACCTGAAGTGCAGTTTCTTCTATCACTGTTTTCTTTTTAGTCATTATTGAATAAATTTCATCTACATACTTTAAAAATTCTATTGATTTTCTATCGCGCCAACGTGGCAGAGCTATATCAATATTTCTTATTATTGTCGCTGGTCCCGAAGAAAGTATAATTGCCCTATCAGCCATATATACAGCTTCTTCGATCCCATGTGTAATCAAAACTATCGATTTTGTAGGTATTTTCTTTTCTAACCACAATTCCAACAAATCACGCCTTAAATTTTCTGCCGTTAATACATCAAGTGCAGAAAAAGCTTCATCCATAAGCAAAATATCTGGTTCACTAACTAAAGCTCTGCCAATACCTACACGCTGGCGCATACCACCTGATAATTCCTTAGGATATGCATTCTCAAATCCATCCAGTCCCACAATATCAAGAACCTGCATAGATTTTTCTTTCTTGTACTCTAAAGAAATATCTTTTTTTTCTAAACCAAGCATCACATTTTCTAAAACAGTCAACCACGGGAATAACGCAAATGATTGAAAAACCATTGCTACTCCGGGATTCACACCATTAATTTCATTACCAAGGTATGATACCGTTCCTTTTGAACTGGGAATCAGTCCAGCAATTATGCGCAGCAATGTTGACTTCCCAGAACCTGATGGTCCTAAGACAGCCAGAAATTCCCCTTCTTTTACCTGAAGATTAATATTTTCCAAAACTACAGCATCGTCACTGCCTTTTATCGGGAAATTTTTACCTACTGACTTTAATTCCAGTAAATTTTTCATAATCTGCCATCCTTCTTTCAATCAACATGATACTTTGTCTGCGCTATATAATATAATCTATGCCAAATAAAACGATTTATTACTACAACCATAATGCACATTACAATTATACCCAGCAAAATTTTACTCCAATCACCAAGAGTTGTTGCCATGCTTATATATGCCCCTATACCGGAAGCAGTCAAAACGATTTGTTTCCATTTTACTATTTCAGAAATAATACTAGCATTCCATGCCCCACCAGAGGCAGTTATGAATCCTGTCACCAGATAGGGAAAAATGGCTGGCAGTATGAGCACCCTCCATTTTTTCCATCCTTTTATTCCCAAAACAGCAGCAGCCTCTACTAAATCATTAGGGATACTGGCTGCTCCCGCGATAACATTAAACAAAATATACCATTGTGTTCCCAGCATCATTAACACTATCGACCCATATTGAAAATTTATGCCATATTGAATAAAAAGCATTGTAATAAAAGGAAACAGCATATTAGCTGGAAAAGAAGATGCCGCCTGTACTAAAGGCTGAATTTTTTGTGACAGCTTCGGTTGCATGCCTATCTTTACTCCTGCTGGTATTGTCCAAATAGCTCCCAGTAAAATTGCCATAAAAACACGGGCAGCTGTAAGCAATCCCAGGTTAAAAACATGCCATAATTGGTCAAAACCCATCTCATACAGCATATATACTGCATCTTTTACAGGTATATATATTTCATATAAAAATGCTGCTAAAATAAATATTTTTATTATTGCCTGGAAAAAAGCACTAACTTTTATTTTCTTATATATATCCAGGCTATTTTCTATTCGATCAGATGTTTTTACTATTTTTTTATTTATAAACCGACCTATAGGCATAAAAATTTTTCTATATATCCAGAAAACTATAAATGACCTATATAACAGATTATAAACAAATGATGTCGGCTGTTCATTTCCCTTTGAAGATTCTAATTTAAATCTCTGTCCCCATACAACAAGCGGCCGCCAAAAAACCTGATCCACTAATAAAATCATTATAAGCATAGTAAGCATTGCGTATACCATAGCTCTTATATTACCTGAAGCTGCTGCCACAGCCAAATAAGAGCCTATTCCGGGAAGATGAATATCTTTTCCCAGAACACTTATAGCTTCACTGGCCGCCAAAAAAAACCAACCGCCGCCAAATGACATCATCGCATTCCATATTAATCCTATCATACTAACAGGTAATTCCAGTTTGGTAAATTTTTGCCATTTATTAAAATGAAGCATTTGTGATGCTTCTTCTAAATCCTTAGGCAGTGTCGTCAACGAATGATAAAAGCTGAAAGTCATATTCCAAGCCTGCCCAGTAAAAATTGCAAAGATTGAAGCACATTCCACACCTAACAAAGTATTGGGAAATATCGTCATAAAGGCAACTATTGTCGCTGACAAAAAACCCAAAACAGGTATTGACTGCAAAATATCTAAAAGAGGAATCATTATTTTACCAGCCCATTTACTTCTAGCTGCAATATAACCATAAATAAATGTAAATAAAAAAGAAAAACCTAGCGCAATGAACATTCGCAGCAATGATCTTCCCGCGTAATAGGGAAGCATTTCAGGTGATAGACTTATGGAGATATCGGTATCAAGGGAAAATGGGATATCCATCCCCATACTTAACTTTAAAACAATATAAAAAATCATAAAGACAACAGCTAATACTACAATGTCCATTGCAGTAAATTTTCGTTCTACCAAGGTTTGAGTAAACATTTTTACACTCCTCCCAGAAAAATATTATAAAATTTTTAGTCCAGGTCTCGCCATCCTCCATATTTACTCACCTCCCAAAAAAATAAACCCTTCTACAAAAGCGCAGAAAGGTTCAGTAATCCCTCAATTCAATCGTAAGAGCTTTAGCACTGCATAACGTAGAGTAAATAAATTACTCAGCTATCTTGGGTAATACCTTATTTCGATAATACCTGTCCTACCCATTGGCATCTCTCGATGTTTCCGGGCAATAGCCTGTGTTTATTGCAGGAACCTCACCTAACAAAATTATGCAATTTTTGATGTCGATTCATATTACCACCAGAAAAAATAAAATGCAAGCTAAATTTTAACAATTATTAAATTTAACCATAAATTAACTTTAAGAACCAGCTATGATTTTTTGACATTCCCTGCAATATCCATATAACTCCAAACGATGGCTCACTACAGAAAACTGTGTATCTTGTTCTACTTCTTTTTCAAAATCATATAAGGGACAATTTTTTAAAAAAATAACTTTCTTACAGCGCAGGCATATTAACTGATGCCGATGTGCAACAGGTTTCAATCCATAGACAGATTTTTCATTAAAAAATGATGTTTTCACCGTAATTGCTTTTGCTGTAAACTTTTCCAGAATCCTATATACTGTGGATAAATTTACTAAAGAATCGTTTTTTTTCATTAGTAGATAAATATTTTCTGCGGTCTGAGGATTTTCACTATTTTTTAAAATAGTCAACAGTAAATTGCGTTGTTTTGTACTTTTCATCCCATTTTTATTAAGATATTCTTTATAATCGCCCATATCTACCTTTCCTTAACACACTACCAAAAATATAATTAACTTCTTTTCTTTATTTTATGTTTATAAAATAAAACTATCAATAGTAAAAGTACAGAATTCAGTGCTATTATTCCACCTGGAGCTGCATTTATCCAGTAAGATATAATTATCCCAGCAAATATATCTATATAGCTGAATAATATACCATATAATAAGGTTTTCTTAAAACTGACTTCTAGCTGCAATGCCGAGGCAATAGGTAATGCTATCAATGAACTAATTACAAGGATACCTACGATCCTTATAGAGATAGAAATTGTTGCCGCAACCAAAATGGCAAACAGATAGTTTATTACTTTTACATCCACACCTGCTACTGTTGCGCCTTCTTCATCAAATACAATAAACATTAGCTCATAATAATAACGATAAACTAAAAACAGGGAAATAATGCTAAAAAACAGTACCCAATAAAAATCAGATTTCGTAACCGTCAAAACACTGCCAAACATCAATGAATCAATATTTGCATGTACCATACCAGAACTTAGTAAAGTAATTGCTATACCGATCGAAAGAGATAAAATAACCACCAGGATTAATTCAGCATAAGTTCTAAAATGCTTACGCAGCCACTCAATTATCACACTAAAAATAGAAACAACTACAAACGCACTTAACACTGGATTTTGCTGGAATAACATTCCTACCGAAATTCCTGCTAAAGAAGCATGCGATAATGTATCCCCCATCATCGAATATCGTCTTAATACAAGAAACATCCCAATTACCGGGCACAGGACCGCTATAAAAATTGAAACAAGAAACGCATTTTGCATAAAATTATAAGTCAACATCAGTTATGTCTCCTAAATTATTTTTTATATTTTCCTTTATATACTGCTTAGGCAGGCATAAATGTCCTCGCCCTTTTTCAATATGATATATTATAGTAGAATTTTTCACAGCTGCCCGCAAATTATGTTCCACACAAATGATTGTCATTTTTTGCTTATTGTTTAGTTCAGCTAAAAGATTATATATTTCTGTGCGGCTTATACTATCTATTCCATTCGATGGTTCATCTAAAATCAACAAATCAGGATTACCTAAAAGAGCGCGGGCAATAAACAGTTTTTGGCATTGACCACCGGAAAGCTGCCCAATAAGAGTTTCCTGTTCATTTTCCAAATTAAGTAATTTTAGAACTTGTGATATATTTTTATAATTTCTTTTTTTCTTTACTGCCTTATAGCAGTATAAAACTTCCCGAACTGTTATGGGAAAATGCGTATTCAACTGATTAAACCGTTGCGGTACATAAGCAATATTTTTAAAATCACTATTTATTATTCCTGATGTAGGTATTATCAGCCCTAAAATTAAACGTATTAAAGTACTTTTACCTGAACCATTTACACCTAATATTGAAACATATTCTCCCGTTTGCAGCGTAAAATTTATGTCATTTAATAAATTAGGTTTATTGCTGTAGGAAAAATATAAATGTTCTATTTTTAACATAAAATCCCCCATTAATCTTGACATTTCTTTTTTATTATTATATCTTTATATTAGTGTTAACGCAAATGCGAATTATTTGCATTAACTGATATTATGTATAATTTGAAAGGTGGAAACACAATAATGAAAAAAAAGATACTCATTTTTGCCCTTTCGGCATTATTTCTCTTTGTGGTATCCGGTTGTTCCTTAAATCATTCCAAACCAGAATCAGCAGCTACTCCTGATTCCAATAAATTGAAAGTAGCCGTTTCTTTTCAAGCTATGAAAGGACTAACTGAAGCTATTGGCAAAGATCACATAACTGTTGAATCTGTAATTCCTGACGGCAGCGAACCACATAATTTCCAGCCAACTGTAAAAAATTTAATGGCACTTCACAACGCAAAATTATTTATCTACAATGGTTTTGGACTAGAAAATGCATGGCTGAATAAAGTTACTAATGCTGCATCGGATAACAAGGATCTTGTATTAGTAGAAGCTTCAAAAGGGGGAAAACCATTATTACTTAATACCCCTGAATATAAAGGAAAAAATGTTGATGATCCACATTTTTGGGTAAGTATTAATGGTTCTGAGCTTGAAGCTAAAAATATAAAAGATGCCTTGGTTAAAGCAGATCCTAAAAACAAAGCAGATTATGAAAAAAATTACCAAACATTTTATAATGAACTTGAATCTCTGAAAAAAGAATACAGTAAAAAATTTGCTGATTCCAAAAGAAAAGATTTTGTTACCGGTCATGCTGCCTTCGGTTATCTGGCAAAAGATTTTGGGTTAGAACAAAAAAGTATATCTGATGCTCTTCTTTCAGGAGAACCCAGTGCTAAAAAATTAAAAGAACTGACTGATTACTGTAAAAAGAATCAAGTCACTACAATATTTGTTGAAGATATGGTAAGCCCTAAAGTCTCAGAAACATTAGCCAAAGAAGTTAATGCCAAGGCCGTTAAAATCTACACCTTGGAAAGCTCTCCTGATAAACTCAGTTATATAGACGCCCTGCGGTATGACTTGGAACAAATATATAAAAGCTTGAATTAACTTACTTGTAAAATAAAATTTTCATAATATAAACATAAATGTGGTGTCATCAAAATTTCTAAGTTTCATGATGACACCATATTTTATACAAAAATAAAATTATATTTGATAATTTTATTTTTTTGTTTTATTATCATATATAGTAGTAAGATACACTTTAGACATAATATAATTAACAAGTATGTTTTGTCAATAAAATATCAGTATCATTTACTTAAAAATCTGCACTGGTTATTTCCGCAGAAATCCTAAGAGGTTTTTAATTTATGAATCGTAGACAATTTATCTATTATGCACTATCTTCCCTTACTGGCTTGCTAATAGCATCAAATTCACATTTTACTGCCAAAGCTTTTGCTTCAAGCAGCCATATGGTATCTTCTCCTTATGTAAAAGAAACATATTTAAAATTTGTCATGCCGTTAGAAAACCGTACCGAAACTAATATGATTATTCTCCATCATATTGGAGATACGAACAGAGACGTATCTGCTGCAGAAATCCATCAATGGCATCTTGCTAGAGGATGGGCAGGAATTGGTTATCATTATGTTATCCGCAAAGATGGAACAATAGAAAGAGGTCGTCCCCGTGATACTATTGGAGCCCATTGTTATGGACACAATGAAACATCTGTCGGCATCAATATCGTAGGAGATTTTGAACGCTTCTTTCCTACTCAGCCGCAACTGGCGTCAGCGATACAGTTAACTGCCTTTCTCTGTCAGTTTTATCGCTTATCCCCCAGTGATAATATTATCTTTGGACACAAAGATTTTAACCAAACTTTATGCCCGGGGAAAAATTTTTATGCCCAATTAGACGATTTTCGCCAAAATGTTTTTAAACTGTTATAGGATAAGACACTATTTTGATAACCTTTGGGATTTTCTTGCTTAAACAAATGCGTAAAAGCCCTCTAGCTGTGAATTTTACAGCTAGAGGGCTTTTACATTTAAATATATCTACAATAAAACTATTTAGTATTTGTATTAGCTGCATCATCGATCTTATCAAGCTCTTTTACTTCAATATTGCGATAACGACTCATGCCCGTTCCTGCCGGAATAAGTTTACCAATTATTACATTTTCCTTCAATCCAATAAGAGGATCTACCTTTCCTTTTATGGCTGCATCAGTAAGAACGCGTGTCGTTTCCTGGAAAGAAGCTGCAGACAAGAATGAATCCGTTGCTAACGAAGCTTTAGTTATCCCTAACAGTATAGGATGTGCTACAGCTGGCATACCATCATTTTCTATTGTCTTGGCATTAGCTGTCTCAAATGTATTTATATCAACATATTCCCCTGGCAAAAATTCAGTGTCACCAGAGTCTTCTATTTTTACCTTATGCAACATCTGTCTTACCATTACTTCTATATGCTTATCATTTATTTCAACACCTTGTGATTTATAAACTTTCTGCACTTCATAAACAAGATACCGCTGTGTTTCTTTCAAGCCACACACCCGTAAAATATCATGCGGATTGATAGATCCTTCAGTAAGCTTGTCTCCTGGTTTTACTGTAGATTTATCACGAACTACCAAGCGTGCCCCATAAGGTATCTGATATTCACGCGGTTCTCCTTCTTCCGGCGTTATAACGACAACACGCATACCCTTATCTTCTGTAATAGTTACATCTCCTGCTATTTCAGCAATAATCGCATGATGTTTTGGTTTACGTGCTTCAAATAATTCTTCGACACGCGGCAGACCTTGAGTTATATCTTCACCTGCCACACCGCCAGTATGGAATGTACGCATAGTCAGCTGTGTTCCTGGTTCTCCAATAGACTGTGCTGCAATAATACCAACAGCCTCACCAATATTAACTTCAGTCGCATTAGCCAAATCACGACCATAGCATTTTATGCAGACACCAAATTGTGATTTACATGTCAGTACACTTCGTATTGAAACTTTTTCCCGTACAGCACATATTTTATCTGCTAATTCATCTGTAATAGTTTCATTTAATGAAGCTATTTTTTCATTTGTCTTAGGATCAACTATATCTTCTGCCAGTACACGACCAACAATACGTTCTTTTAATGGCTCGATAACGCCATTGCCTTCTTTTATTGCTTCAACTTCAATACCGCGAATACTATTATTACGAACTTTTACTTCTTTAGCATCACTTTGTAATATAGTTTCTATATTTTTTTCTGTAAGGGCCGTTCCTTCTGAAACCAGGACATCCCCATTTCCCGTATAAACATCTTTTGTTATTTTTTTACCGAGCATTTCCCGCATCATAGCTTTTTTAATAGCTGCGCGGGCATGTTCTTCTGGCGCGCCCAGCGAAATTATTTCACTGGATGCTGCACTACCACAAATGTCTGCATTCGATGAACCTTTTACAGTTATCTGTGATACACCATGTTCGCCAATTGATTTGAGCATAGCATTATCAAGAACTGTATCTGCGCTGAACAAAATATCCGCCGTCTTGGGATCTGCCACATCCTGTGCCAGTATACGCCCCACAAGAGTAGGTGCCAACATAGAAACAGCATTTGACGATGATGTAGCAAGTTTTGCCCTTTCGCGTACAAGATTTATGCCTACGACATCACAATCCTCTTCACGTACTATAACATCCTGTGCCACATCAACAAGGCGACGTGTAAGATAACCAGAATCAGCTGTACGAAGTGCTGTATCTGCCAGCCCCTTGCGGGCACCATGTGATGAAATAAAGTAATCAGATACCGTTAGCCCTTCACGGAAATTAGCTTTGATCGGCAGTTCAATAATATTCCCAGACGGATCAGCCATAAGTCCGCGCATACCTGCTAATTGACGCATTTGTTGTTTATTACCACGAGCCCCAGAATCAGCCATCATAAATATAGGATTAAACGGACTCATATTATTCATCATAGCATCTGTTACATCTTCAGTTGCCTTAGTCCAGAGATCACAGACCTTTTTATGGCGTTCTTCTTCCGTTATCAATCCACGAGAGAACTGACGTTCTACCCCATTTACTACGCCTTCTGTAGCTGTGATAATTTTCTTCTTTTCTGGTGGTACAATTATATCAGAAATAGCAACTGTCATACCGGCTATACATGCATAATGATAACCTAAGTTTTTAACGCCATCAATAACAACAGCTGTCTGGCTGCCGCCTAATTTTTTATAACATTTTGCTACCAGTTTACCAAGCTCTTTTTTGTCCATCCGAATACCCAAACACCATTCATCAGTCTTTTTATCCTTATAAAAATACTGTAACGGTTCTGGCAGTATTTCATTGAATATCATTCGTCCGAGTGAAGTATTGACCATTCCATACTTTTTAAAACGCACTTTTATCTTTGCTTGCAGTGCCAAAACTTTTTCCTGATAAGCCAACAGTGCTTCATTAATACCAGTAAAAATTTTACCCTCCCCAAGCGCACCTGGTCTTAATATCGTAAGATAATATGACCCCAAAACCATATCCTGGGTAGGAACAATTATCGGGCGTCCATCTTTAGGTGCCAGTATATGATTTGCAGCCAACATTAGGATACGCGCCTCTGCCTGTGCTTCAGCAGATAAAGGTAAATGAATAGCCATCTGGTCACCATCAAAATCGGCATTATAAGCTGTACATGCTAGAGGATGCAGCTTTAACGCACGTCCTTCTGTCAAAACTGGTTCAAAAGCCTGTATTCCAAGGCGATGCAGTGTTGGTGCCCGGTTAAGAAGAACCGGATGTTCCTTAATAACTTCTTCCAAAACATCCCACACTTCAGGACGTACACGTTCTACCATACGCTTTGCTGATTTTATATTATGAGCAATACCAGCATTAACAAGTTTCTTCATAACGAACGGCTTAAATAGTTCTAACGCCATTTCTTTTGGTAAACCACATTGATGCAGTTTCAGTTCCGGTCCTACTACAATAACCGAACGACCTGAATAGTCAACACGTTTACCAAGTAAGTTTTGGCGGAAACGTCCTTGCTTACCTTTAAGCATATCACTTAATGACTTCAAAGGACGATTTCCCGGTCCTGTTACTGGACGACCCCGACGACCATTATCAATTAAGGAATCAACAGCTTCCTGCAACATACGTTTTTCATTTCTGACAATAATATCCGGAGCTCCTAAGTCAAGCAGTCTTTTCAACCTATTATTACGATTTATAACACGACGGTATAAATCATTTAAATCGGATGTGGCAAATCTTCCGCCGTCTAACTGTACCATTGGACGTAGCTCTGGAGGAATTACCGGAACTACATCCATTATCATCCACGACGGCTTATTGCCTGACTTACGAAAAGCTTCAACAACTTCCAAACGGCGAATAGCTCTTACTTTGCGTTGCCCGCTAGAAGAATGCAGCTCAGCCCGTAAGTCAACACTCATCTTATCCAGATCTAGTTCCTGCAAAAGTTGCTTGACTGCCTCAGCTCCCATGCCAACTTTAAAATTACTGCCATATTTTGCACTATACTCACGATATTCACTTTCAGTCAAAAGCTGCTTTTTCATAAGTGGTGTATCCCCGGCATCAAGAACTATATATGATGCAAAATACAATACCTTTTCCAAAGAACGAGGTGATACATCAAGAATAAGCCCCATGCGGCTTGGAATACCCTTAAAATACCAAATATGTGATACAGGTGCTGCCAGTTCAATATGCCCCATACGTTCACGGCGTACTTTAGCTCGCGTAACTTCAACACCACACCGATCACATATAACACCTTTATAACGAATACGTTTATATTTACCACAATGACATTCCCAGTCACGTGTAGGCCCAAATATTCTTTCACAGAATAAGCCATCCCGTTCCGGTTTCAATGTACGGTAATTTATAGTTTCCGGCTTTTTTACTTCACCATAAGACCATTCTCTTATCTTTTCTGGTGAAGCAATCCCTATGCGCATGGAATCAAAATTATTGACATCCAACAAAGGGTAGTCACTCCCCTCTACTCATTATAATCGTCATTATCATTATCTGATGAATTACCTTTATCAGTGCTGCTCAAATCCTCTTCATTAGTCATATTACCAAGTTCCGCAATGATATCATCATCAGTTAAATCTTCTTTTTTGTCATCAGAATCTTTATTATCAGTTTTTTTATCATCATGTCCTACTGCTGGCTCATGAGGTAAAGGAAGCCCTGGAGCCGCTGATTTATCCGCATTAGGCTCAATAGGATCATCATCAGTATCATGAATCATTATTTCCTGTGCATCTTCCGAAAGGACTTTTATATCCAGACCAATACTTTGAAGTTCCTTTATCAAAACTTTAAATGATTCCGGTACCCCTGGTTCAGGTATATTTTCCCCCTTGACTATTGATTCATAAGTTTTTACACGACCTACAACATCATCAGATTTAACAGTTAAAATTTCCTGCAATGTATATGCTGCACCATATGCTTCCAAGGCCCATACTTCCATTTCCCCAAAACGCTGACCACCAAACTGTGCTTTACCACCCAGCGGCTGCTGTGTAACCAGGGAATAAGGACCTGTAGAGCGAGCATGAATTTTATCGTCAACTAAATGATGCAGTTTAAGCATATAAACACAGCCAACTGTTACTGGATTTTCAAACGGCTCACCTGTACGGCCATCATAAAGTATCGTCTTACCATCATCAGAAAAACCTGATGCATGTAATGTTTCAAATACTTCATTTTCCTTTGCCCCATCAAAAACTGGTGTAGCAATATGAAGTCCCGCTTCATCTGGTTTAGGCATTCCATAGGCATCATAGTCATATCCTATTTCCCGTAACCGTTTTTCAACTGTCGGATCTCCGGCTTTAATCTGCATACCAAGCTCACGGACAGCCATGCCTAAATGTGTTTCCAGTACCTGCCCAATATTCATACGAGATGGCACCCCTAATGGATTTAGAACAATATTAACTGGTGTACCATCTGGTAAAAATGGCATATCCTCTTCACGCATTACACGGGATACTACCCCTTTATTTCCATGACGGCCAGCCATTTTATCGCCAACTGATATTTTACGTTTCTGCGCTATATAAACACGTACCAATTGATTTACACCCGGTGGTAACTCATCATTGTTTTCTCTGGTAAAAATTTTAACATCGACAATTTTACCTGCTTCACCATGAGGTACACGCAATGAAGTATCACGCACTTCCCGTGCTTTTTCACCAAAAATTGCCCGCAATAATCTTTCTTCTGCCGTAAGTTCAGTTTCTCCTTTAGGTGTAACTTTACCTACAAGGATATCACCAGGACGAACTTCTGCTCCGATACGGATAATTCCCTGTTCATCGAGATCCTTTAGTGTGTCTTCTGCCACATTAGGCATATCACGTGTAATTTCTTCCGCTCCAAGTTTTGTATCTCTTGCATCGCATTCATATTCTTCAATATGAATAGACGTATAAATATCTTCTTTTACCAGCTTTTCACTCAACAGCACTGCATCTTCATAGTTGTAACCTTCCCAAGGCATAAAAGCAACTATTATATTATACCCCAGAGCAAGTTCGCCATGATCAGTTGCCGGTCCATCAGCTATCGGCTGTCCTTTATAAACACTATCGCCTTTATAAACAATTGGTAATTGATTTATACAAGTTCCCTGATTGGAACGCAGATATTTCTGTAATTTATAAGTATCATATTCTCCATTATCCTTACGGACAACGATCTGATCTGCCGTTACTTTGGAAATCACGCCAGCATTTCTCGCTAAAATCATAACACCAGAATCACATGCGGCCTTATATTCCATACCAGTACCTACTAAAGGTGCCTGTGTACGAAGTAAAGGCACTGCCTGACGCTGCATATTAGCCCCCATCAGCGCACGGTTAGCATCATCATTTTCCAGAAAAGGAATCATAGCTGTAGCAATAGATACAACCTGTTTTGGCGACACATCCATGTAATCAACAGAATCAGCCGGCATTAAGCTTGTTTCTTCATGGAAACGAGCTGTTACACGATTATTCAAGAACCAGTCATTACTGTCAAGTTTTTCATTGGCTTGTGCAATTACTATATCGTCTTCCTCATCAGCCGTAAGATAATGTACTTCATTAGTAACTTTTTTATTAACTTTATCAACTTTTCTATAAGGTGTTTCCATAAAACCAAAACGATTGACCCGTGCATAAGTTGATAAAGAACCAATCAGCCCGATATTAGGACCTTCTGGTGTTTCTATAGGACACATACGTCCATAATGAGAATTATGGACATCACGTACTTCAAATCCAGCACGTTCCCTAGATAAACCACCAGGTCCCAATGCACTAAGACGACGTTTATGTGTAAGTTCACTCAGTGGATTATGCTGATCCATAAACTGAGATAACTGACTTGATCCAAAAAATTCCTTTATAGAAGCAACTACCGGACGAATATTTATAAGTGCCTGCGGTGTAATAACTTCATTATCCTGGATAGTCATTCTTTCTCTTACTACACGTTCCATACGTGACAATCCTATACGGAACTGATTCTGCAACAGCTCACCTACAGAACGAACACGTCTATTTCCCAAATGATCAATATCATCTGTATTTCCTACACCATCCATTAAATTAAGCAAATAATTTATAGATGCCATTATATCTTCTATAGTTATCGTACGATGGTGATATTCCAGAGTAGAAGAACAAATCATTTTCATTGGTTTATCTGATTTGGTTTTGACATAAAAAGAGATCATATCAGTATCACCAAAGATATTTCTTTCCTGTTCAACAGTTATAGGTTCCAGCATAGACATATCAATAACAGTGTCGGCTGGAACTACTATTTCGCCAGTAGTACGATCAACCAATGGTTCTGTAAGTTCATGCCCTGCAAGACGGCGCTTCCAACCAAGTTTCTTTGTTATTTTATAACGCCCGACAGTAGCTAAATCATAACGTTTAGGGTCGAAAAACAATCCATCTAAAAGTGCCTGTGAGTTTTCAACTGTCGGCGGTTCACCTGGTCGCAGACGTTTATAGATTTCGACTAGTGCCTCTTCCTTGGACATGGCACTATCACGTTCCATAGTATTTACGATACGTGGGTCATTGGCAAACAACTCAGCAATAGCTTGATTAGAACTTATGCCAAGCGCACGAATAAGAATAGTTACCGGCAGCTTACGAGTACGATCAATTCTGACTGAAATTATATCATTAGCATCATTTTCCAGTTCTATCCATGCTCCGCGATTTGGAATAAGCGTGGAATTATAAAGCTGTTTTCCTGTCGAATCTGTTGTCACTCCATAATATGCTCCTGGTGAACGTACTAACTGACTTACTATAACACGTTCAGCCCCATTTATAATAAATGTGCCTGTTTCCGTCATCAACGGAAAATCACCCATGAACACTTCCTGTTCTTTTATTTCGCCAGTTTCATTATTAATAAGACGTACATTAACACGCAGCGGTGCCGCATAGGTAGTATCTCTTTCCTTACATTCGTCAATAGAATATTTGGGATCACCTAATGAAAAAGTTTCAAATGATAAAACAAGATTCCCCGTAAAATCCTGAATAGGAGAAATATCATGAAAAATTTCTTTAAGCCCATCTTTCATAAACCATTCATATGAATTTCTCTGGATATCCAACAAATGCGGCATATCCATAACTTCTTTAATTTTGGCGTAGCTATACCTTGTTCTTTTTCCTACCGGAACAGGTTTAAACAAAATTTTCACCCCTCAGCACATTTAAACAATAATAAAGTAATGAACATTAAAAAGGCAAGGCAGTTATTATTTTTCACACCTTGCTCTCTTAATTTCATAATATTTCATTGTACACCCCGCCTGATATATTTTATCTGCAATAGGTCCTCTGTCTTTTACAGATAATTAGCCATTCTGTAATATCCAATTTTAGCATACATGACATATTATGTCAATAATATTTTATTATTTTGTCCAAATAAATACAGCCATTTCGACTTTAGTAAAAAAGCTTCCCCTCATATCAATGAAGGAAAGCCCTGTATCATACTTTCATTATAACAAACTCAACATGAAAGTTTCATTTGCTAAGACTGCATTACAGTCTTAAGCGAGCTATTCCGTGTATTCACGGTTTTTAGTTATATATCATAAAATATTCCGTACTATTTCTTATAAAAAAATTTTATTTATAATACATATTCTGCCTTTTAACATCTATGACATTCAAGTAGCAGCTTACCTAATATGATAAGCATTAACAAACTAAATTCTATATATCTAATAAAGCCAAACTTATGTGTTAATTTCCTGTTTTTCAGGCAAAAACATACATTATCAAGGTCAGCTGGCAATATCCTTTTTGAACATGCTGTCAGCTTCACTTACAATACCATTATTAATAGTAATGTTTTCTGGCACATATAAGACCATGGAAGCAGTAATTCTTTTAACTGCCCCATTCATAACATAACATGCCCCATTAATAAAATCACAAATACGCCTTTGCGTTTCAGCATCAACTTTTTCATAATTGACCACAGCTGCTTTTTTACGCTTTAATGCATCGGCCACAGCTTTTACTTCATCAAACGCATTTATCTTAAACACCAATATCTGCATGTCAGCAACCTTATTATTGGTGTGAACTGATAAATGTGTACGTACAGACGAAGTTGATACCGAAGCTGTATTCTGCTGTGGAATAGCAGTTCCTTGTTCAGCAGATGTCTGTGACTGCTGTTTACCAGAGTTAGAATCATGCTGTAATGGCATATTTTCAAGTGGTTCTTCAATCTCTTCAATCGGCATCAATATATTAGCTAGTTTGTTTATCAATTTCAAAAAAATCACCCCCACACAGTACAAAACAGATCCTATAGTCATTATGTGTGTTATTCTACATATAATTAAAATATCCTGCTAAAAAAAATTTTTTAGCAACTATTTCGCATTTTTTCTCATACGACCGCGCTGCTGTTTATTAAGAATTGCTTTGCGTAAACGTACATTTTTGGGTGTAACTTCTACAAGTTCATCTTTATTTATATATTCTAAAGCCTGTTCAAGACTTAATATACGTGGCGGAGTCAGGCGAATAGCTTCATCTGATGAACTAGAACGCATGTTAGATACATTTTTCTTTTTACATGGGTTGATATCAATATCTACATCGCGGCTATTTTCACCAACTATCATGCCTTCATATACTTGTTCATTTGGGGCAACAAACATTGTTCCTCTGTCCTGTAGTGTATAAATCCCATAAGCAGTAGTTTCACCACGTTCAAAAGCAACCAGAGAACCGCGTGCCCTTCCCGGAATATCTCCCTTATAAGGTACATATCCATGGAATACGTGATTCATTATGCCATTTCCCTTAGTATTTGTTAAAAACTCCGATCTGAATCCGATAAGGCCGCGTGCTGGTATTGTGAATTCCATTCTTAAATAGCCTGATAACTCAACCATATTAGACAGTTCTGCCTTACGTGTTCCCAGTGATTCCATTACCGTACCCATAAACTCCTGTGGAACTTCTATGGATAAATTTTCAATAGGTTCACAAAGCTGCCCATTAATAGTCTTATATATTACTTCTGGTTTACCAATCTGTAATTCAAAACCTTCTCGGCGCATAGTTTCAATTAATATAGATAAATGCAGTTCACCGCGTCCTGAAACCTTAAAAGTATCTGCCGAATCAGTTTCCTCAACCTTTAAACTGACATTGGTTTCCGTTTCTTTGAATAACCTGTCACGTAAATGACGTGATGTTACAAAATCACCTTCATTGCCTGCAAAGGGACTGGTATTTACACCAAATGTCATTGACAACGTAGGTTCATCAATATTAATTGCCGGCAGGGCTTCTGGATTTTCCGCATCTGCAATAGTGTGTCCAATACTTATATCTCCCAGACCGGTTATAGCCACAATTTCTCCCAATGGTGCTGTTTTTACCGGAACACGTTTCAGTCCCTGATAAACGAAAACCTGTCCTATTTTAGCTTTTCTTTCTCCATCACCACTTATTATGACTACATTTTGACCTTCCCTTGCCTGCCCACGAATAATACGTCCGATTGCAACACGACCAACATATTCATCAGCATCAAGCGTAGTTACCATTATCTGCAGAGGACCATCAGCATCACCCTGAGGTGCTGGTATTTCCTTTATCAAAAGATTCATCAGTGGTTCCAAATTAGTACTTTCATCGTCCATAGAAAGTTTTGCTATCCCATCGCGAGCAGCTGCATAAACAACAGGAAAATCAAGCTGCCCATCGTCTGCACCAAGTTCCATAAACAATTCTAAAACTTCATCATAAACATCATCCACACGTTGATCAGGACGATCTATTTTATTAATTACAACAATGGGCTTTAGTTTTTGTTCCAAAGCCTTTCTAAGAACATATTTAGTTTGCGGCATAGGTCCTTCAAAAGCGTCTACCAATAAAAGGACTCCGTCTACCATATTAAGTACACGTTCAACTTCACCGCCAAAATCAGCATGTCCCGGGGTATCAACTATATTTATTTTTATACCTTTATACATAATAGCCGTATTTTTAGATAAAATAGTAATACCGCGTTCACGTTCCAAATCATTGGAATCCATAACACGTTCAGCAACTTGTTCGTTAGCGCGGAATACATGACTTTGTTTCAGCATAGCATCTACTAAAGTTGTTTTTCCATGATCGACGTGCGCAATTATCGCGATATTTCTAAGATTTTCATTAGTACTCATAATTAACTTACATTCCTCCAGGAAACAATTCTTCATTTAGTTGTATATCTTCATAATCATAGTATAAAAAGTAATTACTGTCAATCATAATATATAATAATAAGTAGCTAATTATATATGCTTAATTTATTTAAACAAATATTAATACAATTTTAACATTTGCAAATAATATAAATTTCTATAAATACGGTCAATCTTATCATAAAAAATATTTTATATTACACCAAATAGTCAATAATTGTGTTATAATCTTCATATAGCTTTAGATAAAAAACTTGGAGGTATAAACAAAAATGGCAAAAGTAACAACTACAGAAATGTTTAAAAAAGCCTATGAAGGCGGTTATGCTATTGGCGCTTTCAATGTAAACAACATGGAAATTATCCAGGGTATTACTGAAGCAGCAAAAGAAGAACAAGCTCCTCTTATTCTTCAGGTATCTGCTGGTGCCCGTAAATATGCAAAACATGTTTATCTTACAAAATTAGTTGAAGCAGCAATTGAAGATACAGATTTACCAATTGCCCTGCATCTGGATCATGGTGCTGATTTCGATATCTGTAAATCCTGCATTGATGGCGGATTCACCTCCGTTATGATCGACGGCTCCAAACATAGCTTCAAAGATAATATTGAATTGACAAAACGTGTTGTTGAATATGCACACAAAAAAAATGTTGTAGTTGAAGGTGAACTGGGAAGACTTGCCGGGATTGAAGACGATGTCAATGTTTCCGCTGAAGATTCTTCTTATACACAGCCAGAAGAAGTTGAAGAATTTGTAAAATCTACTGGTGTTGATTCACTGGCAATTGCCATTGGTACAAGCCATGGTGCTTTCAAATTCACACCAGAACAATGCACTAGAAATGAAGACGGTGTATTAGTTCCACCTCCACTTCGCTTTGATATTCTTGAAGAAGTAAAAAAACGTCTTCCTGGTTTTCCTATTGTATTGCATGGTGCTTCATCCGTTATTCCTAAATACGTAAAAATCATTAATGATAATGGTGGTAAATTAGCTGATGCTGTTGGTATCCCTGAAAGCCAGCTAAGGAAAGCTGCCAGCTCTGCTGTATGCAAAATCAACATTGATTCTGATTTGCGTTTAGCTTTAACTGCCGGTATCCGCGAATATATGACAGCTCATCCTGAACATTTTGATCCTCGTCAATATTTATCTCCAGCCAGAGCATATATCAAAGAACTCGTAAAACATAAAATTGATGATGTACTTGGATGCAAAGGCCAAGCTTAATCTGATAGTTTAACAAATACAACAAAAAATTCATTGCTCTCTTTACAGGTAACGGTAATACATAGTAAACTGTTGCTATAAAGAGAGCATTTCTTTTTTATAAAAACAACCATAAACCTTTTTCTGCCATTCTTTTTTATAATATATTATAATGGTTGCTAATAAGATAAAATCACATTTTATCCTTAATGAATTTTTATATCTTAGGAGGATCTATTTTGAATGACAATAATGAACTTGTACTAGTAATCGACTTTGGCGGACAATATAATCAGCTTATTGCCCGCAGAGTCAGAGAATGTGGCGTTTATTGTGAAATTGTTCCATATGATTATTCACTTGCCAAAATCAAAGCCAAAAATCCTAAAGGAATAATCCTGACTGGCGGTCCTGCTAGTGTATATGCTAAAGATACACCACAGGCAGTTGATGGCATATTTGATATCAATGTCCCTATTCTGGGTATATGCTACGGACACCAAATCATTGCCAATGCATTAGGTGGTACAGTAACACATGCAGAAACAGGCGAATATGGAAAAACCTCTGTAACACTCGACCCTTCTGCTGTTATTTTCGATACAATTGACAAAGAAAACACCTGCTGGATGAGCCACCGTGACTATGTATCCAAGGTACCGGTAGATTTTACAATCATCGGTCATACCACTACTGGTCCGGTAACCGCAATGTCAAATGATAAAAGAAGGATATACGGTGTACAATTCCATCCCGAAGTAGAACATACTCCTTTCGGTAAAAAAATGCTGAAAAATTTTCTTTTTAAAATTTGTGAAGTAAAGGGAAACTGGAGTATGGAAGCATTTGCCGAAAGTAAAATAAATGAAATAAAAAAATCCGTAGGCAATAAAAAGGTTTTATGTGCCTTATCCGGTGGTGTAGACTCATCAGTAGCCGCTGTAATAACTCATAAAGCTGTAGGAAAACAGCTCACCTGCATATTCGTTGACCACGGCTTACTGCGCAAGGACGAGGGAGACCAAGTAGAAAAAGTATTTAAAGATAAATTTGATATGAACTTCATCCGTATAAATGCCCAGGAACGATTTCTCAATAAATTACACGGTGTTTCTGATCCTGAAAAGAAAAGAAAAATTATAGGTGAAGAATTTATCCGCGTATTCGAAGAAGAAGCCAATAAATTAGGACAAATAGATTTTCTCGTACAAGGAACCATTTATCCTGATGTAGTAGAAAGCGGTACCAAGACCTCTGCCACCATCAAAAGCCATCATAATGTTGGCGGTCTTCCTGAAGATATGCAATTCTCTCTTATAGAACCCTTGCGGGAATTATTTAAAGATGAAGTCCGTGCTGTCGGGGAAAAGCTTGGTATCCCTCATGATCTGGTATGGCGCCAGCCATTCCCCGGACCTGGCCTTGCCATACGTGTTTTAGGCGAAATTACTGAAGAAAAACTTGTTGTAACACGTGAAGCAGATGCCATATTCCGCGAAGAAATTGCCAAAGCCGGATTAAGCGAAAAAATCTGGCAGTACTTTGCCTGCCTGCCCAATATAAAATCTGTAGGTGTCATGGGTGATAGCCGCACTTACTGTCACACTATAGCATTACGTGCTGTCACCAGCTCCGATGCCATGACCTCAGAATGGGCCAGAATTCCTTATGAAGTTTTAGATAAAATATCCCGTCGTATAGTAAACGAAGTTCCTGGTGTTAATAGGATCGTCTATGACATCACCTCTAAACCGCCAGCTACTATTGAGTGGGAATAATAATATAACGGCTGGAAATAGCATAGCTACAGGCTTTTAAAAAGCCGTGGTCGCAATTTGGTCGCATAAACGCAAAAACCACAGGAATTTTTTCCTGTGGTTTTTGCGTTTTTACTGCAGTTGTTCAATAGGTAAATCATACATGGTTAACATTTCTTCATAGTTCGATTTAAAAAATTTGTCATTTTCGTAGGTGTTATTGGCGAATCGTTTTTGTAATTCCATTAAACCATTTTTAACTAAACTATAAAGTGATGCGCTGTAAATATTAAAGTCTATCAGAGAATGTCCCGAATAGGTGTATGTGTTTTCTGTGAATTCTACGCCTTTGTAGATTAATTGTTTCAGCATAATTAAAAAATCTATAAATGCTGGCTTTTGAGCGTCAGATAACGCTATAAGCTGAGAATAATCAAATGAGATTATGGTTGCTACATGTCTAGATTGTCTTTCTGGGATATAACCGAATTCTATATGAATATCATTGCGCAACAGGTTTTCCAGTACAATTGCAATATCTTTAAATGTGCATATATTCACTTCTGTAGGCTGGTTCAGATATGGCTTGTACATATTGGCAAAATTGTCAGAAATAAATTTGTCATGTGCACGCTTATCTAGTGGGTATCGATATCGCCAATCTCTGTATGTATTATACTTTTTCATAGCAGTTTCATTATCATCATTTTTTTGCACAGAGAATTTTGCTTGGCTGTATACCAGGAATCTAAAGCATACAGAATATCTTTGCTTGGTGGATTGTCGTTAAATGTTAGCGAATATTGATTGTTGATTTTGTTTATTTCCAGTCCCAATTCATCTTCAAGCAGGAAAAAAATATGCATAAACATCATCGAAAGTAGTTATATTTATTTCTGAAAGTACAGATTCATCTACATTTAGAGCTTTCACAATTTTTTGTAAAAGCTCTGGCTTGGGTTTGCGGACGTCGTTTTCATACTGTCTTATTCGATCGCCGGAAAGACCTACCATTTTGCCAAGTTGAGACTGCGTATAGCCTCGAAATGCACGTATATGTCGTATCTTGTCGCCAATTGTCATGTTTAATCTCTCCTTAATCTGAATTGTAACATGTTTGTGAACATTAATCAAAAAAATAATATAAGTACAAAAAAGTACTTGTAAGAATAAAAAACACATGTTACACCATCTATATAAGTACAAATTTGTACTTATATAGATGCGGAAAGGAGGAAAAATAATGGAAGTTCAAATAAGGATTGGGGATGCAGTAAATCAAAGGCTTATGCAATAATCAAGCAGTTATCAATGCAGATGCTGTCAGACAATCCAAAACTTTTGACCTTAAGTGGAAAAATCAATCGTGTATATTATGAAGAAGTTTGCCTTAAACGGTAGTTATTGCGAAGGAGAATGGTATTTGTATGAGTGCTACAAAAGATGAGAAGCGTGGTACATGGATGATGTATATACGATATCGTGATTGGCAGGGAAACATCAAAGAAAAGCGAAAGCGTGGTTTTCGGACAAAGCATGAAGCGTTAGATTATGAACGAGAGTTTTTATCTGACAAAAGTAATGACATTAACATGGATTTTAGCAGTTTTGTAAATGTCTATCTAAATAATTTAAAACCAAGAATAAAATATAACACGTACCTGACAAAAGAAGCCATAATAAAATCGCGAATATTGCCATATTTCAAAAATCTTAATATTGATGATATAGCGCCAATGAATATTATTAAATGGCAAAATGAGCTGTTGAGTAAACGAGATTTAGAAGGGAAAGGTTATTCGGCAACATATCTTCGAACAATCAATAATCAGCTTAGTGCTATATTCAATCATGCATGTCGTTATTACAACATGAAAGAAAATCCATGTGCTAAAGTTGAAAAAATGGGAAAAGGCAAGGCCAATGAAATGCTTTTTTGGACAAAGTGTGAATATCTCAAGTTTTCTGAAGCTATGAAATCAAAGCCGATTTCATATTATGCGTTTGAAATCTTATATTGGTGTGGTATGCGGCTTGGAGAGATGCTGGCCTTGACAAGAAAAGATATTGATCTGGATGTAAAGCAGATTACCATCAATAAGTCTGTACAGCGGTTTAGTGGACAAGATTGCATTACGACGACTAAAACAGATAAGAGCAATCGAGTGATTGATATCCCGGATTTTCTATGTTGTGAGATGGATGACTATATTTCCACCATATATAAGTGCGAAGCTGATACACGTCTTTTTGAAGTAACGAAGAGCTATTTGCATCACGAAATGGATCGTGGAGTAAAAGAAGCTGGAATCAAGCGGATACGGATACATGATTTGAGACACAGGTTCTTATAATCCAATTTGTGATACATGTGGGGCAGAAATGTACCTTAAAGAATGGAACGGGAAAAAGTTTTGGGCCTGTCCAAACTGGCAAAAAGGTGACGATGGGCACAAGACGAAACAGTATCAATGATCATCAGACGGAAAACAATAATAATAGGCACACCCCTTCTTGCCTTCGGCAAGATATAAGGCTATAGCGGTGCGACTCATGGCGTTAACAATTGTTTACATAAAATGTTAACACCATATCAATGAAAAACTATTCTATAGTGTATGGGATAGGCTACAGAAAGATAAAATGGAACATCCGGAGAATTGGCCAAGATTGTATGAAAAAAAAGAATAGTGGTAGATGTTTTGTGGGGAACAGTTATTTGCAGTAAGATAACTGTTCCTTGTTTTTATGTTTCGACCTATTGGAAAGTGAAAAATTAGACCTGTGTTTCATAACCAATATGCGTTATAGAGAATGTATAGATAAATATAGATTAATTTGAAAAATTCAACGCAAATTGGTTTTAATACATAATCTAAAATGATATGATATAAAAATAGGATATAAAGGTGGAGGGTATGGCAATGAAGGTTATCAATAATATCAATGATATAGCTCGTGATGATTTAATGGCAACAATCAAAAAGGGCAGTAAGGTATTTGTTGCTGCAGCTTGTTTCTCTATGTATGCATATAATGTACTTAAAAAGCAATTAGATAGTATTGATGAATTTCGTTTTTTGTTTACTTCACCGACATTCATTAAACAAAAAGCTGAAAAAGCGAAGCGAGAATTTTATATTCCTCGTTTAGATCGGGAACATAGCCTTTATGGTACGGAATTTGAAATAAAACTTAGAAATGAGTTGACACAAAAAGCGATTGCCAAAGAATGTGCCGCCTGGATTCGAAAAAAAGCGATTTTTAAGTCGAATACATCTGGTGAAAACATGAGTGGCTTTGCTACAGTAGAAAGTCATGATGCACAAACTGCCTATATGCCTTTGATGGGCTTTACGACAGTTGATCTTGGCTGTGACAGAGGAAATAATAGCTATAATATGATCAATCGCATGGAAGCCCCTTTTTCAACTCAATATATAGAGTTGTTCAACCAATTGTGGAATGATAAAGATAAGCTACAGGATGTTACTGAATCTATCATCGAAAATATATCTTCAGCTTATAATGAAAATGCACCAGAATTGATTTATTTTCTGGCGCTTTACAATGTATTCAGTACATTTTTAGATGATATATCAGAGGATAATCTGCCTAATGAAGCAACCGGATTTAAAAACAGTCAGATTTGGAATATGCTATATGATTTTCAAAAAGATGCAGTTCTGGCTATCATTAATAAATTAGAACAGTATAATGGTTGCATTCTGGCTGATAGTGTAGGGCTTGGTAAAACTTTTACAGCATTGGCTGTGGTAAAATATTATGAGAATAAAAATAAGACAGTACTTATTTTATGTCCCAAAAAATTATCTGAGAACTGGAATACCTATAAAGATAACTATGTCAACAATCCTATTGCGAAAGATCGGTTGAATTATGATGTACTCTTTCATACGGATTTATCACGTACGCAGGGGACCTCGAATGGGCTTGATTTGGATCGCTTGAACTGGGGTAATTATGATTTAGTTGTCATTGATGAATCGCATAATTTCCGCAATGGCAGTGGTACGCATGCCAATACAGTGGAGAACCGATATGTGAAGTTAATGGATAAGGTCATTCGGACAGGCGTTAAAACAAAAGTATTAATGCTTTCGGCTACACCTGTCAATAATCGATTCAATGATTTGAAAAATCAACTGGCGATTGCCTATGAAGGCAATGCCGGGAATCTTGATGAACGTTTAAAAACGAAGAAACCGATTGAGGATATTTTCCGACAGGCACAGAGATCATTTAATGAGTGGAATAAACTGGAACCGGCAGATCGGACTACAGACGCTTTACTACATAAATTAGATTTCGATTTTTTTGAGCTTCTGGACAGTGTAACAATTGCTCGTTCACGTAAGCATATCAAAAAATATTATAATACGGTTGAGGTTGGAAAATTTCCAGAACGGTTAAAGCCGATTTCTCTGCGTCCAAGCATCAGCAATAAAAATAATGCCATCAACTACAATGAAATTTATGAGCAGTTGATGACCTTGTGCTTGGTTGTTTACACACCATCAAATTATATTTTCCCAAGCAGGTTGGAAAAGTATATGGACTTGAGCCATAGTAAAGGACTTACGCAAAGCGGTCGCGAAGAAGGAATTCGCCGATTGATGAGCGTCAATCTGTTGAAACGATTGGAAAGCTCTGTATATTCCTTTAAACTAACACTCAGCCGTATTCATGCTTTTATAGAAGATACGCTGGAGGAGATTGCATGTTTTGAGAAAAATGGCATGTCTGATCTTGATGTATACGAAGTTTCGGATCGTGATTGGGATGACGATGATCAGAATACAGATTTATTTACCGTTGGCAAAAAAATAAAGATTGATTTGGCAGATATGGATTATAAAAGCTGGCGGGAAGGATTGCTGCATGATGCAGAAATTTTGGAGCTTTTGACCAGTATGGTAGAAGATATCACACCAGAATATGATTCTAAGCTGCAAACGTTGTTGAAGTTATTAGCAAATAAAATTGAACGGCCAATTAACAGTGGAAATAAGAAGGTACTGATTTTCTCAGCATTTTCAGATACAGCAGAGTATCTTTATGACAATGTTAGTACATTCATCAAACAAAAATATGGCATGGATACCGCTATTATTACCGGCAGCATAGATGGAAAGACTACAATCAAGGGACTAAAAGCTACGCTGAATAATGTACTCACGTGCTTTTCACCTATCTCCAAAGGAAAAGATGTGTTGATGCCTGACAGTGATGCTGATATAGAGATTCTGATTGCTACGGATTGTATTTCTGAAGGGCAGAATTTACAGGATTGCGATTATCTGGTAAATTATGATATTCATTGGAATCCTGTGCGGATTATTCAACGTTTTGGACGTATAGATCGTATCGGCAGTAAAAATGAATACATCCAGCTGGTAAATTTTTGGCCGGATATGACATTGGATGATTATATTAATCTGAAAGGCCGTGTAGAAACGCGGATGAAGATAAGTATTATGACGTCTACAGGTGATGATGATCTTATAAACGCAGAAGAAAAAGGAGATCTGGAATATCGTAAACAACAGCTGAAACGATTACAAGATGAAGTTGTTGATATAGAGGATATGTCTACAGGCATATCAATTATGGATTTGGGATTGAATGAATTCCGGCTGGATTTGTTGGAATATGTAAAGACACATGCTGATATGGATAAGCTTCCGTTTGGTCTTCATGCGGTAGTTCCTGCTAATGAGGAATTGCCGGAAGGCGTTATCTTTGTGTTGAAAAACATCAATAATAGTGTGAATATAGATCATCATAATCAGATTCATCCCTTTTATATGGTATATGTTGATACTGATGGGAATATTGTTTGTGATCATTTGCAGCCTAAAAAACTTTTGGATGATATGCGGCTTTTGTGTCGTAAACAGCAGGAACCGATCAGGGAGTTGTGTGAGCGATTCAACAAGGAAACAGCCGATGGAAGAAATATGAGTGATGTCTCCCAACTATTGAGCGATGCGATTCATTCTATTTTGGATGTCAAAGAAGAAAGTGATATTGACAGTTTGTTTCGTAGTGGTGGAACATCAGCGCTGATGTCGTCAATATCAGGTTTGGATGATTTTGAATTAATTTGTTTTGTCGTAATTAAATAAGGGAGTTGCACATATGTTTGGATTACCTAAATCGACAGAATTCAATAAGCGTATCCCTAAACAAAAATTTTATGAGAATATATCTGTAACATCTGCTTTAAAGAAAAGTTTTGTTGAACAAGTCAAAACAATTGTTTGGAAAAATAAGCTGGCACCTGCTACGCTAAATGTAGCAGGCGGGCAAATCGTACAAGAGTTGCAGATTTTTGAAGTTCGATTGAATCAGATGATGATTGATGAGAATATTTTGCGTCAAATTGATAAAGCAATTTCGTATCATATCTTGTATCTGTTGGAGTATGAAGGAAAATACCAAGCTTGTATTGCTTATAAGGAAATCAGCGAATCTGGAATTAGTGGATTAAAAGAAAACCAATATTATCATACCGAATGGTCGATTGAAGAAAAACTGTCTTTGCGGCTGGATGGACTTGGGCTAGATGATATTTATAGCAGCTACGTGCGACAAATTGCTGGTAGTCAATTGCAAGTATGCGAGAGTGGAGAATCAATCAAAAAGTCAGTGGAACGCAGTCAGAAAAAAGCAAAGCTGGAAAAACAGATCAAAAGCTTAGAAGGAAAAATCTGTAGAGAAAAGCAATTGAATCGAAAAATGCAATGGAATGCGGAATTGAAGCGATTAAAAATTGAATGGGAAGAAATGGACTCATAATAGTATGAGGCGATAGAAGGAGAGCATAAAATGGATAAAATGCGCATGGAGTCAGCTGATATGACAGCTCAGAATATAGAAAAAATCGGGACAATGTTTCCTAACTGCATAACAGAAACCATAGATAAAAACGGCAAGCCCAAAAAGGCAATCAACTTCGAGCTGCTCAAGCAGATGCTTTCCGGCGATGTGTTAGACGGCGATGAAGCCTACGAATTTACATGGGTAGGTAAAAAAGCTGCCATTGTGGAAGCCAACAAACCTATCCGTAAGACGCTCCGTCCTTGCCTAGAGGAAAGTAAGGATTGGGATACCACTGAAAATCTCTATATTGAGGGCGATAACCTTGAGGTGCTGAAACTTTTGCAGGAAAGTTATCTTAATAAAATAAAAGTAATTTATATAGATCCTCCATATAATACGGGAAATGACCAGTTCATATATTCGGATAATTATCGTGTTACAGAGGTTGAATATAATGATCTTTCTGGACTTTTTGATGACGAGGGAAATAAAAGATTTAAAGAAAATAGTATTAGTAATCCTAGGTTTCATTCTAGTTGGTGTAGTATGATGTATTCAAGGTTGTTATTGGCGAGAAATCTTTTAACTGATGATGGCATTATTTTCATATCTATAGATGAACGTGAATATTCAAACATTAGAAAAATTTGTGATGAAATTTTTGGAGAAAAAAATTATTTTGGAGACATTATTTGGGAAGCAACTACTCAACCAATAAATGCAGGAACAGCAAGATTTGGATTGCAGAAAAAAACAGAGACTATATTGATGTATGGCAAACAAAAAAACAAATTTAGTGGATTTACACTTGAGAAAATAGAAGGAGAATTAAATTACCCACATCAAGGAAAACATGGAAAATGTCGGTTTGAAATAATAGAAAAATCAGATTCTGGAGATTATAATAGACCCACAATGAAATTTTCAATATTAGGACAATATCCGCGTAATGGGAAACGTTGGCAAATAGGCGATAAAACAGCTAAAAAACTTGAAGCTGAAGGAAAAGTGGAAATAGTAGATGGTATTGTAAAAAAAGCAGTATATCCGGAAGATGAGATAGATAAAACGCAATATAAACCATTTTGGTCACTTCTTTTAGCTAATGATGTTGGGACAGCACAGACTGGAAAAGACGAATTTAATGATTTAATGGAAACTTCTATGGGATTTGATACTGTAAAACCAAGGGCGTTAATTCAAAAATTATTAACTTACTTAGGTAAAGATTGTACAGTTTTAGATTTTTTTTCTGGAACAGCTACTACAGCTGAAGCCGTAATAAATTTAAATGTTACTGATGATGGAAAAAGAAAATTTATCATGGTACAAATACCTGAAGTTTGTGAGGAAGTTACAGATGCTTTTAAAGCTGGGTATAAAGACATTTGTGAAATCGGCAAAGAACGTATTCGCCGTGCAGCTAAAAAGATAGCTGAAGAAAATCCGAAGGCAAAATTTGACTCCGGTTTCCGTGTTTTCAAGTTAGATGAATCAAACATGACAGATGTCTATTATTCGGCAGATGCATATAATCAAGGAATGCTTTCAATGTTGGAATCCAATATCAAGCCGGACAGAACTGACATTGATTTGCTTTTTGCCTGCATCCTTGATTGGGGGCTTCCTCTGTCCATGCCGTATACCTCGGAAAAGCTGCAGAGTTGTACTATTCACACATATAACAATGGTGACCTGATCGCTTGTTTTGATATAAATATTTCTGAAGACGTAATAAAAGAAATTGCAAATAGAAAACCATTGCGAGCTGTTTTCCGTGATTCCAGTTTTGCTAACAGTCCATCTAAAATTAACGTTAGTGAAATATTTAAGCTTATTAGTCCACGTACTACAGTAAAAGTAATTTAAGGAGGTTCTGCATGAAATTACAATTTAAGCATCAAAAATTTCAGGCAGATGCCGCACAAGTGATTGTCGATGTGTTCAAAGGACAACCTTATGGCAAGCCTACTTATATGATGGATCGTGGTACTGGAATATATCAAACTAGTACTACTGAAGATCGTGATTATACTGGATGGAACAACATGCCCATAATACCGGAAATCAATGATCAGATTATTCTGGATCACATCAACAAGATTCAGCGTTCTTACCAGATTGAACCTTCCAATGAACTGAAAGGGCGATATAATCTGACAGTTGAAATGGAAACAGGTGTTGGTAAGACATATACATACATAAAAACAATGTATGAGCTTAACAAGTATTATGGATGGAGCAAGTATATTGTCGTTGTACCTAGTGTTGCTATACGTGAGGGTGTTTATAAATCATTCCAGATTACGCAAGACCATTTTGCCGAAGAGTACGGAAAGAAAATCAGGTTCTTTATCTACAATTCTGCACAGCTTACGGAAATCGACCGCTTTGCGTCAGACAGCGCTATAAATGTCATGATTATCAATTCTCAGGCGTTTAATGCCAGAGGCAAAGATGCAAGGCGAATTTATATGCAGTTGGATGAATTCCGCTCCAGAAGACCTATAGATATCATTGCAAAGACCAATCCGATTGTAATTATTGATGAGCCTCAATCAGTAGAGGGCAAGCATACTAAAGAACGATTAAAGGAATTCAATGCTTTATTTACTTTGCGTTACTCTGCTACCCCACGGGAATATTACAACCTGATTTATCGTCTTGACGCAATGGATGCTTATAATAAAAAACTGGTCAAGAAAATTTCGGTTAAGGGCATTGAAGAGTCCGGTTCGACGGCAACTGATAGTTATGTATATCTACAAAGTATCAATCTTTCAAAAACTGATCCGACTGCAACGATTCAGTTTGATTTAAAAGGTGCTGCTGGGATTCGTAAAGTTACACGAACAGTAGGGATTGGTTACAACTTGTATGATAATTCCGGTGAAATGGAAGAATACAAGAAAGGGTTTGTGGTTAAATTTATCGATGGTCGTGATGATTCTATTGAATTCATAAACGGGATCAAAATATATGCCGGTGATGTCATAGGTAAAATAGATGAAATGCAGATTCGCCGCATACAAATCAGAGAAACTATTCTTTCTCATATTGATAGAGAAAGAAAACTTTTCTATAAAGGAATCAAGGTACTGTCCCTTTTCTTCATTGATGAAGTTGCAAAGTATAAACAATATGATGCAAATGGAAATGCAGTAAACGGTGTTTATGCGGACATTTTTGAAGAAGAATACAAGGACGTTGTTGGAAATATGCAAATTGCCATGGGCGAAGATAAATATATGGAGTATTTGAATTCAATCGATGCTCATGACACTCATGCCGGGTATTTCTCGATAGATAAAAAAGGACATGCAGTAGACAGTAAAGTGTCGGATAAAAAAGAGAAAACATCTGATGATATCGACGCTTATGATCTTATCATGAAGAACAAAGAACTTCTTCTGGATTGTGATCCAAAGCGTTCCCCTGTCCGCTTTATTTTTTCTCACTCTGCTCTTCGTGAAGGGTGGGATAACCCAAATGTGTTCCAGATATGCACTTTGAAACAAAGCGGCAGTGATGTTCGTAAGCGTCAGGAAGTTGGGCGTGGCTTACGTCTTTGTGTCAATCAAGATGGAGAACGTATGGATTCATCTGTTCTTGGCAATAATGTGCAGAATATTAACATACTTACAGTCATCGCAAACGAGAGTTATGACAGCTTTGCAAAGGGTTTACAGACTGAGATTGCTGAAACCGTATCTGACAGACCACTAGCTGTTACGGCTGACCTTTTCAAGGGAAAAGTCATTACAGATGCAAGAGGTAATGAACAGGTTGTTGATGATGATACAGCACAGGCTATCTATTTTGACATGATAGTGAACAGATACATTGACAAGAAAGGCATATTAACTGATCAGTATTATCAGGATAAGGCTAACAACGAAATTAAGGTTGCGGGTGAGGTGAAAGATTCAGCTGCTTCTGTGATTGAAATTATAGATTCTGTATATAACAGCCACTCTATGCAGCCTGAAAATGCCCGCAGCAATAATGTAGAACTTCAAGTTAATACTGATAAGCTTGCAATGCCTGAGTTTAAGGCATTATGGAACAAAATAAATGAGAAATCTGTTTATGTTGTTGACTTTGATACAGATGAATTAATAAAAAAATCCATTACTTCTATGAATTCTAATCTTCGTGTTTCAAAGATATATTTTAAGGTTCAAACCGGAACGATGGATGAAATCAAATCCAGAGATGTTTTAAGGAATGGGGATGCCTTTGTCAAGGAGGAATCTGGACACTACGGTGCAGTAATCAAGGCAAGTACAAGTGTTAAATATGATCTTATTGGAAAGCTTGTTGATGAGACAGGTCTAACAAGAAGAGCTGTAATTAAAATTCTTCAGGGGATTGAGAAACCAGTATTTGACCAATTCCATGATAATCCAGAAGAGTTTATTCTAAAGTCATCACGTCTGATCAATGATGAGAAAGCTACTGCCATTATTGAACATATTACCTATCGTGCGATGGATGATCATTATGGAACCGATGTTTTTACAGAACCAACTATCAAGGGAAAACTGGGCATAAATGCAATGAAGGCCAACAAAAGTTTATATGATCATATTGTTTACGATTCTACAAATGAGAAAAAATTTGCAACAGATCTGGATTCAAGTAAGGAAGTAGCTGTCTATGTCAAACTGCCTAATGGATTCTATATCAACACACCTATTGGGCATTATAACCCCGACTGGGCAATTGCATTCCATGAAGGAACTGTAAAACACATTTATTTCGTAGCTGAAACAAAAGGTTCGATGTCTTCCATGCAGCTTAGACTGATTGAAGAATCTAAAAACCACTGTGCCAGAGAGCATTTCAAGGCGATAAGCTCTGAGAATATTGTTTATGACGTGGTGGATAGCTATAAGACGCTGTTGGATAAAGTGATCAGGTAATGTTATGAATGCAACTATGGTATTTGGAATGATCTGGCGATTTACTATATAGTTTAATATACAAATATAGTAGAGTGAGGTGTATAGAATGTTTGAAAATGGTTCGATGATACTTGGATTCGATTGTCACCTGCATACTGTGCAGGACAAGGAATTCAAGTATGAAGGCGAGCAAAGTAGTTTTGTTTCAGAGTATGTTGACAAACTCTGTCAGGAAAATATTTCTGTTGGAGTAATTACAAACCATAATAAATTTGTGTGTGATGAATATAAGGCAATCAAAAGTGCCGCCAAAAAAAAGGATATCATTATTTTGCCTGGAGTAGAACTTTCAATAAAAGAAGGAGCAAGTTCTATACATGTTCTGATTGTTTTTAATCCAGATGAATGGTTAAAAGATGGAACGGATTTTATTTCTAGGGTTATTGATTCGTTGTTTTTAGATGTTAGTAATCCTGGAGATGAAAATAAGTGTACAAAAGATGATTTCTTAAATGTAATAAAGAAATTTAATGATCAGAACAAAGATTATTTTATGATATGTGCGCATGTAGAGCAAAATAAAGGTTTCTGGAAGGAGTGTAAAGGAACATTAATTACTGATTTATCAGCAAATCCTTGTTTTAAGAGAAGAGTGATTGGCTTCCAAAAAGCGCGAACAAGAGATCTGATTACTAAGGTACATAATTGGATGAAATATGATATAGCTTTTGTAGAAGGATCTGATCCGAAGTCAATTAATGAAATTGGAACATGTAATAAAAAAACATATATAAAAATAGGCGAAAATTCATATTCGGCAGTGAAATATGCATTGTCAGATTATCGAAACCGCGTTTATGATAATATTTCACCAATCAGTCATGGATATATTAAAAAGATGAAATGCATTGGTGGTAAATTATCCAATCAAGTGTTTTCTCCATCACCTGAGCTTAATACACTAATAGGAATAAGAGGAAGTGGAAAGTCTTCTGTTTTAGAAGTATTGAGATATGCGCTTAATAAGGAACCCGCAACGGATGTAAAATACAAAAATGACTTAGTAAAAGCGGTTCTTGGATCGGGGGGACAGGTTGAACTTACAATTATTGATAAGCATGGCAAATCTTATTTATTAAAAAGAATATTTAATGAGAAAAGTACGATATATGACGATTCTGGCGATGTGTTGAAAATTCCGGTTGAAACAATATTGAAGAATCCGCTGTATTTTGGACAAAAGGACTTAGCACTAACTCGAAAAGGGTACGAATTTGACTTATTAAACAAGATAATTGGAGATAAGGTACCAGATATAACAGAAGAATATAAAAATATCCAAAGTAATTTGTGTGATGATATTAATGACCTCAGATTATTAACAGATATTCCGAGCAAGATCTCAGATATAAATAATGAAAATTTAACGTTAGAACATAAGCTTCAAGTATATAAAGAAAAAGGTCTTGATGAAAAACTAAAAAAACAGACATCATGTAATACTGATCTTGTAAAGCTGGAAGCCATATCTGACTGGATAAAGGAAATGGTATCATCCATCAACACCGCATATTTAAAGCAAGAACGAAATCTTCTTGCTTTAGATGGTTATAGTTCTCAGTATAATGCTGAAATATTTCAGGATGTGGAAAAATATATTGGACAAACCAATGTTTGTTTGGATTCGATTAAAACTGATATTAATATATTGAAGGAGGTACAGGAAGGGCTAATACTTACCAAGAAAAAACTTATAGAAAAAATTGATTCTTTAAAAGATGAATTCGCTGAAATTAAAAGAGAAATCAATGATGAACAATTAGACGCTGATAGTTATGTTTCATATCAAAAAAAATTATCCACTAACAAAGAAAAAATAACTACACTTCAAGAAAAGTTAAAATCTAAAGAAAAACTAAAAGGGTCTATTCAGAATGCATTTAATCAACGTAATGCATTTTTGGAAAAAAACTATATTGAATATAAAAAGGCAATAGGCGAAATAAATAAGCAACAAGATATGTTATCTATTAGCATTGAGTTCAAGGGAGATAAAAGTACTTTTAAGGAGGACCTAACAACACAATTTAAAGGAACGGGATTATCAGATGTTAAATACAATGAAATATGTACTAAGTTCTCAGATTTACCAGAAATTGTTGAAGACTATTATCTGGGTTGTGGAAATAAAATAAAGGATTATTGTACAGATAATATATATTCAAAAATGGCTCAAAAAATAGAAGAAAATTATATTGATATGATTGCTAGTGATACCCCCGATATCATTAACATATCATATCATGGAAAACCACTTAGTAAACATTCTCTTGGGCAAAGAGCCTCAGCTTTAATATTGTTTATTTTGACGCAACATGACAGCGACGTGATAATTGTAGACCAGCCGGAAGATGATTTGGATAATCAAGTTATCTATGAGGAATTAATACAAACAATTAGAAGAGAAAAGAAAGATATGCAGTTTATATTTGCGACGCATAATGCAAATATCCCAGTGTTAGGTGATGCAGAAAGGGTTGTGACATACATTTATAGTGGGGATGAATCTGTTGAGCTGATGGAAGGAACGATAGATTCTGCAGAAACTCACAGAGATATTGTAAATATTATGGAAGGCGGAGTAGAAGCATTTAAAAAGCGAAATGAAATATATGGCAATTGGGAATAGTAGAAAATGATTATGAACTGCTAAGAGAATGATTCGGAAAACAGGTTGCTGTAAGTTTTCTAAAGTAAAGCTGAATGTCTTTATGTATGGTCTATAATGGACTCACAAATTAAGACATTTTCAGAAAACATTTATAATGAACCTGCTATACTGTAGATAACATTCGAAAGAATATCCATTCATGTCTAGAAAAAGAAGAAATTTCACAGCGAAATTCAAGTCAGATCTCGTTTTAGAACTGCTAAAAGGAGACAAGGATCTCAACGCGTTGGCTGCTGAAAACAGTATACAGCCAAATCTTTTGCGAAACTGGAAAAAGGAATTTCTTGATAAAGTCTCTGTTGTATTCGATGATTTTCGTGAAGAGAATATCAGAGAAAAGTTGAAGACGAGCGCAAAGAAAAAACAGCTTATGCTAAAAAAATTGGACAGCCCACCATGCAGGTGAACTGGTTGAAAAAAAATCTGAAGAACTGCTTGGACCTAACTACGAAAGTAAATTTAGTCTGAAACCTTTTGAATACTAGAGAATTTCCGGCTCAAAAAGGCACTGAATTACTGGAAGTAAATCGTACCAGCATTTCTTACAAGGGTCCATCAGTCTCAGATGAAGATCTTGAATGTTAAGGCCATCATAGACCATATTCATATGGATAACCCCACTTGGAGTGCGCGTCAAATGTCATCTCAACTCAAAAGCCTCGGTTACTTGGTATGTCGCAGGAAAGCACATCGCTACATGATGGAAATGGGCATCGACGCCATCTATCCGAAGATGAATCTTTCTAAGCGTATGCAGCAGGCTAAGGTATGCCCATACTTACTGCGCAATGCAGTAATAACCCGGCCAAATGAGGTATGGTACATTGATGTGACCTATATTCCTATCAAGCATGGCGCTTTCTTTATCTGACCGCCGTCATCGACTGATATAGCCGCTGTATTGTTAGCTGGGATATAGATATACTTGGGATACAAGGATGGTCATCAACGCGCTCAAAAAGGCCTTCGATGTCGCAAAACCACTGATTTTAAACATTGCTAGTTTACTAGCAATGTTTAAACCAATTTTCTCAGGCAAAATAAGGTACGGCAAAACATGGATGGCAAAAGTCGATGGGCTGACAATATCATGATTGAACGTTGGTTCCGAAGCTTCAAGTATGAAGAAGCCTATCTGACACAGTATGACAACATCAAGGAGGCTCGCCAAGCCATTAAGAATTATATCCACACCTACAATTTCCAACGGCATCACTCGGTAATTAACTATCAAGTACCGGCTATACTGTACTATCCGGCAATGCTGATAGATTATGCTGCGGCCTAGGGTTCATTATAAATTCTTTAAATTTTGTCTTGACAAGTGAGCCATTATAGTATTTTAGATATTAAATGATATAACGGAAGGAATAGTATTTATATTTTTAAATCTTAATAACGTATATACAATTCCTGGTATTCCCTGAAAAAAAGTATAATTAGCATTTTTATTTGTAAAAATATTATTAGAAAAAAATAAAGCATTTTCTTTTTCTAATAATGTAAAAGCTGTTGTTGCTAAATCTGGACGTAATAATTTTTTCGATGCAGATAATAAAACATCCACTTTTCCTAAAGTACCACAACATAAACTATTATTTTTAGATGGCATATTTATTATAATGTTAATTGCTCTATTTATATCAGCATTTATAAGTTCTTTATTAATTAAATTTAAGGCTTCTAAACGAGTAATTAATATGCCCGCTGCACCATTACACCAAGCATTATAAAGTTTATGCTTTTCAGTTTGTGATTTTCTTAGATCAGGCCAACAAGCTGTTTTTTTTAAAATGATGCTATTTTCATAAATAATGCCTTCTTCAGCAGCATAAAGAAATTTTTTTATTTTTGTTAATTTGAATAATTTTATTAATGCATAAGATATACCAGAAGCCCCATGAGCAAAACCACATAATGGTTGATTATTTTCTGATATAATTTGCTTATTTTTCCAGGCTCTTAATCCATTACTGCCTGTATAACGATTATTTAATAAATGATTTCCACATTTTATTGCTAAGTCAAGTATTTGTTCATGGGGATTTTTATTATAAAGTGCAAGTAAACTTAATAATAAACCAGCGCATCCACCTATTACATCTAATATAGTATCATTAAATATAGTATTATCAGAAATATTTTTTATTAAATTCATTGTGTTTTTATAAAAAAAATTTGTTTCCATTAAATAGTCTGTTAATGTTAATGTATATATTTCACCACCAAGACCATTTGCTATTCCTAAATTCGCATTATTAAGCGAATTTTCCGTATTTATAGTACCGAAATATTCATTAATAGGTTTTAGAATTTTATAAACTATATCATTAGTATTTTTAGATGAAAATATTTTTTTTGTTGCTGCAAGAAATATTGCAATTCCAGCTGTTCCTTCATAAAGGCCAAGTCCCATTATTTTAGTGATATAAGTTGAGTTGTTTATTAATTCAAGTTGATTCCAAGTTACTGATTTTTGATAGTCTATTTTTTTACTCATTAGACTATCTCTTACTTCTAATATATTTTTTTTATAGGTTGATTGCTTTAAAATAGAATCATTTATAGGGAGTGCTAATGGATTATGATTAGTAGTTTTTAAATCTTTTAATATTTTATATGATTTCTTAATAAGAAAACATTGCTCTTCTATATTTTGATATGATAAGTTTGATATTGTATGAATTAAAATATCAAAAGATGTTTTATTAAAAAAATTTGGTATAACGTTATTAGAGGATAAAATTAAATTTTTTTTGTTAGCTTTATATTTAAAATAAGGTATATCTAAGTTTTTAATGGATAAAAATTCATCTTTTAATATTTCTTTATTTTGTTGTCCCATAAAGATTGATATTATATAAAATAAGCTTTTAATTTTATGTTGCTGTTGTTGTTTATTTATAAAAAATGGAGGCTTTAAAATATTTAATATCAAATGTACATAATTTTGTGTTGGTCTATTAATATAACGTAAATACTGATTAGCAAATAGATATAATATACTATTAGGTTTTAACAATTCATTTTTTAATTTTATAAATGTTATATATGTATTTTTAAATCCGTCTATAATATCATTTACAAAATCATATGAATGAATAAGTTTTCCATTTAATGATACATTGTTTTTTTGAAAAAAAACATTAATATACTTAAATTCTAATGTCATTGAGTCTAAATTAACATTTGTCCAAATAGGTTCTTTAAATGTTGTTTGAATAGATGAATTATTTCCGAAACCACCTAAATTTGATATAGAACCATTATTTTTAATATAAAATGCAGGTAATAATCCACTTTGAAGAATAGAACAATTACGTTCTAGTAAATCGTCAATCGTCATTGAATTATTATTTTTTTTATTATTCATAAGCATTTCTAAGTCTATTAACACTGGAGTATTGTTATTCGCAATGACATTTTCATAATGAAAATCTGTTCCTCCTAAGATTGATATTATACATAATAATGAACCAGCATGTTTATAATAATGAGTAACATCGTTTATGCTATAACAGGGTAAATGTTCTACAAATTCTACCCAACCATATGTTTTTCCATCTATAAATTTTAATATTTTGTGTTGAAATGAAGTATTATTACTATTAAAAAATGCTAATAATTTATAATATTCTTTTTCAATAGAAATATTTCTAGGTTTAAAAATAATATTTTGTTTATTTCTAAAAGATACCAATATTACAGTTTTATTATTGTTATGATTATCTGATAATTCCAATTTTAATGAAGATATTTTACCAATACTTTTCCCATCGAAAAATTTTTGACATAACTTATTATAATCTTTTTCAAAAGTAGTGGAAAAATCAGTTATAAAATCAACCCAATAAGACACTGTTTGCGAAATATATTCCGCCAGTACAGGATATTCATTAAAAAATGCATTTAATTCGCCATAAAGCATGTTGTTAATAAATTTATTATATTCAATAGTAGTAGTTATTTTAATATAATCATTTGTAGTTATTTCTCCTAAAAAATGTTTTATTGAATAAGTATTTGTCATGCAAAATTTTATATATAATGTTTCTGAAGCTATTTTAGAAAGTCTTTTTAAAAGAAAATATTGTATATCGGAGAATGCGTTATCAGTAAAATAATTTATTATATTAGGATTTTTTTTTAATAATTTATTAAATCCAATATTTACAAATAAACATAAAATTTCTTGAAACGGTATTTTTTCCTTATTTTTTAAAAAAAATTTTTTATCATTTAGTGTAATACTATTACTCATTATATTTTTTTTAGTATTATTTATTTTCATATTTTACTCTCATTTCATAATAAAAGTATTATATCTTATTAGTAATACTAATAAGAGGATGGAAACATAAAATAAATATTCTATATTCTCATCCTCTTATTAGAGATTGTATTATATATTTATTAGCAAGTACATACTGTACTCAACAGGACACTTACACAACCTACGTTTTGAGTTTCCAATTCACCTGGTTTTATAACATTAGCAGCTACAAGTTCCTTTTCAAGACTTTCTTTTACAGAATTAACTACCTTTTCTTTTAAAACTGGATCATTTTGCAAAGCATCTTCAATTTTACCCATCAAATTCACTCCTTAATTAAATTATAAATACTTTCTAATTTCATATTATATCTTCTGAATTTTACTATGGTAAAATTTAGAAGATATTTTTTTATGTTAAGGTTATTGATTTCCGCCATTGCTGCAAACGATACTGTCTGGTTAATTCTTTAGTACTTATGAGAAAATCCCCCTTTAGACTTTTTCGAGTTTTTCGACCTGCTCTGAAAACTCTAAAGAAATTATCTCATTTTTGGGGTATATTTTATAGCCACTGTTTTATTTTGCGGTTACTTTCTATATGTAATATTTGACAAACACTTTACTTTATACTATGATGAACGTATGTTCAATATAGTATAAATATTCTGAGGATGGCAGAAATATGGCACAGGTATTAAAAGAAGAAATAAAAAACAAAATATACCAAATGGCAATTGAGGAATTTTATAATAACGATTATAAGACTGCTACTTTAAGAAATATTGCAAAGAATGCAGGTATTCCCGTCGGGCTTATTTATACTTATTACAAAAACAAAGAGGCTCTGTTCAATATTATCGTTAATCCTATATATTTATCTGTCCAAAAATTACTATTATCAGAGCCAGGCGTATCAGGTAGTAATCAGAACCATGATACTTCTTTTCATTTTCAAAAGGAACTACCGGCTGTCCTTAACATGCTCAAAAACAATCGCAGACAATTTGTTATTCTGATCGATAAAAGCAAAGGGACCTCATATGAAAACACTAAAGAAGAATTTATCCAATTCACTAAAATGCATATACAAATGCAGCTACAGGCTAAAATACATAAAAGCAAAAAAATAGATGAGTTATTTTATCACATATTAGCCAATAATTTTATGGAAGGTGTTTTTGAAGTCGCCAGACATTATAAAAATGAAGAATGGGCTGCCAATATTATGCAGCTTTATACACAGCAATATTTTTATGGTGTAAATTCTTTGATCAAATAATTTTTTGCTTAATATTGAACGCTTGTTTAATATTAAGCAATTTTTTAAAGGAGTACAAACTATTTATGATTACTTGGATAAAAAATGTCAATAAAAAAACTTTGTGTTTAATGATTGCCACAGTTATTTTAAGTATAAGTGCTGCAACGGCATATATACATTACAGCGGGCAGTCAGTCTCTACTGATGATGCTGCAATAGACGGGCAGACTGTAATACTATCACCTAAAGTAGCAGGGTACATAAAAACAATATACGTTAATGACAATCAGACTGTAAAAGCCGGCGAGATTATTATGCAGATAGATCCCAAAGATTATCAGATTCAAGTTGAGAATGCCAAAGCAGCATTAGCAGCAGACAATGCTGCTTTGGCTGCTGCTCAAAATCAGTCAGCGGCAACTGTGATCACAGCACCAGCAAATGTAAGTGAAGCTAATCAGAAGGTGAATGCTGCACAGGCAGCGTGGGAAAAAGCCTTGGCTGATAAAAATCGTATGGGGATGCTCATTCAAAGCGGGGCCTGCTCACAGCAGGAATATGATCAAGCTGTGGCAGCAGAAAAATCGACAAGAGCTTCACTCGGTCAGATGAAAGCTTCACTGGTATCGGCAAATTCTGCACCTGACGTCATAAAAAGTTCTCAAAATAAAGTAAAGCAGCTTCAGGCTCAAGTGGTACAGGCACAGGCAAAACTTGACCAAGCCGAAAATAATCTGCAGCATACAAAAATAGTTGCTCCAATGGCGGGACGAATAACCAAGAAAAGTGTCAATAAGGGAGCTTATGTAGAAGCCGGCACACAATTATGCTCACTAGTCAGTTTTGATTTATGGGTTACAGCAAATTTCAAGGAAACTCAGCTAAAAAGAATTAAACCCGGTGATAAAGTGGATATTTCGATAGATGCATATCCTAAACTTAAACTTACCGGTAAAATCGACAGTTTTCAGGCAGGTACCGGTTCTTATTTCTCATTATTTCCAGCAGAAAATGCTACTGGAAACTTTGTGAAAACAACACAACGTATTCCTGTAAAAATATTACTTGACCATCTTTCTGACTCTACTGCGGCATTATTAGGTCCTGGTATGTCTGTCAAACCTACTGTACACATAAATTAAAGGATAAAAAATATGAAATCTAAATCTTTGATTATTTCTTTTGTCGTTAGTATAGCCGCCTTTATGGAAATTCTGGATACAACAGTAACTAATGTAGCGCTTACACATATTGCAGGTGATTTAAGTGCCGGTATGGAAGAAAGTACCTGGATACTGACATCTTATCTGGTAACTAACGCTATTATTCTGCCGGTTTCTGGCTGGTGCTCCGAAAAATTTGGACGGAAAAGATATTTTATAGTCTGCATAGCCGGGTTTACACTTACTTCTTTCTTGTGCGGAATAGCCACTTCATTGCCAGCATTAGTTTTTTTTCGATTGATTCAAGGCTTGGCAGGCGGAGGCCTGCAGCCAAGCCAGCAAGCTATTATAAAAGACAGCTTTCCACCGCAAAAGCTTGGCAGTGCCTTTGCTATTGTAGGTATCGTAAATGTATGTGCGCCTATTTTAGGGCCGGCCTTGGGCGGATATATAACTGACAATCTCAGTTGGCGGTGGATATTTTTTATCAATGTGCCTATTGGTATATTAACAGCTATTTTAGTAAAAAAGCTGGTTCCTGATTTTCAGCATGAGACAGCCAGTTCTTCTATTGATTATATCGGTTTTACAATGCTTGCTGTTGGGCTTGGTACATTGCAAGTTGCTCTGGATAATGCCCAACAGTATGATTGGTTTGCAAGCTCGGGAATCATGGCATTATTTATTATTTCGTTTATCAGTATAATTGCAACAATTATATGGCTGTTGCGCCAGAAAAATCCAATCGTAAACATACGACTTTTCAAGATACCGTACTTTGCCATAGGTTGTATAATGATGTTTTTTACCGGAACACTTGTAAATGTCAGTGTAATGCTGCTGCCTATGCTGGTACAAAACTATTTTGGCTATGATGCAACGACAGCTGGACTTATTTTAGTTCCTGGTGGAATCGTTATATTGCTGTTGATGCCTGTGGTTGGTAAGTCATTAAAAATTTTCAAGCCCAAATATTTAATAGCTTTTGGAATGTTTATCAGTGCTGGCAGTATGTTATTTTCTGAAGGTATTAACCTGCAAAGCGATAAAACATATTTCATATTGGTAAGGATCACGCAGATTCTTGGCACCCCCTTCCTTTTTGTTCCAACATTGTCCGTAGCATTCTGTGATATTTCCACTAAGGAAAGCAATAATGCTTCTGCCATTATTTCGCTAATGAAAAATCTTGGCGGCAGTTTTGGTATTTCCATTATAACCAGCTACCTGGCTCATCATCAGCAGATAGAACAAACATATTTGGAATCACATCTTACCTTTGATCAAATAGGATACAAATTAGGGTTAAATCAATACACTGCTGTAATTCAAAATATCCACTTTCCTTCTTTATTGAACAGCAATACAGTTATATATGGAACAATGATGAAATTGTATCAGAGTCTACAGCTGCAAGCTGATATTTTAGCCTATATTGACACTTTCCGGCTGCTTGGTTGTCTCTTTTTGGCACTAGCCTTCATAGCTTTAGCATTGCCTACAAGGAAAAAATAACTGGTAATGTTGAACCTTTTTTGCAAAATTAATTATTTTATTACCTAGCACAATGCAAATTCAATATATAATGATTTAGAAATTATATGCAATACCAAAATTCAGTCCATATGAATGCAGCCCTATATAATCAATGCTTTGGATAAATGATATATCATCAAAATCATTTGATACCTGCAAAAAATAGTCAACATATTTATTATCACTATCGTACGATATATTCCAATAATTATTATGATTATTACTTTTTGATCCATAAGATAAACCGTATTCTTTCAACAGTACCCTTTCATTATTAGAAGAATATGGTATTATATACGAATACATTGATTGCGGCGTCTTTTTTATAAATGATTCTTTCACTGCTCCATTTGCAAAACAAATTACAGTTGATAATAATAATAAGCTTAAAATAATAGCCGTTTTTTTCAAAAAAACATTTATTGCTTTAAATAAAAATTGCATTTACAATTAACATAATCCTTTGTTTATAAGGAATTATCCTATTCTCCTTTTTTTAATATTTATCAGTTTATATAATTTTTATTAAACACATTGCCGTTTCTATTTTGGTAATTATTAATATTATAATTCAACAAATTTTTTAGTCAACAGCATAAAACCAATAGTTACACAAAAAAATAAATGCTTATAAATATCTTGCGTATATATTGAAAAATCTGTCTAACCAGCCAATTATTCATAACCCTGAGCTGATAGAAAATTATCTGCCATGGAGTGAAATAACTGTAGTCAATAACCTTAACCATATATAAATACCGCTAGTCCTTATAATTATAATACAGGATTAGCGGTATTTTTTATACACTGTTTAGTTAATCTCTTACAATCTAAATATTTTTTTTATAATAATGTTGCTATTAATTCGCTTCCTTTTATAAACAACCATCCGACCCATGTAGTAACAGGTCCCACTAAATTAGTTATAAATGTAAATCCTTTTACTGAAGTAATATGAGAATCTACTGCTGCTTTTGTAAATTCAGGTGCCAGTGATGTACCTGCATAAAATATTACTATGATAATTAAAATACCCGATATCAGCATACGGAATATATTCCTCTTACAAAAAGGAGCTATTATCGCAAACAAAAACATTAATGATGCCAGGTCAGCAAATGGTAAAACTTTATTTCCCGGTAAAATAAAGGCTAGAACGATTGCAAAGGGCAACAACAGTAGTCCTGTTGACAAAACTGCTGGATCGTCTATTAATAATGCCGTATCCATACCAATATAAAACTTTCTATTAGGAAACCATATACGTAACTTTTTATTAACATGCTCTTTTACCATTACTAATCCTGAAACCAATACATTTACCACTACTGGCAGCAAATACATTGCAGCTGCTATATTCACTGCTAAAGTTAAAACTTTCGGTATATCATATCCGGCAAATATCCCCATGACAGCTCCAATGATTGCCCCAAAGCTTATTGGTTCACCTAAAATCCCTAAACGCCTGTTAATCGTTTCAGGATCAAACTGTATTTTATTTAGGCCAGGCATATGTTCGCAAATCCAATTTCCTATTATCCCAAAGGGTACCCATGCTAGACAAGTCAAATGAGGGAACGAAATACCGTCCAGATCTTTATTAGGAAATTGTTTCTGAATAATTGGCTGCGTAATATCTGCTACAATAAGTGTCAGTGCATAGATAATCCAAACTGCAACCACTGAAATCCAGAAATTATCTGTACCTGCGTAAATTGCTGTCCCTACCAATAAAAATATCCAAAAATTAAATATATCCAAATCTACAGTTTTAGTAATATTAGGAATTAATAATATAGCATTTATAACTAAAAATCCCACAACTGTGACCAGCATAATCGGTGAACCCCAGCTAATTGTAGAAGCTGTTCCCCAGCCGACATCAGTAACTGTGAGCTGTAACCCAAGTCTTTCCACCATAGCTTTTGATGCTGGCCCAAGTGCATTCAGCATCATAGTAATTACCATAGAAACACCGGTGAATCCAACTCCTACAAGCATGCCGGATTTAAATGCTTTTGCCGGATGCATTCTAAAAATCATTCCAACAACAAAAAATATTATTGGCATCATGACTGCTGACCCCAAATTTACAATCATGTTAATTATTGGCATACTTACACTCCCTTTCCAAATAATATATTAATTTTCATTTCTTTAAAAATCTTTCTGCAAATAATTTAGGCGTATTTTTAAATGCATCTGCTGTTGTACCTGCCAAGTGAGAAGTCAATGTCACATTAGGCAATGTCAAAAATGGTGAATCTGCTGGTAATGGTTCATCCTGAACCTCCCACGACTAAAGTCGCGGGGTTCCTGCTTCACGGATAGTTGCGCCAAAAGCACGTCTTATATTATCTCCACAGGCTATCCCCGTAGTTCCTACGGTTCTTATATATGTTATTATGCTGTTATGTTTAATATTCTTAGTCCTTCATTGCGAATGTTTATGGCGGCATTTATATCTCTGTCATGCTGGGCTTTACAGTTAGGACATTCCCATTTCCTTATAGTAAGGTCTTTTATTTCTTTGTTCTGGTAACCACAATTATGGCACAGCTGGCTTGATGGATAGAATTTGTCTATTTGTACTATTTCTTTGCTATACCACTGAGCTTTATATTTTATCTGGCGGATAAATTCTGACCAGCTGGCATCTATAATACTTCGGGCAAGTTTGTGGTTTTTCAGCATGTTATTTATTTGTAAGTCTTCTAAGCAGATAACATCGTAGTTTTCTATAAGTTTATGAGATAGTTTATGCAGCATATCTTTTCGCTGATTTGCAATACGTGCCTGCAGCCTTGCCACTTTGATTCTTGCTTTGTTTCTGTTTATACTTCCCCACCTAGTTTGGGAAGTTTTATTTTTGTTCCCAGAAATTCAATGTTGCTATTGGTAAAGTTTGTTTTGTAGGATTTATGCCTGTTTTTTTTGGTCTTGAATTTAGGAAAGCCAACTTTTTTATGTTTAAAGAAGTTCTGGTAAGCTGTATCGAGGTCTTTTAACGCGTTTTGTAAGGAACATTTATCTGGTTCTTTTAACCAGGTGTTTTCTTTTTTCAACTGCGTTAAATTACTGGAACATTTGGTATAGGTAAGTGTGGTTTTATCATTGTTGTATGCTTTGATTCGCATGTCGAGATAGTGATTAAAAACATATCTTACGCAGCCAAATGTTTTTTGCAGCAGTAGTTCCTGTGTTTTGTTGGGGTATATCCTAAATTTGAAGGCTTTTTCCATGATTGCTCACTTTTCTTTTTATCTTTACAAGATTATTGCCTGATTATTTTAAACTTAACATGCAGGCTTTAGAAAAGCAAGTTCTTTGCAGTAACATATATAAGAGTCGTAAGTTCTTTTTTAGTCGTATGGGGGAGGTGTCGTTCACACGGGCTCGCTGATTCCTATGCGGTTCTCTTATGAACTCCTTTATGTTTCCATAAAGCACAGACTATATCTTGTCCTTCGGCATTATCCGTTAAGGTCTGCCCACTTCCAGCCGCTTGGCTGTACTTCCCTCAAGAGGAATAGTCGTTGGGGATTCTCCTGTTCGGAGCTTTCCTGCTGATTGTCCATTTTCTTAGTGTTTAGGGTTTAACCTTGCACCATACAGCATATTTTTTTTACTTTCGTCGCCGTCACGTTTGAGCTTGTTTCATCTTAGCGTTGTGGCTATGCTGTCTTTAGGAGTTTCCAGCATTTCAGGCAGTATTGGATTGGTCTTTGCCAATCTCTATATGCATATTTCTATACATACTGACTAGTTTGGTCGCCTAACTCAGACTGAAGTCACGAGTGTGCGGCTCCCATTTAATCAAAAGTATCAATTGCCGCACCAGCCAATTTTTTTTCTGATAGTGCCTTAATTAACGCTTTTTCATCTACTAATGCTGACCGTGCTGTATTTATGAAATAAGTATTTTCATCCATTAATGCAAAAATATGACTATCAATAATATGATATGTTTCCTCTGTAGCACGCATATGAATAGTCACTATATCTGCTTTTTTGACAACTTCCTCGACACTCTTCAGTCTGTCAGCCTCACCAGATATACTCACATAAGGATCATAATAAACAATTTTTACATCAAAACCTTTTAAAAATTTTGCTACCAACTGGCCTATATGTCCAAACCCAATAATCCCGACAACTTTTCCACCTAATTCCGGAATATTATCTTTATTAGGAAAATCTTTAAACCAAATATCTTTATGCATTTCTGCATTAGTCCGGGCAATATTTCGGATCTCTGATAAAATCATGCCGACTGTAAATTCCGCCACAGCTCTGGCATTGCGTCCTGCAGTATTTATCACCTGTATTTTTTTACTTTCAGCATATTTTTTATCTACATTTTCTATGCCGCCTCTTAAAACGCCTATATATTTTAGGTTTATTGCCTTATCAATTAATTTCTTTCCAATTGGCATAAACTGAGTAATTATTAAATCATAGTCACCTATATTTTTTAATAATTCTGGATCACTTATTTCAATGGCATTAGCACCATGTTGTTCAATTTTAATATTGTCATTTTGTAAATCTTCAACAGATTTATGGCTCCAATCACGAATTTCTACCGTATCGCCATTATTTTCAAAAGCTTTTAATCCATTGCTTAACATTTCTGATGTAATAAGATTATCACCAAACGCCAAAATTTTCATAATCAATCCATCCTTTATACTTAAATTTTTGTTTTTTAATGCATCAACATGCCGCCAGTAACATCTACAGTCGCTCCGGTCATATAACTATATATATCAGAAACAAATAATGTTCCCATTTTAGCTATTTCTTCAGGTTCAACAACTCTTCCCATAGGAATTCTATTCACATAATAATTTGGATCTTTATCAAGATTCGCCTGAATCATCCTTGTGTGCATAATACCAATAGCAATATTATTACTATTAATTCCTTTTTTTGCCTGCTCTCTGGCAAATGAAGCATTAAATGCTATCAATCCAGCTTTTGATGCCGCATAATGTGAATGCCCAGTTGTAGAACCATAATAGGCAGCTTGACTGGTAATATTCAAAACATGTCCGCCATGCTCTTCCTTATTTGCATATTGAGCAAATTTTTGGCACAAAAGGAATGGTGCTCTTAAATTTGTTTCAAGCTGCAAATCCCAATCATCGGATTTTATTTCCGTAACAAGTCCCGTTAACCAAACTCCTGCATTATTAATTAAAATGTCTATTTCCCCAATTTTTTCATGCACTTCATCAAATAATAATCCTACTTGTTTAACTTTTGATAAATCGGTCTTGAACCCATAGGCTTTTACATTTGTTTGTTCAGCTACCATTTCTTCTACTTCATCCGGCTTTTCTTTTTCACTATAATAACTAAAACCAACAGTCACTCCTTCTCTCGCTAACGCCAAAACAAATTGCCTTCCTAGTCCTGTTGCTCCTCCAGTTACCAATGCTTTTTTACCTTTTAGACCCAATTCCATGTTATTCAATCCTTTCAATAATTTTAGGTTTAGATAATACGGTATCTTCAATATCCGACCAAACATTTGCCTGATTAATTACAGCTTTTTTATACAATTCATATTTCTGCTGATATATTTCTGCCATTGCAGGATCTGGTTTAATTACTTTAGAAATATTCACCATATTTTCTGCCGCTACATGAAAATCAGAAAAAACACCTGCCATAACTCCGGCGGCCATTGATGTTCCCAATGCGCCATTTTCTTTTACATTTACCAGTTCCAGTGGTTTTTGAAATACATTTGCAAACATTTGCAGCCATATCTGTGAATTGGTTATACCACCAGCAATTCTAATTGGTTTATCTAAAACATTTTCATTAATTTTCATTAATTTTTCAACATGTGCTTTATGGGCAAAGCATACTCCCTCATAAATTGCACTTACAAACTTAGCCAATGAAGTTTCCTTAGTAGCTCCGATAAATCCTGCCGAAGAATTGGCTACTCCAGCATTCGAGCCAAAAATAAACGGATAAAAAATAAGCTTACTTTCCCATGGTTTAACAGATTCTACTAATCTTGAACAATAATCATATACACTACTTTCATCATCAACAATTTTCAACAATTTAGAATGAGCCTTTAAAAATGTATCAATAAACCATGTAAGGTTAGAACCGCTGGTGGGAGATGCTTCTGTCAGTAAATATTCTTTTTCCAGCGGATAATCCGAAGTCATGAATAAATCCTTCACTACTGTAATTTTATTATCAATATACTGATTTATGCTCCATGTTCCCGTTACAATAGATAATTGATTATGCTTTACCAGTCCTGTGGAAAGAGCACTGGCAGTTATATCAATTAGGCCTCCTGCAACTAAAGTTCCTTTACTTAACCCTGTTTCATTGCTTACTTCATCAGTAATCTCTCCAGCTTTCTCTGCTGATTTAATCAACGGCGGCATCTTCTTCATCCATTTCCCTATACCAAAATACTCAAATACATATTTATCATAATTTTCTGTATCTTGGTTAAAAAGTGATGTTCCGCTGGCATTCGAAACTTCAAAACCAGCCTTGCCAGTTAACCAGTATCTCACTAAATCTGTTATCATAAACACATATTTTGTTTTATCATAAATTTCAGGTTCATTTATATCCAACCATTTCAACAAAGCCGGCGGCTGTGAACTCCAAATAGTTGCATAGGTACGGGGACGAACAATTTTCTCATAATTCTCATCAGATAGCCACTTTTCAACAACTTTATGTGCTCTATTATCTGTTGAGATAATTCCATTTCGCACATAACTACCATTTTCACCAATAAGATATAACCCATTTCCATGTCCAGTCGTAGAAACACCAATAATGTCCTTTGGATTAATGCATGCTTTTTCTATTGCCCCTCGAATAGCCGAAAAGTTCACCTGTTTTAGTTCACTCATATCTCTTTCCGTCCAGTATTCATGAGGAATCAACATATTTGTATAAGTGGTACATTGTGCTACTTCTCTTCCTTTTAAATCATAAATAGCAGCTTTACTTGATGTTCCCCCATTATCTATACCCATTAAATACTCAGGCATTTTTATTCTCCTTTCTAATTCCACAATTCTATTTTGCTTGTAGTTATTCCGCATATTCCCGATGCGAATATTTCTTTGACCATTTTTTTATCCCGAACAAATCCTCCAGCAATAAAAGGTATACCCTTTCCTAACTGTTGCAAATTAGCAAATTCTTGCACAGCACAGTACGCAGGTAAAGTTTCTATAGCATCGAATGTATTTTTTCTTAATATTTCAGATGTTCTTTTAAGTGAGCGGCTGTCAATTAAAAAAAACCTATATACAACAGCCATTCCCAAATTTTTAGCTATATTTCCCGCCTGTACATTTGTCGTAAAAACTCCATCCAAGTGATACATATTTTTAAGTAATTTTAGTCCTGTACTATCTGGTGCAAATCCCCCGATTAACTCAAGATGTGCAAATGCCTGTTTACCGCATTTATGCACATAATCTGCTTGTGATGCCAAATTTCCTATATCTGTATTACTTAATAATATAATAGGAGCTTTTGATTTACAGGCTAATGACAAATGTCTTATTTCTCTGACTGAAGGTATTATAGTATTTTTTAATCGCATAAGAACTCCTCCGAATAATATAATTTACATTAACTATATCATAAAATTACGAATTAATATTTTAATCTTGTTACTATAATCATTCAGCATTTTTGCTTTTATTATGCTTTCACAGAACTATAAATTTCAAGAGCTTTTTCAACACTTGCATCATCATGGATCAATGCTGATAATGCAGCTACTTTACCAACAGGATTCGGATCTTGCGTAATATTTCTTCCACAGGCAATCCCTTTTACACCCGCCTGCATCAAATTATAAACATATTCAAAATAAGTTTTATTATCCGTTTTAGGTCCACCAAGAGCTACAGTTGGTTTTATAGTATTTTTTACAATTTTTTTATCTGTTTCAATGTTACCAGTAAACCTTGTCTTTATAATATCTGCTCCATATTCCGCTCCAAGCCTGGCAGCCGTTTTTATATATTCTGGATTTCCTGAATTAGGATACGCATCAATAACAGGATATGAACAAGGTAATGTTTCCGCTAATACTGGGACATTCCATTCTCTTCCCTGTTTTGCCAGTGATGAAAGCATTTTATGTGAAAATTCTTCCCTACCCTTATCTCCTCCCGGAAATGTCATACATACAACACCATCTGCCCCTAATTTCAAAGCATCAGTTACGTCAAAAAATTGTGCTGTATCAGGAACATTATTATCAAATACATCTGCTGACCCATCCACACGTAAAACAATAGGTACATCTATTAAATCTTTTGCAAACATTTGAGCCTGCCCATAAGTAACCAATGCACAGTTCAAGCCATATTTTAAAAGATTTTTTACGTTCTTTACAGAAAAGTCCACTCCTTCTGTATATGCACTAAATCCAAAACCATCCAATGCTACAATAATAGTTTTTCCATCTTTTCCGAAAATACGATTCATTCTTTTTGTCTTATCCATATAAAACTGCCTCCTTAAAATATTACAAAAAAATAGAGTGCCCAAATAAACCAGTATAAAGTAATTATTTATACCAATCTAAATGAACACTCTGTATTTCTTGTTCACAAAATATATTTTGTTTTTACAACTTTATAATAATTCAAAATAATCATTTTGTCAATAAAAATTTTATTTTATATATTACTCACTAATATAAACATTTTTACATTTAGATATGTGTAATAAGTATTTTCACTACGTATGCTATTTCATCTTTAGTGAGTGTAAAATAGTTTGTGTAAAAATGATTTTCATATACATCCCGATGGGAATACGGGAGATATACATTACTATAATATTAAATATAATAAGCAAAATATAATCATATTTACTGTCACATAAAAAATGCTGATAATTAAGGCAAATAACATCAAAATCTTTGCCATGGCATCGAGACGATGCAAAATAGATTTTCCCGGGAAAAACTGCCCGATCATTATATCACTAAGCATTTTTTCCCCTCCTATGCCAAGCCTGACTTACAGCTTCTGTTGCAGCATTAATATTAATGTATGGTAAACGCAATAAACATAGCTGTTTACCATTAGAAAAAATCATTTAATAAATCATTTATAAAACTCTCTTGATACACAGCCTGTTTATATTTTTGTAATAATTGAACCTGCTGTCTTAATAATGGCTGCTTAATTTTTTCTAATTTTTTGAGCCGCTCATTTGATAATGTATTATTATCATTATTTTTCCCAATAATATCAATATATTGCCGGGCATTAAAATGCCATAATTTAACACGTGTGCCATACCGCTCTATTATTTTTTCGACAATACCCAGTCCCTCGGGGTCAAAATCGCCAGAATAATAAAACACCGCGCCACTGCTGTATAATCTGTCCAACAACGCCCATGATGCCATTTTAAGCTGCCCATGTAAACATATCACGGCTTGATTATTACCACTCTGTTGCAAATAATCAATAATTGCTGAAAAAACACCAGAGTTTTCTACTATATATACAATATATTTTTCTTTATTTTCAACTTCAGATATTGGACAAATTTTCGTTGCACGAACGATTTCTCGTAAAGGCAGATTAAGCGGTGCCTTTATTTTAGCCGCTTCATACCAATAAGCAATCCGTCCGGTATCATTAAAGCCACACAAACCAAAAACAGTAGCAAAATTAAGGATATCATCGCGCAATAATTTATGTCGATAAAAAATTTCTGTTTTAGCCTCAATACTTATTATCGCCATATTAGTACCAGCCAAAAACGCCAATGCCTGCAATAGTACATTAGCTTCCACCGTGTTGACATCAAAAATATGCGGATTGCCGCTTACTCTATTAGCAAAAACCGGCAACCGTTCATAGTCCGTCGGTAAATTATCCAAAGCTTCTGCCAGCAGCTGCAATAACTTTTTATCATTAGCTAATTCTCGACGATACAGATATAACTCTTTATTTTTTAGTGCTTGCAGCCATTTATTAGCCGCACCGGTCATATGTTTTTCTAATAATTCATCAATAATTGCCAGCTGATTTTTTTGCTGTAATAATTTTTCCTGTTGTTTAGAAATAAGCGGGTCTTTGTGATAATACTTTAAAAAGTTTTCCAGTTCAATAGCCGCGAACCGCGTATTTTTCCATGCACTACAAAATTTTTTATAGCTTATACGCACTTTACTTTCTCGTATATATTTACCTAAAAACCCCGACAATATTTCTTTATCACTACTGCTAAGTGCTGTGAACTCCACAACACCTCCCCAATGCCCAAGACTGCGATATTTATCACAGAAACATGCTGCTAAACGAGATAAAATTTCATTATCGTTAAAATAGACTTTTGCTGTTTTTAAAATATCTTCTTCATTTTTCATCAGCTTGTATGTCCTCATCAGTCAGAAGCATTTTCCGCACATGACCGTCCCAATGACAGCCAAACAGCTGCACATATGGAGCATTGGCGGGACGCAGCAACTCATACATATTAAGCTGCGGCACCACATCATAATCACCCCAAATAGCCTGTGAATTCATTATATAATTAAAACCTAATTTTTCCACCAAATTAAACATATCACGAATATTTTTTTCATCGACACCAGCAAAAGCTTCATCAAGCGTTATTATAAACGGTGCATCCTTTCCTGCTTCAAGATAACGGGAATATGCCGCCGAAAACAACGGAATATACATCGCCATAGCTTTTTCACCGCCGCTAAAGCGAAAAAATATTTTATCTGTGAGTTCTCGTCTTTTTATCTGCTGCCCCTGATCATAAAAGAGTTTAAAATTAAACCACTGACGATAATCAAGCAAATCACGAACTGCCTGCTGAAAAAACTCAAGATCTTTTTGCTGTAATTCCGCCTCTTCCTTGGCCTGCTTAATTCGTGCCGAAAAATGTTCCACAATCTTTTTCATGTCCTCATCCTTGAGTAAAGCAGGATCCATATGCAGTAAATCCACCAGTTCTCCTGTATCTAACTCGGCATCATCCTGCCCACGCAGCGGTTTCCATTCCAATCTAAATTTTATACCGCTTGAAGTATCACTTTTCTGCATAAGCGAATTCATTTGTTTAACCCAATGCTCAGCGGCATAAATCTTTTGGCTGATAGCCCGCCCAATATCGTTCATTATTATTTCTTCATAAAGTCTTTTATCCTGCTCTGATAAAAGATTTTCCTGCTCAATTAAATGTTTTTTTATGATATCTGCCTGCTGATATGGATTTAATAAATTTCCCGCTGTTTCTATTACTATTATCTGGCGCTTTGCCTTTTCCGCCAAATTATTCCATTCATTTTCCCATTCACTTTTTCTATCTGCGCCATCTAAATTTGGTATTGTCATAATCTGTTCATCAAGCTGACGAATCTGCAAACGATATTCCTGCAGATGCATCTGCTCATAAGAGAATTTTTCATTCAATTTACTCATAAGCTGGGTTAATGTTTTTCTGCCGCTTTTTTCCCATTTTTTTACTATATTTGCCAATTCTGATTCATCGGTAATTGCTGGAATAATCAGTCCACGCTCAATTTCATCGTTTAATAATTTCTGCGCAACCTCTGTTATTTTTTTATAAAAATTACACTCCAGCTGCAACTGTTCCAATTGAACAGTAGTCTGCTCAATTACTCCTTGATTTTTGGCATTAATGGCGACCTGTTCATTTATAGCCTTTGGCAGCAAACTTAATCGCTGCATTACAACAGCTATGCGCTTGTCTAGTTTATCAATATCCATTTCCTGCAAGTAACTATTAATCGTATCCAGACGTTTTTTTAATTTATTTACTTCCAGTTCACATTCCAAGCGTTGTCCGATAAATTCATCAATTTCAGTCTGTACATAATCTATATCGGCACATATACGCTGGCGATTACGCTGGACATTGTCATAATCTTTTTGCTCTATTTGTAATTTAGCAAAATAACTATTATAGCGCTGCATCTCATCTTGCGCTTTCTCATAGGCTTCATTGGTAAAAGGCAGCGTATTATTCCCACGCAGTTTATTTATTTCCTGCTGTTGTTGACGCATTTGCTCCGCAAGCTTTCCCTTAGCCAGTTCTTTGTCAGCAACTTTTTTACTCTGCCTTTCAAGTTCACTTTGATACTGCTGCTGACTATTATATACAAGCTTAATTTCTTTTTCCGCAGGAAAATCTTTTTTTGCCATTACTATCTGAGTGATTTTATTCTTAATTTTTTCCACTGCATTTTTTATCTCAACATTCTCAGCCTGCCGCGCCTGCAGTACCTGCTGTTTTTCAATAATTTGCTTTTGTCTATACAATTTTCTTGCCCGACTGCCTAAATACATTGCTTCTGCTGACAAAATTTCACAGCCGCTGATATTCCCATAGTGATAGGCTCCATTTTGTACGTTCATACTAATATAAGCATCAGTACTATAAGCATAAAACGCTTCATCAACAACAATACTGCTCAAAATACTGGCAATACGTTCTTTTCCCACAACCGTTTTTTCACCTGGCTGCAAATAATCAAATAAGGTTTTAGCCAATACCGGAACCATCGCGCTGCCAACAATATTTCCCCGCATTTGCTGTGGCAGCGTCTCATTCACAGCATCACTTTCCAATATCAACGCATTTAAAACACCACTGCCAGTTAATGCTGCTTCAATAGCACACTGCTGCTGTGCTGTCACAGTTTCTCTAAATTCAACACTTTCGTAAAAAGCTATCCATTTAATTTTATTTTCAGTTAAATATTTTCTAGCCTGCTGCATTTCCTCTGATAACATCGGCACGGCTTCTTTTGTTTCTCGTAATACTTTGAGCTGCTGTTCAAGTTGTTCAATTTCATTATCCAAAATTTTCTGCTTGGCAATAAACTCTCCCAAAATAGCGTTATTACTTTGTATAACATCTATGTACTGATTTTCCAGCACAATTGCTGCGTATTCCCATTGCTGTCCGTCATATAGTTCCTGTAAAACAGTTATTATCCTTGTTTCTGCTTCGATATCAATTGGCAAAATATTTTTATATTTGTTTTTCCATTCATAATAGGCTTTTACTAATTTGTCCCGCTGCTCTTCCAACTGGGCAGTAATCTTTTCATATTGCCGTTGATATTCGTCCAGCAGTTTATTTTCCTGTCCCAATTCCTTTTCAATGCGACTATAATTATCAGTTAATTTTTGGTAAGCCTGTGCTGCCCTGCGCAAACACTGTAAATGACTGCTATAATTATCTATTTCCTGCTGCCATGCTGAAAAATGAACAGCATTATCGTTGTTATTTACAGCATATCCCGCCTGCATTACCTCTGCAAAGACAAACTGCGCTGTCTTTGCTATATCAGTTAGTTCATCCAGTATATCAGCAACTGTCGTTTCCAGCTGAACTATTTTTTCTTCATAAGTATGCACCATATCCGTCAATTCAAATTCTCGCTGTTTTTTCTCACTTAAAGTCTCTGCCAGACGCTCATAATCATTTTGTTTCTTCTGCAATAATTCTTCTTTATCACGTTTATCAGAGGCAGCACGATAAATTTTATTATTTTTAAGTTCTTCATTTTCATTGCTAAGCTCATCTTGTTCAATAATAAGCTTTTGTTGTTGTTCTTGTGCCAGTTGACAACATTGCTGAGCCGTTTCTTGTTCTTGCAGACAAACAGCATAATTTTTTTTAGCTGATTCATAACGCTGCTTATAAGTTCTATCCGCTAAAATCTGCTGCACTAACACACCACGATTATAAGCATCATATTCGCGACAGATACCATTAAAAGATTTTTCTTCCCGCTGCAGTTGTTCAATAGCCAGTTTGGTTTTTTCCATACTTTCAATCGTTTCTGATAAAGGCTGCAGCTGTTCTTCACTTAAAGCCGGCAACGATTCGTTTAATATTTCATATATTACACTGGGCTTAAAATCACGTGATAATTTGGGACTGCGTAATTGTATAAGCAAACGCATCAACTCGCGATACTTATCAATATCTTTAAACCCAAAAATATAACGATTAACCAGCTGCATATATTCCTTCTGTGACAAAGTCAGCCTTCCCCCTGTACCCAACCGATTCTCGAGTTCTCGGCGTGACAGGGGAATACGCTGTTTTTCACCGGTCTGAGGATTTTTTTCCATTTTATAAAGATAAAAATCCTTATTTATACGCCGGTTGTCTGTTACGATAAATCCCCAAAAATCTACTTTCCCGGCATTACGACGAGCATGCAGACCTATCCCTGTCGTAATATACTGCTCACTTTTTTGTCTTTTATACTCCAAAAATAAATAACCTGTCCGCTCATCATAATTACTTATTTCTTTTTCGCCTAAAAGATAATCTTCTATTCGACGTGAGCGTGAGCCAAAACTATCCAATCTTTCAGCTGACTTTACACCATCCAGCAGCAATGTAATAAGACTTTGCATCGTTACTGATTTGCCGGCACCATTACTGCCACGCAATAACAGCCTCCCACCAGCAAATAAAAATTCAGCCTCATCATAATACCAATAATTAAGTATTCCGGCTCTATGCAACTGCCATTTATTACTTTCCATATGCTGTAGTACCTCCTGCCAAATAATCTGCCGGGTATTTGCCAATTAGCTTAAATAATGCCGGCTGCAATATCACCATATTTTCTTTTTTGTGCCAAAATACCATCTGCCACTCCATCATTTCCGCCAAAATTGCCCGCGCCAGTTTTTCTGCTGTCATTTCACGAAATTCTTTGGTCCAGCCACTATTAAATTGCTGAGCAGTCTTCTCAGCCAAATTTATAAACTCTTTTAATGATAACGCCTGTGGCTTAATACTATTTTCCCAACAATACGCAGCAAAACTCAAAATAACATCATGACTGCCTTTCAAGCGTGCGGGGAAAACATCTTTAAACCAAGTATTGCGCTCATTACTTACTGCCATAGCACAATCATCATATAACTGTACATCAACTTCAAACAGCTCCATCATTTCTTCATTTATACGCCGATACATCTTGCGTAAATAGGCGAAATCACCAGCAGCCGCTTCTTTATAAAAAATGGGGGACAATAATAACTGCCGATAGACATTATGACGACGATGAGCTACTTCTTCCGCTTCCACCGCATCATTTTCCATAAACTCACTTTGATATAAACTGGCAATATCATCATAGTTTTGCAGGTCTTTAGGGTAACTGCGTAAAAAATAACGTGACAATATCGTTATCTGATAAAGTGTTTCCCCTGAAAAAGATTCACGCGAAAAATCATTGCTTAAAAAATTTTCGCCGCTGCGGTCGCCATCTATCCAGCGCAATATTTCCATTGACAATAGATAGTTTATTACTCTGACCAATGCCCGCCGCCAATTATATGACTCCCAATTTATTTTGTCGTTAAATTCTTCGTCTGGATAATATTCCAGCAAAGCCTCACATAAATCACTCAATAAAAATTTACTGTCAACTTCCTGTTCTTCCAAATACGCCATAATACAGCAAAGTAATACATAATCCTCTGCCTGCTGAAATTCTTTAATCCCCATGAATGCTTCAGCTCTTGCTGGTATCTTTTCCAGCTTGTAAAAACGTTGATTGCTGACAAGCAGCCAGCCGCATTTATCTTGAAAATATCTTTGCAGCTCTTTTTCATAACGTCTTACCAAATTATATTCCTCAGGTGATTTTTTTCTTATGAGCCATTTATTTTCTAAAAGCAGCATCATAGCACGTTTCATATTATTATCCATAATTTTTCATCCTCGCCGCCGTTACCTGCAATTTCATTTTCGGTAAAACAAATTCACCATCATCACTTTTTAATACAATGGTTTCAATAGTATTATTATCCCATAGCAATTTCACCTGTCGTCCCGTCTGAGTCTGAATCTGACGGGTTTCCTGCTGCAGGCAGCGTGTTATCCAGCCCAGCAGAGTTTTACGCACAGCAGTGGATATTTTAGGCAATTCAGCCAAATCAATACTATCATGATGAATTAGTTTATCGATTAATTCATCATGCACTATTTGCTGTTCACGATACTTTTGTAAAACCAGTCTTTTTTCTGCTGCATATTCAGTCATAGCCTGCTGTTTACTTTTTTCCCGATATGTTTTTGTTCGCGGTTTCATCTCGATAACCGTGGGAGCTTCCTCCTGCATCAGTATATCAAAACTATCACTACTACGCGGCTTTGCATAAAAATGCCGCATCTGTACAGTACCGAATAATACCGCACTAAGTTTGGCTGCTTCCTGCTGTGTTCCTAACCGTAAAAACCAGCGGGACAAATATATGTAATCATTTTTGCGGCTGCGAAAGGCCTGATGACGTTCAGCTAACCTTTTGGCAAAACGTGTTATCCGCCTTATTGTTTCCATCGTTTCCCCATATAGTACCCGCAACTCACTTTCACGATACTGGGCGCCCAAAAACCACTCTTTTATCGCCAAATACTGTTCCATGTATTCCTCAAAGTACTCTTTTGCTGACTTTTCTTCACCAAGCCGATAATTAAGCTGATAATTAGCTATTTTATCTATTATATTTTTCTCTTTTACTGCGTCATTTCTTTTAAATACTGCCTCAATCTGCAATGACGAATGCTGCAAACCTATCATGAAGTTTTGCAAATAATGAGTAAATTTATCCTTATAAATAATAAATTCACTTGTTTTCATGCGTTCTTCAACTTTTTCACTTTTAACATGCGCCAAATAATCGGCAGCATTTTGCACCATCGTTTTAAAATAATGACATAAATCATTCCAAGTCTGATTTAAATTCTCGGCACTTAAATCATTTCCCTTATCTAAAAGCATTGTTATAGAATGCAGAAGTCTATCAAACTGCGTTATTTCCAGCGATCCGCCAAATTCACTGCCAATCTTTTGCAGATTCTGAATCATACGTTCTATTTCTACGGTGTATGGTGTACACTGATAACGTAATTTTTTCTTTTTGAAATCATCAATTGTATTCATATTAGCAGTTTCCTGCTGTGCCGATAAATTATGCCATTGTACCAGCTGATTTAAATCCTGGTTAAGCTGTTCACTTGTATATTCCTTAAAATGGTCATCTTCCCGCAAATATTGATATATTTCTTCTGGATAAATATATGTCTGCATCCGCTCATGTTTTTTATAACAAAAATGAATGATACTGCGGTATCGCCAGGTATTCTCCTGATTTAAATAGGCTGTTTCCGATATTCTTTTTAAAGTACTTTGCTCTACCATTTTATTTATTTCCTTCTAAAATATTTAATCTTCCTAACCTTATCTTATTATTCTACACTATAACCGTAAATACTTTTAGACATTTCTTTTTTTAAATCTATTGCAAAATAATAAATATAAGTTTATAATAATATATGAACTAATTATTATCTTACTCTTTCCTGCACTTTCATGGTGCAGGATTTTTTTATTGCATAACTTTAAAATGACTATTGTATCGTTACTTTTAATATAAAATACAATGAATATATATCATAGATATTTACAGTACAATTAATTCCACTATAATTAGATATCTAAAAAAAGTATAAAAAAAGCACCCTTCAGGGTGTTCCATCTTATTTACTATTCATGGTTAAATAGCAGCCTAATGTTGAATAGCTGTGTATATCCACATTCTCTACAGGTAAGTTTTAAATACTTATCCGTTTTGGCAGCCAGTATATATTGACAATGACAAATAGGACAATCTTCCCTTCTAAAGCCATTTCTTTTTAACTGTGCCAAAATTTCTCCGATGCTTTTTTCATCTTTTTGATTCATTAAATATCCCCTTTCTTCTTTATTATTTTAACACTAATTGATAAAAAAATCATTATTTAAATAGTAATCCTTTTATTGTTTTCCCAATAAAACAGCCCTCTCTAGTCTTTAATACAAAAAATAGAGAGGGTTCATCAGAACCAATTAAAAGACTCATTATTATTACCTGTGATTACGTTCCCAATGTCCTTCAATCCAATGACCATGGGACCAATGTCCATCAACCCAGTGATGATGACGATGATGTTCATTATGATGAACCGGTGGATGCGGTGCTTGATCATTATGATGTATTGCCGGAGCATCAGCATCATATGGATGTGCTGATACAACTGCAGTCCCAGATACACTAAGTGCCATAAATGCGGATACCATAAATACGGCCATTTTCTTTCTTGTAAATTTCAGCATATTAACAACTCTCTTTCAAAAATAATTATTAATTCTATTTACGTAATTATATTACCAAAACCAGCTTTACAAATTGTGACATATTTGTAACTTTTTATCGACTTTTTATCTACAATTGCTAAAATACTATATTTATTTATCTAAATAAATATAGTATTTTCTTTATGATTATGTTATAATATTAGCTGTTTCTTATGTTATGCGCCCGTAGCTCAGTGGATAGAGCACTAGCCTCCGGAGCCAGGTGCGTGGGTTCGACTCCCACCGGGCGCACCATCAAAACACAATCGGTAACGAATCGTTATGTTATCAGTGGTTACAGTGATTTTTTCAATGAAATGATTTATAAGATTTTTTAATACTTCGGGGTCGTTACTATAAATATCATTACGGTATTGATCAATGTATTTTATAATCTGCTCTTTGCTGAGCGGAGGAATATAGCTGCTTTCTAATTCTGCAATTGTACTGCGGATGGAAAGCAGCTCTTTTTTTGTTTCAGCAAGACGTTCTTTATCAAATTCATCAGCAATACCGTCAGCAAATATGACAAATACCTGTTCCATTTCATCATGGAGGGAAATTACATCATCTAGTATAAATTGAATAGTTTCGTTAATATCACTCATTTATTTTCAAGGTCTTTATAAAGTTTATAATTCTTTTTTAAAATTTTCTTGGATGCTTTCTTAATTTTTTGTGCTAGAACAGAATTATTTTTACTAGTTTTTATAATATGTCCAGTTGTAGAAGTTTTAAGTTTTTGATTATCTTTTTGATTCATAGTAATACCTTTTTTCGTACCGACCAATATGGGTGGCTTTTTTATTATGTTAATTAAAAGTATTTAAAGAAAGTTACTTTTAATATTATATTCGTATTCAAAAGACCTCATATAAATTTCTTCTTGACTAATATGTATCTTCCCTGACGATATGTATATGTAAGCTACTACCCCTATACGGACGGCTTTTTCATTTTTTACCTAATAGTAATCCATATAATTTTTATAATATGAACGAAACTATATAATGCCACTAATCTTATAATTACTATACAAGATTAGTGGCATTTTTGCTACATATTATTTAATTAAGCAGTTATATTATTTACCATTAAAACATGGTGGTCTTTTTTCCAAAAAGGCTGTAATAGCTTCTTCATAATCATGGCTATCATATACTTTACGCCGCAATCCCTGAACACGTTCAAAATCAGCTGGATTAATTGGGAAAGCTTTAGACAAAATACGAAACTGTTCCTTGATAACTTCCACAGACAACTGAGAACGTGACATCACTGTTTTAGCTATATCCATCGCAACCTTCAAAAGATCTTCTTCCGGTACCAGATGGTTTATAATACCAATTTCTGCTGCTTTTTTAGCAGGCAGTGGCGATGCTGTAAAAAACATTTCCTTAGCAATATTAATTGGCAATCTATTCATAAAATGAAGAATACCAGTAAGATTATATGGTACTCCCATTTTTACAGGAGTCATTGCAAAACTTGCCGTATCATCAGCCACAACCATATCACAGGTCATAGTCAAATCACAAGCTCCACCCCAAACACTGCCATGAACAACCGCTATTACAGGTCCAAAATATTTTTCTACAGTCCTTAACAGTCTTTCCAAAGAATCATAATAACTTAACGGATCTCTCATCTTACGCGGCAGTTCTTTTACATCATGTCCTGCGGACCAGACTTTCATTCCTTCAGATGCTTTCAAAATAATAACTGGTATCCTCTGCGCTTCAAAATCATCAAATGCACTAATTATATCATCTACCATTTCTCTGCTGAGAGCATTCAGCTTTTTAGGATTATCCAAAGTAATAATCCCCACATTATCCCGAACTTCTTTTTGTACTAATGCCATAGTTTCAGCCTCCAAATTAGTTTATAAGTGTTACATTTTCTCTATTTGTAACATCCCATTTACATAATTGGTTAATTATGCCAATATGTTTTTACTTCCACTCAATAAAAATCATTTTTTATTAAGTGTATATAGTATACACCAAAAAAACATACAAAAACATCATGCTTTATGAGTTTAACGACTGAAGCTATTGCACTAAATACATTGCTTATTTTTCCTAAAAAAATTGCTACCTAAAAATCCCCTATATAAAAAATATTAATGCGAATTAGTGTAAATAACAAAAGTATTTTATAAACTTTCACATTAAAATAAAACATCTATATTATTCATAAATGTAATAGAAATATTTGTAAAGCTACTTAATTCAATGTCATACAAGCTTAGTAAATAATTCTACACATTGTTTTATCTATGATTATCATACATAAAAGTATTTATTACAAAGCAAAACCTTTTCATATCATAAATTTATCTTTTTATAGGCAGACATCTTACTATCAGGCAATCAATGATGCCTGCCCAAGCTCTTTTTTAAAACAGCTTACTTTCTTTTTTACATACCAACACACAGCATTTTGCATCTTGAATGACTTTTTGACTTACGCTGCCAAAAATTTTTCCCTCTATTGTTCCTAAACCACGCGACCCAATAATAACCATGTCAATAGACTTTTCTTTTACTAACTTTAGTATTTGGTCTGCTGGATCACCTATCTCCATAATACCTTCAACATCTACACTATCCGGTACTTTTTTTACTGCATTGTCAAGTATCGCTTTAGAATAACGATTATTTGATTCAATAAGTTCTTCTAACAGATATGAATCGACAACTGGGACATTACGATTCTTTACATAAATTACATACAGCTTAGCTTTAAATTTCTCAGCAATTTCTATTGCCTGCTGCAACGCAATCATTGAGTTTTCAGAACCGTCGACCGCCACTAAAAAATTTTTGGTATCCATATTATCTCTCCTTTTAATTATTGTTTCCATTTTACCATGAAATAAGTATATTATTGACATACTCCCTCATGCCTAAAGGCAGAAAATTCTAGAATACGAACGAATATTGCTGGCAAAATGCCATTTTTATGAATTCTCTTCTAAACGATTAACATCTTTATATATATTATATATTTCGAGAAAAAAAATTTTTCTCCTTCTTGGAGTATATTTATAGCTGCGTTTTTATCTTTATTATTGTGTGTTCCTCATTCAAGGCAATTCCATTCTCGTAGATTTAAATCTTTTGTTTGTTAATATTTGAATCAGTGTTCTTCATCTATTTCATATTCCTTTACTTAAAATTTTGGTTTTTATATATTGCTTTATATCGCCAACAATGCACCTCCTACTGTTAAATAAGATATTACATCTCTCAATTTTTAGAGAATAATTGCAATTCTATAACTATTAGGATAAAGCCGGTAGGAAATTTTGTTATTTATAAACAATAATAGCCGAAAATCTCGTTGTAAAAAATATATTAAGCAGTCTCTACTATCGCACTTTAAATTATTTTATCAACTAACACAACGCGAAAAATGATATTATAAATGTTATTTTTATTGATTCCCCAATATGTATGTGGTAAAGTTATATATATATCATATTGTCAATTCCAGTGACACTTCTAATATCATTTTAAAGGTGCTTTAGATACATATAAACCATCTATCTAATATGCTGTATATTCTAGCAAAGGAGGTTTTGAAATATGGCGAGACGTACTAATGTAACAAAGTACAAAGAAAATCCTTTTCTGAAAGAAACTACACTTCAAAGCATACAAGGTAATAGGACAATAACTGGCACAGGAGAACAAAGTGATACTAGACTTGTCGTTACTTCTGATACTGAAGAAATAAAAGAAATGACTGGATTTTATACGAAAGTCGAAGTTGATAAAACTCACTTTTTAAAAATATATTCATTAGGAATAAGAACACTTACAGGTTTATCAAGTGCCGGTATGAAAACATTTTCTATTATTTATAACATTATTATTCTAAATAAGCAATATACTAAAGATACTATACTGCTTAATTATGACATGCTAGAAGATGAACAACAAGCAACCTGTAGTAGAGCTACTTTTTATCGTGGCCTAAAAGATTTATTAAAAAAGAATTTTATCGCTGAAACACTAATATCAGGCGTATATTTTATAAATCCAACTTACATTTATAATGGTAATAGATTAGCATTAGTAAATGAATATATACTGAAAGAAAATAATACAGAACTAGAAAAAAGGAGTAAAAATAAATGATATTTTACGATAACGGATCAAAAATAACTACAAGCATATCACTCGCCTCACAAAATAAAGTAACTTTTATAATTGAAAATATTACAGGCGTTTGGTTTATTAAACAAAAATATGATGTAAATAACATTACCTTTAATGCCCAAATTCTTGATTCTTCTGAATACAATGTAGATGAGGAAACTTTTACCAGAATTTTAAACCACGCCAATGAAATTATAAATAATATTTGTACAAGAGTTAGTATAAGCTTAGATAAAAATCAAATTCATCATGCCATAATAGCATTTTTATATAGCAATGAAAAAATTGATAAAGAAGATTGGCCAATAATTTTAGATGGATCTGATTCAGGATTTCTATAATTATATCTTTCTACCTAGTCGTTTCATAGTAACCACAAAATAAGGCAGTGGCTATAAAATATTCCTCAAATATGAGATAATTTTCTTAGGAATAACTTTGCAGGAAACTGGCTGTTTTTTCGGTTAGCCCAAAGGAGCCAAAGCAAGCGCCGCTGTATACAGCATAATAAAAACCTGCAAGACAAATAAAATAGATACATATAATATCTTGAATATATATGAAAAAAACATGCCTAACCAGCAAATTATTTAGAATCCTGAGCTGATAGAAAATTATCTGCCATGGAGTCACGAAATAAAAAACAACTGTAGCCAGTAACCTTAACATATATGAATGCCGCTAACCCTTGTAATTACAATACAGGATTAGCGGCATTTTCTATACACTATTTGTAACCGCAAAATAAAACAGTGGCTATAAAACATACCTCAAACATGAGATAATTTCTTTAGAGTTTTCAGAGAAGGTCGAAAAACTCGAAAAAGTCTAAAGGGGGATTTTCTCATAAGTACTAAAGAATTAACAAGACAATATCGTTTACAGCAATGGCGGAAGTATTTGAAAGAGCGAGCGGGCAGGCAGCAATCTTACAGTAAAATCTTTTTGTGAAAAGTATGGTTTAAACGTAAAAAGTTATTATTATTGGCAGAAAATAATCCGTAATGAAGCAGGTAAGTCTTTAGCAGGTACTATTGTTCCTATTAATATTTCCGCCTCATTAAAATCAGCAGCTGTTCCAACAAAAATCACCATTCGTTATGGTAATTTTTGTTTGGAAACACAGGATAATATAAATTCTCAATATTTGGAAGAAACACTGGCGTTATTTATAAAAATGGAACAGAAATATGCTCGGTGACATATCTTCAGTAGAACATATTTATATAGCCTGTGGTCATACGGATATGCCAAAGTCAATAGATGGTCTTTGCTGTTCACGTTCGTTTCATAAACAAGATAATTGTTCTTAAATAAGAAATGTTAGTCTATAAGTCAGCTACCTCACATAACAGTTGGCTATTCATAAGACATTTTAGCAGATTAGCTTTAATGCTACATTTTTTAAGCTGCTTAGCTAAATATCTTTTATGTAGCAGTAATGCCAATTTTCTAAGGCTGTTTAAAGTTTTTTGCCCATTTTCAGATATAATAGAACACTCATCTTCCGAAAAGGTTACATCTAACAGCCAATGCATGCTTTCAATTTTCCAATGTTCACGGCAAATATGTAAAAGCTCTTTGGCATCTGTATCCTTACTTGTTATATAATAACCAGTTTCATCACTGGTTTCACGGTTCGTTGTTGTAATACGCTTAACTGCAAATATTGAACTCAGTCCTGCCCATTCTTTATATCCATTCAGCCATTTAATATCTGAACATTTTTTGCAGATGCGTTTCTCAATTCTTCCTCCATTTTTTTCAACTGTCGTATAAGAATCTAATGTTTTGCTATCGAATTCTTCATCAAAGAAAAATTTAACATCATCGTGCAATGTCTTTTGGTTTTCCTTAAGCCCAAAAACGTAATTGCCATGCTTGGCTATAATTTTCTTGCAGGTTTCTTTTTGACAATGCATCGCATCAGCCGTTACTGTCTTGTCCTTAATGTTTAGATTATCCAATAGCTGCTGGAATACAGGAATCTCGTTTGTCTTTTCATGTATAGATTTTTGCCCTAAAACGACGCCGCTTTGTGTTAAATATACAGTTAATATTTGCAGTGCTGAATGCGGTGTACCTTTTTTAGAGGTACTACGGATTGCCTTCCCGTCTACAGCGATAACATCGCCCAAGTCACAGTATGCTGCATCATGCATTATTTCAATAATTACACTGGCTACTTTATCTGCGTCCATAATATTTAATATACGGCTGAAAGTAGCTTTAGAAGGGATTTTAGTGATATTAAATTTCTTTTTTAAAAATTTTGCATTGCTTTATGCATAAGTTGTTATATCTGCCAGTTCATCTAATCCACACAATACGGCACACATTATTATAGTAAGTATATCTGTTAAACTATGTTCTACATAGCTTGAATGTTTGTTATCTTCTATTATTGCAAATTTTTCTTTGATATAATCCATTTTTTCACCTATACTTTTTTACTTTGGATTATATCATTTATTTCCTTTTTTTGTTAATATTTATTTTCCGGTTTATGAAACGAACGTGTTTGCTGTTTAGTACAGCAAAAATTCAAGATGGGTCCGTTTGACAAGAGTTTGTTTTTATTCAGCAGCAGGAAACACGACCGGCTTAAAGCATTATTATTTGAAGGTGACGGTTTTGTCCTTTTATATAAACGGCTGGAAAATGGCAAATTCCAGTGGCCGGATACACCTGAAGAAGTACTGGATTTAAGCCGGCAGCAATTACGCTGGCTGCTGGAAGGTTTATGCATAAACCAGCCTAAAGCTGTAAAGAAAATAACCGCTAAAAATTGTATATGACCGGTAAATTCATAAATTGCTATGAATTTACCGGTCTTTCTGCTAGTGTGCCCGGCATGGGCGCAGTCTAACGGGTGAAAGTCCCGAGTGCAGGTTAATAGTGCCAAGCACATAGCTTAAGGCAAGGGTGTCCATCGCGAGGTGGAATCTAAAGGAAGCCAGCGGCAAATCTCTGGTCTGACGAACAGAAATCACATATAAGGCAGGAGTAACCGGGTAAGGTTGCTAGACAAACCAAAGCCCAAAACTATTCGAGGCCAATCCTGTAAATGTGGCAGATGGATGGAGAGAAAGACTGCGTTCTTACCCGGGGAGGTCTCGCGGACATGCAGAAATAAAATTGAAACATGGTTGAAATAAGATTTATCGTGAGAAGTCAGCTGAGGTCATAGTACTGGAAGAAATCCAGGAAGGACCGAACAATAATAGCGTTCTTGGGCAGAGGGAGGAGAAGTCATGCAAAGAAAGCAGAAAACCAATAAAATGGACTGCCCTTGTAAGGGTATGTTGGAAACAGATAGTAGCAAGGGAGCGCAGAGCATGACATCGCTGGGAACTGCAACAAAGAACCGTGTGAACCTGTTAGAAATAATCCTAAGTCCGGCAAATCTCAATGAAGCCTATCTCAGGGTAAAGCGAAAGAAAGGCGCAGCCGGAGTAGATGGCATGAAAGTTGACGAAATGTACGGATGGTTAAAAGAACATAAGGAAGAATTCCTTGAATCGCTAAAGAACGGGAAATATAAACCACAGCCGGTACGGCGGGTAGAAATACCTAAGCCAGACGGAGGGAAAAGAAAGCTTGGCATACCAACAGTACTGGACAGAGTAATACAACAAGCAATAATGCAGGTACTACAGCCAATTTTCGAACAGACATTCTCAGACAACAGTTATGGATTCAGACCGGGAAAGAGTGCGCACCTGGCCATAAAACAGGCGGAAGCCTATTATAAAGAAGGATACACTAAAATAGTGGACCTTGACCTTGCACAGTACTTTGACACGGTAAATCATGACATGCTCATAAACATGCTCCGAGAAGAAATACAGGATGAGCGCGCAATAGCACTCATCCGAAAATATTTAAAGAGCGGAGTAATGGAAGGCGGAATAATAAGCCCGACAATGGCAGGAACGCCGCAGGGAGGAAACCTGTCACCATTACTGTCTAACATCTATCTTACAAAATTTGACAAACTGCTAGAAAGCAGGGGACATAAATTTGTAAGATACGCCGATGACTGTAACATCTATGTAAAAACGCCAAGAGCGGCAAAACGTGTAATGGAGAGCTGTATAAACTATCTTGAAGGAAAACTGAAACTAAAAGTCAACCGGAAGAAAAGTAAAATAGGCAGCCCATTGCGGGAAAAGTTTTTAGGATTTTCTCTGCACAAAGTAGTAGGGAAAATAGGAATCAGGCCACACCAAAATGTAATCCGGAAATTCAAGCAAAAGGTGAAAGAAATAACCGGCCGCAGTCGCGGCCGGTCAATAGAAAGCATCTTGCTTGAATTAAAAAATTATACAATAGGCTGGCTTAATTACTTTTCCATAAGCGATATGCGCAGCAGAATACAAGATTTAAACCAGTGGATTAGGCGTAGATTGAGAATGTATCTGTGGAAACAGTGGAAGAAAATTTCCGCGAGATTTAAAAATCTGAATCGATTAGGATTGTACAAAGGCAAGGCGTGGGAGTATGCCAATACAAGACTGGGGTACTGGCGCATCGCAAACAGTCCAATATTAGGCAAAACACTAACAGATAAATATCTTGAGTCGCTTGGTTATATGAATATAGCCAAGAAATATGAGATGTTTCATTCACGTTAAATTATTGAACCGCCGTATACTGAACAGTAAGTACGGTGGTGTGAGAGGTCGGTCATTCAATTAATGAGTGACCTCCTACTCGATTACTGTAAACATCTTTTTATTAAAGGACGGTTATTTATGACACAGCTGGAAGCTTCAATGAAAAAACGCATAACAACATTAGAAGAAGAAAACCTGCGTCTTAAAGAACAGGTTGCTTATCTACGCAAACATGTATTTGGCCGTAAAACAGAAAAAACAGCTGTTATTTGTGAAGATCAATTAAGCCTGTTTGACGAAGCAGAACAGCAAACAAAGAAAACTGCCCCCGAACCAGAAATACAGATAATAAAAGAACATAAACGCAAAAAATATTCCGGGCAGAAAAAAGAACTGCTGGAAAACCTGCCACATGAAAAGAAAATTATAACACTACCCGAAGATAAAAGAATTTGTAACCGCTGCCAAAGTAACCTTGTCTCCATGGGTGAAGAATTTATCCGCAGCGAATTAGAATATATCCCAGCTAAAGTAAAAGTAATAGACCTTTACCGGGAGACATTTGAATGCCGCACTTGCCGAAAAAATGAACACTTCAGTATAGAAAAACCACAAATACCAGCATCCGTAATACCACATAGTATAGCCACACCGTCAGCAATAGCTCATACCATGCAGCAAAAATATGAATATGCAGTACCGCTTTACCGTCAGGAAAAACAATGGCAGCAATTAGGCATAAAACTAAACAGAGCAACGCTTGCCAACTGGATAGTTTTAGCAGCACAAGAGTGGCTGCTGCCCATAATAAAAAAAATGCATGAATATCTTTTACAAGAAAAAGTTATTCATGCAGACGAAACACCAGTACAAATAATGGGCGAAAAAAACCGTAAAAACACAGCAAAATCCTATATGTGGCTGTATAGCAGCGGTAAATATGACCCAATACATAACATCCGGATATTCGAATACCAGCCAGGAAGAAAAGGCGATTATGCCCAAAACTTTCTCCAAGGATATAACGGGTATTTGCACACCGATGCCTATATTGGCTATGAAAAAGTAGAAAACATAAAACATTGTCTGTGCTGGGCCCATGCCAGAAGATACTTCGTTGAAGCAATACCTTCTGACACTGATGAACTTTCCGGGACAATAGCACAAGAAAGCATAAAACAAATAAATAAACTGTTTGCCATAGAAAAACTATTAATAAAAGAACCCATACAAAACAGGCAAAATATAATGGCTCACTTGTCAAGACAGAAATCTAAAGATTTTATAATGAACCTTAAGCCGTGGCATAGTCTATCAGCATTGCTGGATAGTACAGCGTAGCTGGCACCTGATAATCAATTGCTGAATGATGCCGTTTAAAATTGTAGGTATAGATATACTTCTTAATTGCTTGACGCGCCTCTTTTAGGTTGGCATATTGGGTCAGATAAGCTTCTTCATACTTGAAACTTCGAAATCAACGTTCAATCATAATATTGTCAGCCCATCGGCTCTTTCCATCCATGCTTTGACGGATGTTATTCCCTTTGAGAAATTCAATATATTCATTGCTGGTGAATTGACACCCCTGATCTGAATTTAAAATTAGTGGCTTGGCAACTCTAAAAGCTTTTCCAAGTGCATGAATGACCATTCTTGTATCCAATGTATCATCTACCTCCCAGCCAACAATACATCGGCTATACCAATCGATGACAGCAGTCAAATAAAGGAATCCTCGCTTGATGGGAATATAGGTGATGTCTATTGACCAGGCTTGATTTGGCCGAGATATTACGGCATTACGTAGTAAGTAAGGACATACCTTTGCCTGCTGCATGCGCTTTGAAAGATTCATCTTCGGATATATCGCGTCAATTCCCATTTCCGTCATATATCGGCGTGCTTTCCTGCGCCCTACTAAATAACCGAGGTTTTTAAGTTGAGATGATATTTGACGTGCGCCCCAAGCGGGATTATCCGTATGAATACGGTCTATAATGGCCTTACATGCAAGCTCTTCTTCTGAAACTGGCGTTCCTTTGTAATAAATGCTAGTACGATTTACTTCAAGTAATTCAGCGCCTTTTTGAGCTGGAAGTTCCTTAGTCGTCAAAAGGTTTCGGACTAAATTTACTTTCGTAGTCAGGTCCAAGGAGTTCTGTAGATTTTTTTCAACCAGTCCACCTGCATGGTGAGCTGGCCAACCTTTTTCGCATATTCTTCTTTCTCTTTGCGTTCCTCATCAAGCTTTTCTCTGATATTCTCCTCACGGGAATCATCGAATACAACAGAGGCTTTATCAAGAAATTCCTTTTTCCAGTTTCGCAAAAGATTTGGCTGTATGCTATTTTCGGTAGCTACCGAGTTGAGATCTTTCTCACCCTTGAGCAGTTCAAGAACAAGATCCGATTTGAATTTTGCTGTGAAATTTCTTCTTTTCCGAGACATAAATGAACCTTCTTTCGAGTGTTATCTACAGTATATCAGGTTCATTATAAACGTGTTCAGAAAATGTCTTAATTTATGAGACCATTATAATGCTCCTGCCTCCTCCTTGATTTATAGCAACACAGCAAATATTCCTTTAATTCCTTAATAATTTTAAATTAACAATACAACCAGCCCAGGATAAACCTACTCCGAAGCCTATAAGCATAACTTTTTCTAATTTTTCTACTGGTTCTTTTTGTACTAAATCAGTTAATGCTATTGGTATTGAACTAGATACAGTATTTCCATATTCACTAGCATCATTCCAAAAATGACAGTTTAATAATTCGCATTTTTGCTGCAAAAACTCCAAAATAAATTTATTGGCCTGGTGGAATACAAAATAATCTATTTCAGTTTTACTTAAATTCATCTTTTTTAAAATGGTTTTCATGGTTTTGGGAACAACTTCTAAGGCAAACTGACTAATAGCTGCCCCATCCATATACAAATTATAATTTGTCCGTATGTTTCCATATTTATCTGTGGTTTCTTTTTCAGGAACTCCAAAGCGTTCTTGCATTGCACCTACTGGAACAATTAGCTTTCCTGCACCACTCCCATCTGTCCCAAAAACGTTTCCTAATATCCCAGACTCTTCTTCTTTTCTGCTTTCAATTAAACAAGCTGTTGCCCCATCGCCAAAAAGCGGTTTCACTGCATTATCTCGTGAATTTATATATTTACTATATGTTTCTGCTGTTATTAATAAAATATATCCTGCTTGTCCTGATTCAATAAGACCTTTTGCTATTCCTAATCCATAGACAAAGCCTGAACAACCTAAGTTAAAATCAAAAGCACCGCTGTTTTTATTTAATCCAAGCTTATCCTGCAAAATACAAGCTGTAGTTGGTAAGATATAATCAGGTGATTGTGTACAAAGAATTATGAAATCAATTTTAGTTTTATCTATTCCTTTGTCGAATAATTTATTTGCCGCTTTTATGGCTAAGTCAGATGCTATTTCCCTACTATTACAAATATGCCTTCTATATATTCCCGTTTTTTTGGTCAAACGGTTTATTTCATTAATTTCTACTGTTTCAGGTAATGAATATGTTATTTTTGTAATATATGCTTTCAAGTTTTCCTCCTTAAAATTTTTACGCTAAATATCCTCCATCGACTACAATATTACTTCCCGTAATCCATTTTGCTCTGTTACTTAAAAGAAAAAGTACTGTGCCACTAATATCTTTTACTTCTCCTGTTCCTAATAAATATCTATCAAAAAGATCTTTTGTATTTGTTAAATTCTCAGCTCTTTCGGTCATTGGTGTTTTTACCCATCCTGGTACTATGCTATTAAGTCTGTGCCCTTTACCACAAATTTCCTTGGCAATAGATTTTATACTACTATTTATTGCTGCTTTTGCTGCAGTATAGGCAAACATTCCTTTTTCACTAGAAAGTGCACATACTGATGAAAAAATAACATTTGACGTCCCTTTTTCTGAATATTTACTTTTTGTAACAAGTTGAATTAGGTCTATTCCAGCCCAAAAACTTGTCTGCATAATCTTATGAGCTATATCTTTATTATATGCGCGTAATGGAGTAATTTCGCTTATTCCTGCTGCATGTACGCTCCCATTTAATTTACCATATTTATCGACAAATTCTCTTATCTTATTTTCTAATGCTATATTATCACAGACATCCACTGTTGCAATATGAATTTGTTCAGGCGCTTCTTCTTTTAAGCTTAACAGGTTTTCTTTTTTTCTTGCAACAGCTAATATAACTGCACCAGCTTTTACTAATTCTAGTGTAACCTGACGCCCCATTCCAGATGATGCGCCTGTCACTATATAGTGATTTCCTGTAAAGTTAAACTCCACTGAATCCATATATTTCTCCATGTATTAATTTTATTTCACTAATGCATATAAATCAGATATTTTTTTAGCTTCACGTATCTTCTCAGGTAAAATCTTTTTACCATATGATGCGTCTGCCATTGCTAAAAAACTTACAAAACTTAATGAATCCCATTCTTCTATATTATTTAACTCTGTATCCATTTCTATTTTTTCTTCACAATCCAGTAATTCAACCATTTTATCTATAAATTGTTTTTCTCCCATGTGATATTCTCCTTTGATTATTGTACATATTGTTTTTAAAATAATATTTCTAAGTCTTTTTTAGTTTTATTATACATATCTTTTGTACGATAAAGTTCCCTTTGTTTATTCCCATTTACCAGTAATTCATGCGGATATTGACACTCAGATATATTATAAATAAAGCCCATTGTTTTATTTATGTGTAGTGCTTTTTTATTTCTTATCCCAACATGAATATACATATTATCAACTTTTTTATATAAATAATCTCCTATTAATATAAAACTTTCCAAAAAAGCCATTGTTCCTTTAAATAATGGATTGCCTAAGATAAGTCTTCCCAATATACATTTTTTATGTATTTTGTCCAAATCCGTCCAGCCGATTGTCCCAAAGGGAATATTACTTTCCTTGTCTATCATAATCATAAATCCCTGGGTATCATCTTTAACATATTTTTTATACCATTCTAATTCACTTTCTAATGTAAGATCAAAAGGCTGATTTAAAAATTTATTCAAAACTTTATCATTACGCCATTTAATTACATATTTAAAATATTTGGGGGAAATTTCATCTAAAATAGCATATTTCCCTTCGATGTATATACTTTTTTCCATAATAGCTCCTCTTGATTATTTACTGTCTGAATCAACATCAATAATAACGGTGACACAAATAATCTTAATCGACTCATACCTACCCTTTATAACCATTGATAGTATCAATAATATAAGTAATCTCATTATCTGTCATTCCATTAAAAATTGGTAAACTCAATACTGTATCTGCATAATTTTCTGCTATAGGATACTCACCCTTCTTATGTCCAAGGTACCTATAACACTCCGATAAATGCGGCGGTATAGGATAATGAATAACTGTTTTTATTCCTTTATCTTCTAGAAAACACTTAAATTTATCACGTTTTTCTGTTCTTATGACAAACTGATGATATACATGTTCTGACTTACTTCTTGTCATTGGTAATTTTATATTATCATTTCGTATTTCTTCTAAATATATATTGGCAATCTTTTTACGTTCACTTTCCAGTTCCTTTATGTGTTCTAATTTAACGCGCAAAAGTGCTGCTTGAACTTCATCTAGACGAGAATTAACACCTTCAAGTTCATTATGATATTTTATTCGGCTCCCATAATTACGCATCATTTTTATTCTTTTATAAAGTTTTTCATTATCAGTAACAATTGCCCCAGAATCACCAAATGCACCTAGATTTTTAGTTGGATAAAAACTAAAGCATCCTATATCGCCAAAAGATCCTGTCATTTTTTTATCAAAATGTGCCCCATGCGACTGGGCGCAATCTTCGAGTAAATACAAGTTATATTTATTTGCAATTTGTGTTATTTTATCCATTTGAGCTGCCTGCCCATAAAGATGCACAGTCATTATTGCTTTTGTTTTTGCTGTAATTACCCGTTCTATATTTTCTGCATCTATATTATAATATATGTCTGGCTCAACAAAAATTGGCGTTGCCCCATTTTCTGTAATACTCAATACTGTGGCTATATATGTATTGGCTGGAACAATCACTTCATCTCCTGCTTTTATTCCTAATGCCTTTACTGCCAATGTTAATGCATCTAATCCCGAATTTAACCCAACGCTATATTCACACCCTATATAAGTTTTAAATTCATTTTCAAATTGTTCTAATTCAGGTCCGAGTATATACCATCCTGAACGTAGCACTTTAATTGCTGCCGATTCATATTCTTTTTGATATAGTTCAAACTGACGATTTAACACTGCTAAATCAATTTTCATCCCAATATCCTTCTTCTACCATTTTTTTGAATATTTTATGATCTCGTATATAATCATGTTCATTATAATAAGCGGAAGCAACCACACAAAGAACCGACTCATTTTTGTGCCATATCATATCACGCCATATACCATTTCCTATTAACAATCCTTTTTCTGGCGAATCAAGCATTATGCTTTTTTTATTATTTCCATCATCTAATACTATTTCTATACTACCATAAGGACAAAAAAGCATTTGTTGCAAATTTTTATGCGCATGTCCACCTCTTTGTCCTTCTTTAGGCACTCCATAAATATAATAAACACGTTTAATAGAAAAAGGAATATCCCTTTCTCCTTCAAAAAAGGATAAACTACCTAAAATTTCATGTTTTACAGTTTTTATGCTAATAATTTTCACCTACAATATTCCTCCATCGGGACAAATAATAAAATATTTAGCTATTAAAAATATCACTACCGAATTTTTTTAAAAATTGTTCATAATAAATTTTTTTATCCTGTGATGTATCTATATCGTATATATGAATAGGAAATTTAGATTTATTACACTCTATAATTTGTACTAAATTTTCAGTAAATATCTTTGAATCAATAACTGTATTTTTCATTTGATAATCTTTTTTATATCGATAATCTTCATCACTAATATATTTTATTATTTCTTCTTTAATTTCTTCTATCTTAATAAATTCAATTTTTAACTTTTCTGAATTGAAAAGTAATCCTTCTAAGGATTTACCACTTCCTAAAGTAATTGGCGCTTTACCAGCAATAGCACTATATTGAGTCATAAGTCCACCCAAAAAAGGATATGTATTTATATACATGTCAATATTTTGTAAAACTTGGAATAAATCCTTTCTTTCATTTGTATGAAAAACACGACCAGGATATCTTGCCATTAATATTTTTAATTGGGAATCATCTCCATACCCTGCATACCAAAATTTGGTATGCGAAAAAGCTTTTAAACAATAATCAATAATTTGATAGTAGGTGTTATTTTTATCCATTGTCTTATACAAAAAACCACCTGAAAAAATAACAAAATCTTTATTTTCTTTTTCAAATGGAAATCCATCAAATTTAAGCCTTTTATTAAAAATGGGATAATATGGTTGTTTAATAAGTTTATTTGCCAAAATTTTTCTATATTTAAATGATAAAGACGCACCATAATCTCTAAATTCTAAACAATAATCAAAACTATTTTTTCCTAACCAAAAAGCATGATCTGTCAAATTTATTAGATAACGTTTCATCATATTTTTAAAATGCATAAATGCCATAATTGCAGAAATATCATATGGTGTAGTATAAAGGAAACCAATTCGCGGTTTAAATAAATATATGTATTTACATAATATTTTATATGTATTTATTATATTATTAGCTGGTAAATATAAAATTTTTGCATTATAGCAATGTAATATTTTTTTTAAAGTTGGAATATTTTCTCTTCCCTTATTTATTACAATATAAAATATTTTGTATCCTGCCAAGCCAAGTGCCTGTAAATAAATTTGAGCCAGCCCTCTGCTATCAAGCCCAAACCCATCATAAAAAAGTACCCGCTTATCATCTATATTTTTGTATAAAGTCTTGTCCGATAATATTTTTTCTATTTTTTGTAATTCATTTTCTAAGTCATTATCTGTATATCTTTGATTATATTCATATAATATTGAACCCATATTACGTATTTTTAATAATCCATTTTCTAATTGATTTTCTAAAAAATTATTTTCAATTTTTCTTTTTTCATTTATAATTGCCATATCAATTTTTTGAGCTAAATTTTTATTTGAATTCATTGTATTTGAAGCTATTAATTCATTATTATTAATTATGTTATCCATCGCAAATACATCATTTTCTAGTCCAGATATAACATCAAAATTATAATTCACACTATAATCTACACATTGTGAGGAAATATCTTCACGACTTGTAATAAAATAATCTACATTTTGTAATATATAATCAGTAATTTTTCCATTTCCCTGATATATTAATATTGTAGGAGAATTTTTTCCCTTACTTGTTATGCATTTCTGTAAATATGCTATTTCCCTACAATATTTTGTTTTTGGTAGTTCTAATAAAAGTATAATTTTGTTTATAGAGGAATATTTTCCCAAATATTCCTCTATAATCTTTTTCCAAATAGGATAACTATTTTCAAAATCTAATATAAAATAATAAATTTTATACTTTAGCGATTTAAAATTCCTTAATTTTGTAATAATTTCATTTTCTAATTCTTCATTTAAGCAATTACAATAAAACTTACTTACAAATTTTTCTGGATTTTGCATTAAGGCCAGATTCTTTTTAATTTTTTCTATATCCCAATACCACCACTTAATTTTCTGTAACCTATCAATTATATCCTTATCAAAACGATATTTAATTACTTTGGCAGGATTTCCTACTACAACAGCATATGGTGGTACATTGCCAGATACTACTGCCCCTGCTCCTATAACTGCACCATTACCAATACGTGTTCCTCCTAATATTACCACGTTGCAGCCAATCCAGACATCATTTCCGATGATAACCTGATAATGATTTGCATTTTTATAATGATTAAAATTATCCTTTTTCATAATATCAATAAATGGATAAGTAGTTACTTGACGATAATCATGATTTAACCCTATTTCAAAAGTAAGTCTATGCGCTAATGAGCAATAGCGGCCAATAAGTACATGACAATCTGTACTCCCATATTCTAAATTACCATTAACCAAATACGAGCCGGGTCCCATAGTCAATGCAACTATTCTCTCTTCTTTATCCATATAAAGCTTCCGGACTTTTATATCAAAATTAGCAAAATTCACTGGAATAATCATAATTTAGCTCCTTAAAATCACTTATTTAATTCTTTACTACTTTTCTCTACAATATCTATCTATGTTTTAAATGCATAATATACTTATATACCTTTAATTCCCAATGCTTTTCCTTTGGTACTAAATTTGTACTTAGAATAGTTTTCACTAAATCATTGTCATAATTAATATCTTCATCAAATTTTACTATTGATTCACAATGGCCTATTTTCAGCCCAGCATCCTCAATAATTTTTTTTAGACTATATAAGTTTAAAAAGCGTATATTACTTTCCGAAAAAACATCACTTACTAAATCAGATTTATATAAATAATCTCCTGATAATATTTTTCTCAAATTATCATAATGCATGATGTTATAGGCACTAACAACAATTTCCCCGTTATCTTTTAAATATGGTACAAGTTTTTTTAAAACATTTACTGGCTTTTTAACTTTTGTTATATAATCCGGCAAAAGGATATAATCAAAAAATTCCTTTCCATAGGATAAATTCATTGTTTCAATATCGCCATATATAGCAGGGAAATAATGATTAGCAATTTGTACAGCTGTTTTTCTTTTATCTATACCATATATATTTATACCAACATTTTTTGACTTTAATTCCAGCAATGCAGCTCCACAAGAACAACCTATTTCTAGGATATGCATCCCTGCACATAAATTCAAGCTGTTATATTCACTTATATTATCTATAGAAGAAATAGAATCTATCCCCCATTTATTGAAAAACTTACTGTGATTTTCAATAATAATATTCGCGTATTTTTGATTATATCCCTTAAATGAAACCCCACCAAAATGATGAATAAACGTATCATTGCATTGTAATAAATCATATCCAGCTTTTATAATTCGCAATGAATAATCGTCATCTTCAAAATTTCCTGGGAAAAATTGTTCATCTAAAAATCCAACCTTATCCACCACAGACTTTTTTATCAACATGCAAAATCCTATAAGTTTGACTTTTTCTTGCCACTTTTGGGAATTACTAATTTGATTGTAATTTTTCCCAAATTCAAGCATTTTAAAAAAGTTATCACTTTCATAATTAACATTTATAGCTTGCAGATTTGAACAACTATTACTTACAGGACCAACTGCCCCTATTTTATCTGAGCTATATAAAGCTATTCTCAAATTTCTAAGCCAATTAGGCATAACTATAGTATCATTATTAAGCAATAATATTTCCGTTCCATTAGATTTTCTTATTCCCTGATTACAACCAGCAGAAAACCCCTTATTTTCAGAGTTGAAAATACATTTAATATCTTTTTGTTTACGAAGCCATTCAGTTGTTTGATCAGTAGATGCATTATCAACAACAATAATTTCATATTTTAAAGCATTAGTGTGTCTTCTTATGCTTTTAACACAAAGTTTTGTATATTCCAACTGGTTATGTGTTAATAATATTATACTTGTTTTTCGAAGCATTAATAATATCTCCATTTTAGCAAAAATTTTAACAAACAATATAATGTAACTTGTTTAATTAATTTAAATAACAAATAAAAAATCTCACAACTACTTATTTACATATAAAAGCACAAACTAATTAATTTTTAATATAATTAGTTGATAAAGAATGAATAACCCACATAAGGTTATTCATTCTTTATTTTATCTAATAGCATAAAATCAACAGTTGGCATTTTTATAGCATAGTCAAAAGCTTTTTCTTTATCATTCTGCCGTAATGATAATTGCACTAAATTACGCAACGTTCCTTCATCATATTCATCTATAGAAAATGCTGTTTCGAGGAGCATTTGTGACGCTGGTAAATTATTATCAAAATAGCAATTTGCTGCTGCTGCATTAAGTTTTTTTAATTTTTCGACAAGTGATGTGTTTTCCTGTAATATATTATCACGTATAGCTTCTATATCAGTCTTATTATTTATAGTGGGAGCATCATTACTAGTGGTATTTTGGGCTATCTTGTGTTCCTCAAATCCCCCTGGTTTTTCCGGTGCGGTTTCAGAACTTCCTGCCAATTCATCATTTATCATTTGTTCAATGGAATCAGCTGCCATTTGTGCTGACTGCAGTGACCCCGAATTCATCATAGTTTCAGTATCATCTATAATTTCATCTTTATCAGCAGAATTATCATTAAAATTATCCTGCTGGAAATTGTTGTCATTATCTTCTGTAAACGCATCCACATCATCTATATCTGCTTCATCTTTTTCCATCTTCTTGGCGATATATGGATATTTTTGCGATATTATATCTGCATCATAAGACAATTCAACTACCAAAGTCATATCACCTATAAGTTCATTATCTTCATCGGAAATGTCTTTTTGCAGTTTCAGTGCTGCATTTAATGCACCTGCCATCTTTTCTGTAGCATTATTATCTGAATATATTTTAGCCAGGAGCACATAAGCTTTACCTGTTTCTTGTATTTTTATTGAATTATAGGCCCATTTTTCCGCTCTTTGATAGTCACGATTTACATAATATATCTCTGCAAGGTCAAGCATTAAATCATAGTCTGTATGCCCAGCATTAAACAAACTGATTATTTTTTCCATAGCTGCATTATATTTTTTTTCTTCTAACAGTTTTTTTATTTCAATACGGCATTTATCAACATCATGTTCAGAAACTATCTTATCAATTTTTAAATCATTATACGACAAATTATTTACATTACTCATGCCTGATCTCCCTTGTAAATTTTTCATAATACGCTTTTTACTCTTTCCCATGTGTACCCACCTTATATAAACATTTATATTAATTTACTACGAATAGTAAAAAAGACTTTTTGGTAATTACTTGGCAAAATAAGCTTTATTTCTTCCGACAAAGTTTTACCGTTACCTTGCAATATAGCTGATAATATTATTCTATAAGTACTATCGAGTGTATTAGCTGTTAGTTCCGTTAACTCTTTATATTGTCCATCTAAAAAAAGTCGTAAATTTTTATCTATAATTATTTTTTTATTTGGCAGAAATTTTTCATAGTGCTGAATTAATTTTCTATCACCGAAACTCTTGAAATATTGTAATAAAAATTGTAAATCCTCACCGCTGTGATTATATATTTTATCTAATAATTTTATTCTTGCCAAAACTGGATAACACCTTATTAAACGACAAAAATCTCCGAAAAACTTTGAATAATGGTTTTTCTGCAGAGACATGACATAATATTTTACTGCTGCCATATTATCCTTCTTTAATGCATTGATTTGCGCTAAAATGCCATATAACATAAATAAATAATTATCCATTTTTGAAGCAGTCAGTTGTTCTGTATCAGCATAAAGCAGCAGTGCCTTATGCAAATATTTTTCAGCATTACTAAATTTATTCTCGCTGAATAGCATAATCCCCTTCTTATAATTCAAATCTGGTGATTTAGGAAATCTTTTTAAACCTTCTGCCAACACCTTCTCTACTTCGTTATGGGAGCAGCCTGCTAATTCAAGTGCATCAATGTACTGTATAAAAACATATACCTCTGCTCCCAGCATGTTTATCCCGCTATTAATAAATTCTTGCAGATAATAAATAGTTTTTTCATACTGTTTCAAGCCAAAATAACATGTTGCTAAATATGGATAGAGTTTCTTATCTTCACCATGCCGGTTTATCTGCTGTTGTAAAATAATTAAATTGCGTTCCAATTTTGTCGCATTCACTGAAGCCGAATACCCCGTGTGATAAGCATATATTTCGGCAGGCAGTGCTGCTAAACGCAGACTTCTGCCCTTATTTTTCAATTCTTCGTGAATTGCTCCTTCATATGCAATACCTGGCTTATTTTTAAAAATACGCAATTGATAAAAACTACTGAGAAATTTATTGTTTTTATCCTTGTCTATATTAACTAGTTTGCATAAGAAAGCTTCTATATCATCATTATGAAGGAAAATAAGCAGCTGTTGTTGCAGCTGTTTTGCTACAGTTTCAGAAAAATACTCATCGGCGTCAAAAAACAAAACCCAATCACCCTTAGCTTTACTTATGGCATAATTCTTAGCAGCAGCAAAATCATCCTGCCAGATGAAATCATATACTTTGGCTCCAGCTCTGCTGCTCATTTGTTTAGTATCGTCAGCTGATCCTGTATCTACTACTATAAGTTCATCAGCTATTTTTTTCATACAACACAACCACGTTTGTATGTTTACTGCTTCATTTTTTACAATCACGCAGGCACTTATCTTCATAAAATATTTTCCTCTCACCAGGGCATTAACCTATTGCTTTAATTTATTTTTAACTTGATAAAAAGCTGTTTGGTAACCTTGCGGTAGTATACATTTAACTCCAGGCGGCATATCTGCCTTCTTATCCAAAATATCCATAATTATATTTTTATAATTTTTATTAAGAACAGCAGCAAAATTTTCTGCTGCCAAATTATAATTGCCCCCACAAAAATATTTAACTATTTTATCCGTCGATGATAAACTATCAGGTTGATAAAGTTCCTTATAATAAAGATATAATTCATCTGCGCCAATATCTTTTAATGTTCTGAGTAAAAAATCTTTATTCTCTTTTTGATAAATTTTATTTAGGAATTTTATTTTTACTTTATTGGATCTTGTCTTAATTATTTTATAAAAATTGTCGAAAAATTGTCGGACACAGGGATCTTTCTGTAATGATTTAACATACCATTTTACTGCCTGCTCCGTTGTTCCCTTTAAAGAAGCTATATCTCCCAATAATCCATAAAGCAAAAAAAACGATCTATCCATATTGGAAGAAGATATTTGTTCTTTAGTTGCATATAATTTAAGTGATTTATTTAAATAGGTTTCTGCTTCTATATACTTTTTATCTTCATATAATAAAAATCCCTTCTGATAGTTAAGATCCGATGATTCAGGATATTTTTCAAGACCCTTATTAACAACTGCCTTAATATCTGGTTTCGGCTTATCAAGTATACACAGAGCATTAATGCATTGCAGGTACACGTCAATGTCACTGCCTATCAATATTACGCCGCTTTCAATAAGTTTCTTATCATAATAAACAGCCTTGTCATATTCTTTTAATCCATAATAGCAGTCTGCCAACGGCTTATAATAAGCAATAGTTTCACCATGCAATGCTATGTCCTGCTGCATTAATTTTAAATTTCGTTTTATTTTTTGCAAATTAACTTTTGCCGAATAACCTGTATGGTATATATATATATCCCGCGGCAAAACCAGTAACTGTGGTGTAGCATCGTTATATTTTAACATTTCATGTACTACACCCTTATAACGAAGTCCCGGCATATTTCTAAAAATACGCAGCTGATAAAAACTGCCCATAAATTTGTTATTATTATCTCTATCAATATTAATCAAACGACACATTAAAGCATTTACTGCTTGATTATTATTAATCTTATCAAGCTCTTTTATAATTTTTTGCCCCATATCATCAAGAAAATATTCATCCGCATCTAAAAACAATATCCATTCACCGACAGCTCTGTCAATCGCATAATTTTTAGCCGCTGCAAAATCGTCACGCCAGGCAAAGTCATATACAACTGCTCCTGCATCATGTGCTATCTGCCGTGTATTATCACTAGAGCCCGTATCCACTACAATCATTTCATCTGCTATTTCTCGCATACCGGCAAGCCACGTAGGCAGATTTTCTGCTTCATTTTTAGTAATTACGCAGGCTGATATTTTTACCATTTGCCGTTTCTCCGATCTTTTATCCATGCAAGGTAGGAACTTATTATTTCTTTTGAATACCCTGTCTTACCAGCCTGCAGAAAATATTTTTCCGCTGTATCCAGTTCATCTAAATAATAAAAACAACAAGCATAATTATATAGTAACTCAGCATCAAACTGAGCATTTTTCATACATTTTAATAAATGATATGCTGCCTTCCATTTATTTTCCTTTAATAGATCAGTAATTATTTTTTTTTGTAACACAAGCGAAAATTTATCTGCAAGCAATGTATACTTTTCTATGACATTATCTGATGCATGTTTTAAAATCATTGGCCATAAAGTTTCATACGTATTTGCATCATTATCCGATAAAACCGGACTATCAGAAAAAAACTGCCAAACCAATCTTGCTATTGCATCAGGTAAAAACCTAAGATATTTTTTATCCAATACAGGTTGTGACAAAATTGCCACAAATAACCATTGTATATTATCAACAGTTTTATTTATTATATCATCATCTAGTATCTTTTCTTCCATATAAGTTTTCGCCTCTTCTTTATTACCTTCTGCTAAATTCCTTTCCAGCATAGTATTATTTATATTTGTACTTTCAGACAATTTTTTCGTACATTTTTCTTTTTTCGCACAATTTATTTGTCGTAAGCAGTTTTGTGCAGTTGGCAAATACATTGAAAACGATGTACTGTCTTTTATGGTTAATTCGATGTTTTTTTTATTTATATCCAGTGCCTGTATAAGATATTTTTCTGCCAGTTTCTCTTTACCATTATTAAATAATACTATTCCAGTCAATGCATAAAAATCCGGTAATTCGGGAAATTTATCAATAGCCTTTTTCAACTCTGACAGAATCTTATCTTGTGGATAAGCAGCTTTCAGCATAGCATTGATATATGTATTCCAAATATGACTCGCGCCATTTATAACATAATATTTACTCTCACTAAAATATTTTTCAATACATTCTACTGCTTTTTCATAATTTTCCATGCCATAATAAGCATCAGCAATATAATGCCAACGCATAATACCATCATTATATTTTTCTGATAGCAGTATTTTTAAATTGCGTGCGGCTTTTTTTTGTGCGTAGCTATCTGAATAACCCGTATGATAAATCTTTAACAGATCATTTTTTACAATAGTAAATTTGCCGTTGCTATTTAATTGAAGTTCTTCGTGAATAGCTCCTTTATAACGCAAATCGGGGTCATTGCGAAAAACACGGATACTATATGAACGGCTTATTTCTCTGCTGGTACTTTCTTCTATATTTATTTCTATTATAAACAAGCCGCTGGGGTGGTTTTCTGCGATATCGGCCCTGGCTATTTCACTGCGCACCTTTTCTATACAATCAGCACTAAAGTATTGATCAGCATCAATAAATATTATCCAATCTCCCTTAGCTTTATCAATAGCATAATTTTTGGCTGCCGCAAAATCATCATTCCACTGATAATGATATAATTTTACAGGCAGTTTTTTTAATATGCTTATAGTATTATCTATAGAGCCAGTATCGATAACTATCTGTTCATCACTGCATTTAGCCACAGAATTATACCAACGCATAATATCTCTTTCTTCATTTTTTACAATAATACACGCTGATACTTTTATTGTTTTCACATTTTTTAATATAGCAGCACTATGACAGATAATTTGCTCAGCTGCTGTTTCTTTATCACTGTCAAAAAGTGTCGGTTCTATGCTTTTATAGCTTTTTTTTAATTTTAATGCTTTTTCCATGTATTTTATGGCACTTAAATAGTTACCTGTATTATAAAAAATATTGCCATATTCAGCACAAAAATCCGGCATTTCCGGAAAATCCAGCATAGCTATTTCAATAGCTTTTTTTATTATTTTTATATCAGCTTGTTTTTTTTGCAGCAGACTTATCAACAGCCGATAAGGCCGACTGGCATAAGTAATATTCAATCTTCCCTGTTGTACGGCTTTATTAGCATAAAACAAAGCTTTTTCAGCATCATCTACACCATTATAAGCCTCTGCTAACTCTATCAATACAGCAGGGGTAACTATATCGCTTTGCAGCAGCCTAAGATTGCGCTGTGCTTTTTTTTTCGCCTTAGATAGCGTATAACCAGTATGAAAAAAGGACATGTCTTCCTGCAAAATAAGCTCATTTTTTAATGCTTGCCCTGATTTTTTTATAAGCTGCTCATGTATTTTACCTTTATACATTACATTATTATTTTTAAAAAGCCGCAGTGCATAAAATTCATCGAGATATTTATTGTTGTCAATATCAATATTTACTATTTTCAATAAATAAGTATCAATATTTGGAGTGTGTTCTAATTTTTTCCTGATATTAAAATTTTTTCTTATTACTGCATATTCGTCAGCGTCAGGGAAAAGTATCCATGAACCTGCTGCTTTGGTTAGGGCAAAATTACGGGCAGCAGCAAAATCATCCTGCCATTGATAAGGAAATATTTTATCAGTATATTGTCGTGCAATATTGACTGTACTATCCGTAGAACCGGTATCTACTATGATTATTTCATCCACTATACTTTTTATTGAAATAATGCTTCGCGCTAAATTTTTTTCTTCATTTCTTACTATATAACAGGCTGAAAGCAGCATATTATCATCCTTTATTATTAATAATTTTTCTTTAATTTTATATATAAGTTTAAAAATGTTAAACTTATATATAAAATTAAGGCGGATGCCATAAACATCCGCCTTAATAATATCACTGATAATACAAATATTATCGTAACAACTGTAATACATTCTGGCTGCTTTGATTTGCCTGAGCCAACATAGCCTGTGAAGCCTGCATAAGAACATTGTTCTTCGTGTATTCAGTCATTTCTTTAGCCATATTAGAATCACGAATAGTTGATTCGGAAGCCTGTACATTTTCACTTTGTGTAGTCAGGTTATCCTGAGTATAATCTAAGCGACTTTCCACAGAACCAATTTTCGTTTGTTCCTTAAGTGCTTTCTGCACTGCATTATCAAGTACATTGATAGAAGCATTAGCATTAGCACGAGTAGTAATATCCAGATTCTGCACACGTCCATCAGAAGACACACCCTGAAGTCCAAGTGCTCTAGCCCGCATATCACTTAAACCAACGCGAATAGCCTGGTTTGATTTTGTACCGATCTGCATGGTAATAGCATTATCACCTGATTTATCCTGAGCACTGATCTGTTCATCCCAAGCATCAAGTACTGAGTTAACAGATTTTTTGATATTGCCATCTGTACCGGTAATACTGATAGTAAAACCGGCAATATTGCCTGCTAAACCTGCTGTTGATGATGCAATCGACAACACACTTGAACCATCAGCTGTATACATCGTTACACCTTCGGCAGTTGTACCAATTACTGAATTAGTATGAACTGACCCAGTAGCAAATTCCCCTACATTAGCTGTTCCAGATACACCAGCAATACTATTAGCTAAAGTAAATACATCTTTTAATCCAGCAGCCGAGCCTAAACTTGATACTGTAACAGATGTAGTAAAAGTCTTACCATTGCTTACAAAAGAAATAGAAAGCTTATCAGCACTCTGAATATCAAGTTTCTGTCCATTGCGATTATACAAAGCAGTTAAAGCAGTAGAAAAATCAGTAGTCGTACTAAGGCTAGAATTACTATAAACAACAGCTGTATCTTTATCCATTTGCTTATCCTTAGAACCATCAATAAGCAGCTGGCCGTTATAAGTTGTATTAGCATTATCATTGATCTGGTCTACGGCCTGATCAAGATAGTCCTGCATTGTCTGACGGTCATAAGTGGTATTAGTATCATTGGCTGCATCAAGAACTTTTTCTTTCAAAGTTTTCAAGATATCAACTGTGGAAGAAACAGAACCTTCTGCAGTCTTCAACATGTTTTGACCATTTTGTGCATTGGTATTGTCCTGATCCAAAGAACGGATCTGAGTGCGCATACGTTCAGAAATTGCATAGCCCGCTGGATTATCAGCCGCACTATTGATTTTCATACCTGAAGATACTTTTTCCAAACTGCTGGATAAAGCCTTACTATTTCTTCCCATAATGTTCAGTGTATTAAGCGCTGACATATTATTTTTTACTACTAATGACATAATAAAATTCCTCCCTGATTGAAATGTTTTATTGCCATCATCCTCGACAGCTTTATATTAAAAGCCGAATAAACTGCCGATCGCTCAGAATACTCGACTTTTAACTCTAAATATATAATCGAAACTTTTATAATGAAACTTAAATACTTTATAAATTTTTTTTACATTTTTTTATTAAATCTATTCATTTGCAGTACATATGGTGAAACATCATACGAATTGACCTTATTATTTTTATTTCGCATCCGTATAAGCCAGGACTGCGCCATTGCTTTAATTTGAACATTAATCGGATTAATCTGCGAAATAAGTTTTTTCCCTGCTACAGTTTTATGATAAGTTTTATTGTCAAGTTTTTCCAACATCTTTTGCAAATCCAAACGCTGTTGTAACAAGGAAAAGAACATATCTATATCACTTTTTTTCAAAAATCTATACATCTCAGTCGTCAGCATATAAAATTTGTTCCATAAAGCAGCTGCCTCTTTATCAGTGTTCTCCATTATTCTATCCTTTAATATCAATAAGTATACTGCGTATTTTAACATAATTCAATAGCCAGTTAACATGTTCTTTATTATATTTTATTCGTTAACTGTATTTTTTTCCTGTTGTGCCTTTTTCATAGCTTGGTGCCATGTATCACGCAGTTCCGTCAAAAGTTCCCTTGCCTCATTTAATTTATTTACATCATTTTTCATATTTCCCTCGATCAAAATACGATAAACATAATTATAAATAGGATAAAGCTGATGCGCTATTTCATAATCCATATTCAAAGTTGACATAAACTCTATTAGTATATTTTGCGCTTTTAGCAATGCTTTATTTGATTTTACACAGTCCTTAGCATCTACACATTTAATGCCCTCATTGATGAATCTTATTGCCCCATTGTACAACATCAATGTCAACATTTCTGGGCTTGCCGTCATTACCTGCTGTCGTTTATACGCTTCCGCGGTATAAGACGCATTTCGCATTAATAAATGCTCCCTTCATAATAACTATTTATATATTAACTTAAAAAACTCGAAATATAACTATACTGAGAACTCAAATTAGAAATGGCTGTTTCCATAGCATCAAATTGACTATATAATTTATCCTGATATTTGTCCATTGAGTCTTGAAATGAACTAAGCTTTTTCTTCCAATCCACTATTTCTTTTGCCCAATAACTTTGGTCTGAAATATCCGAGGAATCACTGACCCCTGCCATTCCCCTTATACCGCTTGCCGTTGCGATATCACCTGTCCCTATAGCGTCAGTTACCGCCTGGTTTAAACGTTTAACTACACCATAGGTACTGCTATCACTTTTATCAGCCGCCGGATTATCAAAAATCTTATAAACAACATTAGGATCTTCGGCTAAAGCACTTTTTAGTTTTGTTTCATCTAAACTCAAAACACCGCTCTTCTCACTAGTCCATTCTGCCGATACTGATATGCCAATATTATTAAGGCTATTATACTTGCCGCCAATACCAGCAATAGGCTCATTGACAGCAGAACGTATACTACTTATCAAGTCAGTCAGGGAATTATCTTTGTATAACAATCCCTGTTTTGCTTTTGTTTCCCATGCTTTTATCTGATCTTCACTCATGGCCTTCTTTTCAGTATCGGTTAATGGTTGATAATTACTATCAGGTTCTGTATTAACGGCATCTTTCAAATCACTTAACATTTTATTATAATCATCAACAAATTGTTTTACATTTTTAACAATGGTATCTGTATCTGTACTCACGGAAACTACACTATTTTTATACACCTTATTATTATTAGCATCAAGTGTATAATCACTATCTGCCAGTAGTGTATAGGAAACACCATCAACTGTTATTCCACTACTGTCAGTTGTATATTCTTTCCCATCTATTTTTACCTTACCATCAGTCCCTTTAAATTCGGCTCCGCTATAACCTGAATTCAAATTATCAGGTGTGTCATGCAGATTTGACACATCAATTGCGGTCAAACTATCATTGCTGGCATCATATTGACCAAGGTTTAGTGCAGACAGTAATGTCCTTGTGTGCTCATTACTATCAATTGTAATCCCCTTGTTTGCTAAAGCACTGGAAATAGGAACATCATCGACTGTAAGGTCGATAAAGTTACTAACTCCACCCTTATTGTTATAAATACTAAAGGTATCATTCACTGAATCATATCCGGCATTTACATTTGTTCCGCCATTACTTAGTTTACTAGCGACATCGTTCAAAGTACCTTCAACAAGATCACGATAGGAAAAAGACACTTTACAGGAAGTATTGGATTCTGTTCCATTATCAATATCCTTTGTTGTTGTACCATCCCTTACCGTAAAGCTAATTGCCGTTTCATCCATTTCACTGCCATTCAGCTCATAATGTGATCCATCCATATCAAAAGACAGCTTATCATCCGTAGAATTATCAGTGCCTGCTGTAAAATTAACGTTAGTTATGCCCACTATATCTGAAAGCTTTATACTATCACTAGGTGTACCAGACGGCCGCGTGATTTCTCCCACGGACTTTAAGTAAGCATTAGAAGCTAATGATTCCACTGCCACATGATGAGACATATTTGCTGCTGCACCACCTGCTTTTGCTGTAACTATGCTATTATCAGAACTTGTTGCTGTATGCGGATCCATTCCGCTGGATAAAGAATACTGCCAAAGCGTATTATTCTGAAAATCAGTTAATTTTTCATACCATGAATTATAAGCATCCTTCGTCCATTCTGCCCGTTGTTCTTTTTTATATATTGAATCATACTGTTTCTGTTTAGCCTGCATAGCCTGTGTAACCAATGAATCAACATCAAGACCTGAAGCTAGTCCATATATACCATTTACTCCCATGACTTATCCTCCTGTAGTAATCATTTACACATTTTCATCGAGAAATTTTCCAATCCAATCTTTTGTCTTTATCAGTGTCTTCATAACATCTTCCGGTGGAAAGGACTTAATGATTTTTTGTGTATCAATATCTATCATTCGCACACCAAGCTGGTCAATTTCCTTATACCAGACAAACTTCAGCTGTAGATTCATATCATTCATGTCTTTATTTAGTTTATCTGTTACCTGTTGTAAATCAGTACTGGATATTTTTTTCTTATTACTCCTCGTAATACCATTCATAGCATCATCCAGTGCATTATTTATTTTATTTTTCCCTATTAAGTTATTGTCATCCTTAATGAGCGAACCATTATTATCATTTGATATATTAGTTAAAGTTTCACCTGATTTTTTGCTTATATTATTTTCAGGTATATTTATATTTCCTGCAATAATTCCCGACATATTATCGACCATTGCAAAATCCCTCCTTAGATAGTATTAACCCATAGCATTCCCTTGTGCAGTGAAAACTTATTTGTCCTTCAGTAGTTTGCCCAAATCAACATCTGATGATTGTGACGCAGACTTTTTATTTTCTTCCAATATTGCTTCATATATTTCACCGCGATATATTTTTATATTACGAGGTGCATCAATAGCAATGCGGACATTGCCTCCTTGCACATCAGAAATATGTATGACGATATCATCGCCGATTGTTATATATTGTCCAGGACGACGTGTTAAAACTAGCATTATTTATCATCCTCCGCAACATTATTAATTAACTGGTGTTTTGTCATATAGTTTGTATTTTCTAGAATCAATTGTTTTGCCTCATGGTTATTTTGATTTATGATTATTGGTGCTAAAAGATTTGCTGTTGTCTTTTTTACATCCTTATTTTGTACAGTTAAAAAAACAAAGGTCAGCATATCTTCCTGTTTTACGATTTTTAGTTCCTCTATTGTTTCATCATTTATTGTAAACTCATAATCTGCAAAAAAACAAATGGATCAACCATCAAAAATGCTAAATCCGGCGTTTTTACTGATTGAAGAAAAAGGAATGGTGTTTTTTCATCATAAGGAATCATGACAAATTCATGTTCTTTTTCAAAAGCAGGAATTCCCTGGGTAAATTTTATGATCTTTTCTTCATCAATATCAATATTACCAAATCGTGTTGTAGCTATGTTTTTCATTTAAATCCTCCAAATTATGCATAGGTATCACAATGTCCCTGTGTTACCCACATTTTTATAGATGCATACTGTTTAACTGATATATCTACTTTTGCCGGCTCAAAATCCAATTTATATTTTCCTGCTGTCAGCTTTATTTGTGAAATACCTGGGTCAATAGTCCCCTCAATATGAGCAGGTGTAACGGTTATCTTTGGCGCTGGCATAGAAACTATCGCCAGTTGTTTTTGCTTGGGCAGCATATTTCTTCTGCTTATATCCCCTAATGCATCAGTTAACGCACCGTTTTCCATTACTTCACGCCCTTCCTGCATGCGCCGTGCAATACCTGCTGAAAGTGCCTTTTCTCCTCTTTCTGCCATTTTTTTACTAAATGCCGAATCCGTATATAACCCTACAACCTCACGTGATGCAGTCGAATCTATTTTCACAGTAGCTGGTGTGACTTTCAAATTGCAGCTTGGTGCTATATACTTCCCTTGACCTGATGGTTCTGGCATATTAGGATCAGCTTTTCCTTGAAAGCTTTTCATATTTAAAATCAGATTACTACTTCTTATATTTAAACATAGCATTGACATTGTATATCATTCCCTTAAATACATTCATTAATCCATTATATACATATTATCAGCTAAGGTAATCTGCAATGGTTTTAGGAATTACATTTTTCCCCATTGAAATAGATATGTTATAAATAGTCTGCGCTGTCATTAATTTAGTAGCAATTTCCGGGACATTAATACCATTGACATTATTTATATTATCTTTAATAACAACATTTTGGCTATCCATCGTATCAATAGCATTACTGTATGCCTCATTTCTCGAAGCTAGAGAAGTCTGGGATTTTTGCAATACATCTTTAGCATTATTAGCTATGGTAATTCCATCACTTGAAAGCCAGTTTTGATTGCCGCCATCCATTTCCGCCACAACTGTAAGCATATCGTTCAAAGTTGCTGTACCATGTGAAGCACCAAATATATCACTATTGCCAAACACATCACTGCCGGTAACATTAATGCTGTCGCGAGTTTGGTCAGTTCTGCCGCTTAATTTTACCATTGATATTTTATTATCGTCACCATTGTAATTGACAACATATTGATGGATAGTATTAAAGGAAAATGTAACACCCGTTCCACCAGAAGCAGTTAGCCCTGAGGTTGTTAATGCCTTTCCTGCTGCTGTAATAGCTCCATTATTATCTTTATCAAAATACTTATTAATAAAGTCTGAACGTACATTTACGGATAAATTATCATAATCCTTCTGTGTCCCATATGAAGATTCATTTAGATTGCCTGCTTTCAGCGCATCAGCATCAGCTGGTAAATCTGCCAGAGGCGTACTTGCATTATTGGTCAACGTAATCCTGCCAACTGCATCAGCAGCTGTTACACTTTTCTGCCCTGAATTAAGTTTATCTTTATAACCGTTTTGAACAAAATCTTTTGTGAATATATAGCCAGTACTGGGGTCAAGATAATAATCGTCTCCATCACTGCCTTTAAGACTAAGCATCTGATTTAGTCCATTGACCTGGGTACCACCCGTTTCTTTGGTATCCATTCCATTTATATTAACTGTCTTGCTAAAAAAATCAGCCTGATTATCATCAAGGGTTTTAGTAAGACCGCGTTCTACTTTTTCTGTGGAGATTGTAAAAGGCTCAGTCTTATCCATCTGCCCGGAAAACAAATACCTGCCGCCCAGCTGAGTATTACCCTGACTTATTGTTTCTTGCATCAATGAAAGCAACTGACTAGCTGTAGCTGAATTATTACTTGTGTTATTGGTTCCATTAGCCGCTTGATTAGTTTGCTCAATAAAAGTAGTAAACTGATTGCTTATGTTCGTAAGGGCGTCATCACTAGCTTTCATCCATGAAACTCCATTTTTAGCATTTTGTATATACTGCTGATTTTCAACATCATCATTTGTATAAGAAAGATATTTCGCATATCCTACAGGATCATCTGAAGGTCTGTTTAATCTTTGTTGTGTTGAATTTTCTTCTACGAGCTTAGCCTGTGTTTCATAATTGCCATTGACCGCGTTCATATAATTATTCAGCATCATCGTACTACTTACACGCATTTTTAATCACCTTCCTACCGTTCCGGTACTATTTATCAATTTATCCAGCATCTCATCCATGGTTGTCAATACTCGTGCGCAGGCAGAATAGCCCTGCTGAAATTTTATCATATTAGTTAATTCCTCATTCCAGTTTACGCCGGATACTGACTGTCGTGCATTGTCAGCTTGAGTAACAACAGATGTCATTTTAGTAACATTATCATCAGTCACACTTGAAGCAGTCCCCAGCTCAGTCATAGAATCATTATAATAATCATATAGTGACTTATTATTCGTAGAACTTATTTTCAAATTGCCACTGGCATCAATCATACCGGCTGCTTCTTTTATATGATCATTTACGGCAGCATCTGTTAAAGTCTTTTTAAATATGGTAGACAATGTAACTGCATTAGATCCATCGGCACCATCAGCCTTACCGTTTTCTGATGGTATTCTGTGATCATAATCTACCCAGTTGCCATTTGCATCGATATAATCGCCTTTTTTTACTGTTTTACCATTACTGTCAGTATATGATGTATCCTTGGTATACACATTAGCCCCTTTTGCTGCTATATAATCTGTACCACCCTTATCAGTTATTTTACTGTTTACCGTCAGCTCATTGATTATATTAATGCCACGCAATTCTTCTACGCCACTTGCACTGGTTTTTTCAATATATGCTTTCTCATAAGCACCTGAAGTACCATCTTCATTATTTATCCATTTATAAGAATTACCTGTTTCCCCAAAAAAGTTTATATCTGTTGAACCTTTACCATTATTAGCACCATCAATGCCATAGCCTTCTTTATGCTGAGCGTTGAACGTGGAAAGAAAAAAAGCTGAATAATTACCAAGCTTATCAATATAATTCTTATCTTCTACTACATTGTCCTGGAGTGCTTTTATCTCCCCATCTGAAGGATTATAGATTGTCCCGGTTTCTTTAAAGGTTAAATTATAATCTGTAATTCCATACTCAGAATTATCTTGTGACTGTAAATCTAAAGTAAGCTTTCCTCTACCGTCGACGAGTACACTCCCATTATTACTGATGGAATATGTTCCATCACTTTGTACAGTAACATCTGTTTTTATATACTTAGATAAATCATCAACTAGTTTGTCCCGTTGGTCTCTTAAATCGTTGGCCATACCACCAGTAGCTTCTGCTTGACGGATATTTTTGTTTAAATCTAATATTTGTGTTGTTATTTTGTTTACTTCAGTAACATCTGTCTTTAGCTGATCATAGTTTGTTCCTATCTGGCTCTGCATCTGTGAAGCCATGGTTTTTATTTTATCAGCCATTGTCACAGCTGTATCGCGGGTACTTATTCTGTCATCATCATTACTAGCATCACCGGATAAAGTCTGCCATGAATTCCAAAACTTATCTATAGAACTCTTTAAACCAACGTCCTGATCGTTAATTTGAGAATCATTAAAAACCTGTTCAACGGCAGTATAATTAGTTTGCCTTTCCTCATAATATGACTTAGAGGCATTTTCTCGCCAGTAGTGTTTATCTGCAAAAATATCTCTTGCCCTAGTTATTGACACCGCGTCAACACCTGTACCAACATAACTTACACCATACAATGTATTCTGTGCTAAAGGTGTCGTTGCTACTAAATTAACGCTTTGTCTGGAATAACCGTCTGTACTATCGTTAGACAAATTCTGCCCAACGGTATCAAGTGCCAGCTGATGAGCTTGAAGCCCACTAACCATAGTATTTAAACCAGAAAATGTTGACCTCATTACAACCATCCTTTTTAAATGCTTCTATCAAACATTTTTATTTTATTATTTCCCCTTGCTGTTGCTTCACCATCAGACTGATACGGTGAATCGTCAGTAACCTTAGTCATTACATTAATGCTGAACTGAATAGAATTCATTTTATTATTTAAAAGTGTTTTATTACAATCGCTTACCTTTTTTATTGCCTGTGCCAATATTTTTATTTTATCTGATAAACTTTCCGTATAGACATCTTTGGGGGATACTGTTTCTGCCTGTCTATTAAGTTCCCTGATTTTCTGTTTCTTTCGTTCCAGTGATTTTAGTTGATTTACTAGCATTTCTATTTTATTTGTCTGCTCCTGCAGCTTTTTATTATCGGCTGCTATAAACATTTGCTGCTGAATTTTAAGATTCTGTTCTAATTCCTTATATTTTACTAACTGTTGTTTTAATATATTTATTAATTCGTTCATAATTATGCCTCATGCTTTAAAATCTAATTTTTTCTCCTGGGGAGAAAAATACTGACTGCCATTTTTTTTATAATCAGGATCTGCTTTCATTTGTACTAACGAATTTAAATTCAAATTTACAGCCGTTAACGCCCCTTGCATAAGCATTTTATTAGCTTCATTGATATCTGCTACTTTTTTCACAATTTCCGATAAATCCTTATTGACAGCTAAAAATTTATCTTTGTAGTCAGTAGGACAAAAAAATGTCAGCGATTTTACATTTGAAGTCAAATTTATTGATGGGTTTTTATCTGCCATTTTTTTCAATATTTCTTGACGTTTTTGTTCCTCTTTTATAACTATAGCCATAAGTTTTTGTTCTTCATTAATAATCTGATCCAAGGTTTTCATATCTATGGCTAAAACTGCTTTTCTTTTTCGTTCATTTGATTTAAGTATATCCGTATATACCATTGTAAGTTTTATAATAATATCTATTAAATCCTGCCACATAATTATATCCTTTTATAAAATTATAAAAAACATGTCTGTAAGATACTGTCGGCAACACCACTGGCATCAATTTTATATGTCCCGCTCTCTATGGCTTTACTATAATTTTGTACTTTTTCCATGCGAGCATCCGGCAGTGTACGTAATTTATTCAGATATGGCGCAAATTTCTGGCTTTCGTTTGATAATACGATTTTATCACTGACTTCCATATCAAGCTGTTTTACTTTAGTCTTTAAATTAACTTTATCTATTTTGTTTACATATAAATTTGTTATAGAATTTATATGGCTACTATTAGAAATCATCTCTTATCCCCCCTTAAAAAAAATCACCGATATTATCTACTAACAATAAATATCGGTAATCATGGTATTTTAATTAACTACTTTATATGCTGTTTTTTTACGTTTTTCCCCTAAAATCTTCAGTTTCCTCACTCTTACAGGGCTTATAGGCAAAACACCTTATTTATTTGAATACATGCCCCGGCTTTTCATTCTCGTATCACTTGACGGATTATTTTTCTGCTGCTTTTGCTTAATGGCATCAGTAGCTTTTTTTATATCTTCCTTTAATTCCTGCATACACTTATTACAATAGCGTCCTTCAGTAATAAGTGTTCCGCAGCGTTCGCAGGGATAGGAAATCTTTCCTTTTCCTATAAATCTGCCAGCACGGATCATTCGCATTATTGTGCGTTCCTTAACACCTGTGGCATCATATATTTCTTTTATTGTACTACCGGGATTATCTCTAAGATAACTGCTGACAATAAGCTCGCTTTCCTCTTCCTTACGCAGGCAGTCCCGGCACATTCCCGCGCCTGTATCTATAAATAACTTTCCACATTCTGGGCAATTTCTCATTTTATTGACCATAATTTTCCCTCCAGCCATTCTCTGTTATTCTTATTATAATTCATATGATATAATTTAACAATTTTTTTATATTACTATGCATCACTCGCCAAAACAATGCCATAAATTTTCCCGGCGCCATTTTTCTTTAGTACTTTTGCGCATGCTGCCATTGTCGTTCCTGTAGTATATATATCATCCAGTAATAAACAATTTTTTGCCTTAATAGTATAACCAGGCTTAATAGCAAATGCCTTATACAGATTTTCTTTTCTTTCCTCTCTTGTCAGACTAAATTGGGCCTTAGTACAAATGACTCGTTCCAAACAGTCTATAGGAGATAGCTGATATATATCCAGTATTTTTCTAAAGATTAGTTCTGTCTGGTTAAAACCTCTTTCTTTTCTGCGTTTATCATGCAGAGGTACAAAGGCTACTGCATCTATATCAGACGGCATGGCAAAATTATCCATAGCAGCTGTAATAAAAGAATCAAATTGGGGTAGCACGCTCGTTTTTTTATTATATTTCAACTTTATGATAAGTTTGCGCAATACGCCATGATATCTGCCTAATGCCCATATTCTATGAAAATATTTATAATTTTCTTTTTCTATTGGCAGCTCATGTATTTTTATAGTATTTGCTAAACAGGCTTGACACCAATCACCATTCTTTTCTACATATGCTCCACAAGACGGACAGACCGGAGGGAAAAGGAAATCAGCTATGGTTTCTAATATGTTCATTATTATTGCCTACTTAATTTACTTGATATGCCAGCCGTTCTGCCAATAGCGTATATCGCTTCTGCATTTTATTATTCTGTACTGCCGTAAATACTGCTTTTTTTGAACCGAGCATTATAACCCGTTCTTTTGCTCTTGTAACTGCTGTGTATAACAAATTTCTCTGCAGCATAATAAAATGTCCTTGTGTCAGCGGCAAAATGACAATCTTATATTCACTACCCTGACTTTTATGTACACTCATTGCATATGCCAAAATTAATTGATTGATTTCTGCTGCCTGATAATCAATATTTTCTTCGTTGAACCTGACTACAATTTTTTCTGGAAAAATATTTTTTATAAAGCCTATATCACCATTAAAAACATTTTTTTCATAATTATTTCTTATCTGCATTACTTTATCACCAACACGAAACAATTGGGCTGCTGTCTTATATTCTTTTTTATATGGTGCCGGTGGATTTAATGATTTTTGCAATAATCTGTTTAAATTACTTACGCCGCAAGGCAGACGATGCATAGGTGACAGGACCTGTACATCAAGCAGTGGATTAAACCCTTCTGCTGGTAGTTTTTCTTTGCATAATTTTACTATTTTAGCAGCAGTTTCTTCATCATTATCTATTTCATAAAATACAAAATCATTACTGGATGTGCAATCAGGCATTCTCCCAGCATTTATCGCATGAGCGTTATAAACTATCATGCTCTCCTGAGCCTGTCGAAAAATTTCATCAAGTTTTATAGAGTAAATAGTTTTAGATCGCAGGATATCTTTTAGTACAGCTCCTGGCCCTACTGCAGGCAGCTGATCCATATCTCCTACCAAGACAACACGGCATCCATCGGGTATAGCATTTAAAAAATGCTGCATCAAGACTATATCGACCATTGACACTTCGTCAATGATGATTACATCCGCGTCCAATGGTTCGTCACTATCTTTGCCAAAAACAGATTCATCATTGGCTTTACGTATACCTGTAGCTTCTAAAAGCCGATGTATTGTAGCTGCTTTTCTTTCTGTGGCTTCTGCCAGTCGTTTTGCAGCCCGGCCTGTCGGTGCTCCTAACAATATCTTCAAATTAAGATTTTCTAAAAGTGCTATTATTGCTTGGACAACAGTTGTTTTTCCTGTACCCGGCCCGCCTGTCAATACTAATACCCCATGTTCTAAAACGGCTCGTACAGCTTCTTTCTGTTTTTCTGCTAACCGCATTTTTTTGCTGGCTTCCCACTGTGCGATTATTTTATAACCATCAGCCTGTATTAATTGATCTACACTGCCTTTTAATTTCAGCAGCCGCTGTGCTACTTGTTTTTCTGCAAAATATAAATATGGTGGATACAAAAGCTGGCTGCCACCCACATATTCAGTATATAATCTGTCTGCCTGTAATTCTGCTTTTACATTAATGCGTACACTTTCTCTGTCGATATTCAGCAGTTTTGCTGTTTTATTTATGACAAATTCTTCAGGAACGCAGCAATGCCCATTTGATGCTATTTTCTGCAATGTAAAATCTATTCCCGCAGATATTCTGCTGCTGCTGTTTTTTTCTATGCCTATTTTTTCTGCTATCTGATCCGCAGTCAAAAAACCTATTCCATCAATATCACTAGCGAGCCTATATGGATCATTAGCTATTACATCCATAGCAAAAGAACCATATTCTTCAAAGATACGTCCAGCATAGGTACCAGAAACTCCGTGCGTTTCCAACCAGACCATGATGTCTCTTAATTCTCCCTGCTCATTATAAGAACTGAATATTTTTTCTGCAGTCTTTTTACCTATGCCCGGAATTTCACATAATCTGTTATGTTCAGTTTCTATTATCTTTAAAGTATCTTTACCAAATTTATTTACAATTCTTTTGGCAGTAGCCGAACCGATTCCATCAAGTGCACCTGATGCGAGAAAATTCTCTATTCCTGCTGCGCTGTCTGGTGCTGATACATGCATTTTTTCTGCTTTGAACTGCTGCCCAAATCGGGGATGTTTTACCCACATTCCTTCCACGTAAACATTTTGGCCTATAAGCGGTGCAGCTAAATTTGCCGTTACTGTTACCGGGGTATTTTGTTGTTCTGGCTTCAAACGAAATACGCTGAAATTTCCATCCGAACTTGCAAATATAATTGTTTGAACACTGCCCTCAATTTTTTCCATAACATTATCCTAATCAGTATAAGTTTAATAAAATTATTGCATAAGAGAATCCCATTGTTTATATTTTTCATCTATCTCTGTTTGTTTAGCCTCATATGCCTCAGCTACTTCTTCACTTGTTTTTATGTCTTTTTGTATTGCTGGGTCATTCATTTTCTGTTCCAGAGCTTTAAGCTCGACTTCCAGCATAGCAATATGTGCTTCGCAACGACTGATTGCCTGTTCTTTTTTTTCCGCTTTAAGAGAACTTCCCTCTGCTTCATGGGTAAGAAGTTTTTTCTTTTCTGGCAGCGAAAATTTGTTTTTTTTGTTTACAGTTTTTTCTTTTACCTGCTTAGGTAAAATAGTTTCTCTTGCATCTTTTTTCTGTCGATAATAGCTGTAATTACCATTATATTGTGTCAAAGCCCCCTTTTCCAACTCATAAGTACAGTTCGTCACTTTATCTAAAAAATATCGATCATGTGATACTACCATAAATGTTCCTGGAAAGGACATAAGTGCTCTTTCTACTGCCTCTCTTGCTGGTATATCCAAGTGATTAGTTGGTTCATCAAGGATCAAGAAATTGGCCCCGTCCATCATTAGTTTTAACAAAGCCAGCCGGGCTTTTTCCCCACCGGATAAATCAGCAACAGTTTTATAAACATCATCGCCCTTGAATAAAAATGCCCCTAAATAGTTCCTTGCCTGCTCATCATTTACTTCATAATTATCAATTATTTCAGAGAAGATGTTATTTCTTCCATTAAGTTCATCATGATGCTGAGAAAAATAACCTATTTTTACTCTGCTGCCGATTTTTATTCTGCCTGAAACTGCGTCCAGTTCCCCCATTATCAACTTCAACAATGTTGTTTTACCTGCTCCATTGGAACCTATCAATGCTATACCATCACCTTTTCTTACTGACATTGATAAATCTCTGAAAAGAAAATCTGCCCCAAAGGAAAAGGCTAAGTCCTCTATTTCTAATACTTTTTGTGCACATTCAGCCGGTGGGTTAAACAGTAAATAATTAAATCCAGCGGAATCAGGCGGCAGAATAATCCTGTCTAAACGCTTTAGTTGTTTTTCTCTGCCCCGGGCCTGTTTTGATTTTATACCGGCTTTATAACGCCGGATGTATTCTTCAGTCTTTTTTATGTGTTCCTGCTGTTTTATAAATGCCGATTCCAGAGCCGCCCGCTGCTCATTGCGCAGCTGCATGGCTCTGCTATAGTTTCCTTGATAAATATCTACATTTTTATTTATTAATTCAGCTATAGATGTAGTAACTTTATCAAGAAAAAAGCGGTCATGTGATATCATTAACACGCCGCCTTTATAATTTTTGAGAAATTCTTCCAGCCATTCAATCATCTCTATATCTAAATGATTAGTCGGTTCATCTAAAAAAAGATAATCTGGTTCACGTAAAAGGGCCTTAACAAGAGAAATACGTGTTTTCTGTCCGCCGGAAAAATCTTCCGGTGATTTTTTTAAGTCATTTTCATCAAATCCCAGTCCAAAGCTTACTCGGCGAATATTGCTTTCATAATTGTAGCCGTCCAGTCTTTCAAATTCATCAGCAGTTTTAGTATATTCATTCATTAAATCTGCTAATTTTGTTTTATCAGTATTTTTAGCTATGACTTTTTCCAGTTTTTCTTTTTCATCTTTTAAAGTTAGAACATCATTAAAGGTTGTTAATAATTCTTCATTCAAAGTCTGACAAGAAAACTCTGCCTGCTGTTCCATATAACCTATTTTATCGCCGGCATCTATTTTTACTGTGCCGCTGTCATAGTCCTCTACACCCATTATACAATTCAGTAGTGTAGTCTTTCCGGCGCCATTAGCTCCAATCAAACCAATTTTATCACCCTTATTTATTGTAAATGATACATTATTAAAAAGTTCTTTTATACCGAATGATTTTGATACCTCTTGAATACGTAGCAACCCCAAAATTTCACATCCTATATAGAATCTATTTTTTATAATCCCGTCCTATATCAAGCACCGCATGACCTGAAGTATTCCCTGCCATTATCACGCAGGGAAATGGCATCCCGTAAAATAAATTAACGGCATTTTTACTTGCTATTATCTTCGTCTGTTGATTTGCCGATGTATGTCCTGTTTCGACACTTGATATATTAAATCCTTTATGCTTTAGTACATCAGCTGCTGCTGCTCCTGCTCCATCTATTCCACTTGAATTTATTACCATAACAGTAATATCATTAGGCTTTGTAGTATCTTTGAGCTGAACATCATCTTTATTTTTTTGTTCCTTATCTGCGATTATTTGTTTATCCTGTTCAGACATTTTTATCTGGACTGGCAGTGATTGAGCATATTGCCTTATGGTTTCCTCTGTGTTATCGGCCATAGCTTGTGTAATTGTCTGTCCTAATAACTTTGCTATATTGTGCCGCAGCAATTTTATATCGGGAATCCAATAACTTATATCATTAATATACAGTGGGCTGCCAGGAAGCATTGTAGCTGCTATCTTTTTATTTTTTAATCCGGGGAGCAATTTTGCATATGACATCATTTCAGTAACAGGCATATCTGTTTTTATCGTACTGCTCAATTCTTTTATTAATGAAGGAATTTTTGGCAGTACAGCCGGTGTCAATACTTTTTCTAATACAGCTTTTATGAAATGCTGCTGCCTAGCTATCCGGCCTATATCACCTTCGCTGTCACGAAAACGCACATATTCAACAGCTTTTTCACCATCTAAATGCTGCATGCCTGGATATAAGTCTATATGAAGTCCCCCATTATCATCCCAAGGATCATTATAGTACATTCTCTTTTCTACTTTTAGGTCAATACCGCCAAGATCATTAACTATTTTTTTAAAAGATTCCATATTTATTAACACATAATAATTAATAGGAATATCCAATAAATTTTCTACTGTATTCTTAGTCAGTTCATGTCCACCATACGCATAAGCATGATTTATTTTATTGTATTCATGCCCTTTTATTTTTACTCTTGTATCACGGGGAATGGATAGAAGTGATACCTCATCTGTCTTTTTATCTATGACCAGCAGCATTAAAGTATCACTTCTGCCAACATCATCTTTACGACTGTCAACTCCCATTATCATTATAGTAACCTTGTTAGTTGCCTGCTTCATATTTTTGTTTGTTATATTATCATTGTCATGCTTTATAAAATTATACGCAAATGCTGCAACTGCAATGGTAAAAAATATAATCCCCAAGGCTATAATACGTCGATAATTTCTTTTGTATTTTAATTTTTTTTCTGCCAATTTTTCTTTTCACTTCTCCAAATGAATAATTAGTAAATTTTAGTATAACAAAAAAGGCTATTTTTTTCAATTTATACATCAAGAGTTTCATTATTGCTAATAAATATATTTTATTGTAAAATGAGTTTGTATATTATTTTGTATTAGAAAGGATCAAAACTAATGGCTATAAAACTGATTGCACTGGATATGGATGGCACTACTTTGAATGATGAGCATAAAATATCCGATGAGAATCGCTCTGCAATAAATGCTGCACTGGTCCAAGGGATTGTAGTAACAGTCTGTACCGGACGCAGTAACACTGAACTTCCTCCTATCATCAAACTGCTGCCAGAACTGAGATATTTTATTAACGGTAATGGCTGTAAAATATATGATAAAACGCTTAATAAAACAATATTGTCTGACCCTTTATCCTTTTCGGCGGCTAATACTATCTATCGCATTGTTCGTGAATATCCTGTAATGATAGAAGTTTATACCAACGATCAAATTTATACATCACAATCGTGTTACGAACATGTATACAAGTATGTACCAGAAAAATTTGCCCAACTTATTTTAGATACCCGTACTCCTTTAGAAAATTTAAAAGCATTGTTTCGCGCTGACTGGCAAAAACCTATCTATAAAATGAATATATTTTACAATAATGCTGATAATTTTGAAGCTATCCATGCTAAATGTAAAAATCTGCCAGCTGCTATGACTGGTTCTACTGAAGCTAATCTGGAGTTTAATAGCCCTACGGCAAGCAAGGGGAATTCACTGGCAAAATTAGCTAAAACACTTCATCTGCATTCTTCTGAAGTCATGGCTATTGGTGATGGAAGCAATGATATTTCTATGCTCGAGTATGCAGGTTGTTCTGTTGCGATGGAAAATGCTTTTCTATCAGTAAAAGAAAAAGCCTTATATCAGACTTTAAACAATAATGAACATGGCGTTGCAGCTGCCATAAAAAAATACGCACTTAATTTATAGAGGATATTTTTATGAAAAATTTTATTAAATATATTATTGTTTTTGTTGTATTTTTTAATATTTTAGCAATTGCCGGTGATACTTACAGCTATCCCCTTGTATCTTCTCCTCCCTATGCAGTTGTGCACTATGGAGAAAAATCACCTGCATCATATACGCCTGTGTTAAGATGGAATAAAAATACTAAAGCTGTATATTATGAATTGGAAGTTTTTACGGATATCCCTAAAAATCTCAGTAATAACAAACCTAATTCTCAGCATGTTTATTTTACTGATAAAGTTTTCCTAAATGCTTTTATGCTACCCTTGCAAGATATTATTCATACGTTCCCCTGTACTATATATTGGCGTGTACGTGCGATGGATATTGACCACAATCCTCTGACCACTTTTTCTAGCTTAGAAAAGTTATATAGCGACGGACATGTACCTTCCGCAAATGCTCCTATTCCTATAGCCCAGTATAATACTGGTAATGGTTCTGTACTTTTATATCCTGTATATGAATGGATTCCTAATCCTGGAGCTGAAAAGTTTGAAATTGAAGTCCTATCTGCTGCACCGGATACTTCTGGGGAAATAAGTAATTCCCAATATAAAGTATTTTCTAAAATTATAAATTTTTCTTGTGAATTTTACGACCCTGTACCCCGTATCGGAAAATTTTATTGGCGTGTACGTGCCCTCGACAGTGATAATAATCCTATAGGTGTTTTTTCAGCGGCAAGATTAATCGATAATGATCCTTCTAAGCATTATATTGTTGGTATCTTTGGTGACAGTATAAGCCACGGCGGCGGTCATATGTCGTACGGCCCAGAAGATTTTGAATTCAGCTATGCCCATTATTTGGATTTTCCTACTATAAATTTATCCGAAAGCGGTGACACCATTGAAATGATGGTCAAACGCTTTGATAATGATGTACTTCCTTTTACTCCAAAGTACCTTATCATAATGGGTGCCAGTAACAGTCTGCGAGCAGGCATTCCAGCGGATAAAGTTATCCTGGGACTAAAAATTTTACAGCAAAAATGTTATGACAATAATATTGAGCCTATATTACTGACACTTCCTTCAATAAATCCAGCCAATATAAAAAAAGTTTTTGATGAAGCTACTTCTGATAATTGGGCTGATGATTTCAACAAGGTCAATGCTTATATTAGGACACAAGTACACATTGATACAGCTGCTGATTTTCCCACGCCCCCAGAAGTCTTGCCTACCTGTTATGCCTTGGATGGCTTGCATTTAGATGATAATGCTAAAGCTATTATGGGCAATAGGATAAACAAGGCCTGGCCGCGTGTTATTAAAGAAATAGATGAAAGAAAAAATTTCCATATAGGAACTGCTGCACTAAAGAAATTTTTTCAGACACCTGATGTCTATGATCTGTGATCTGTCTGAATATTAATTGTGTCTATTTATTACCAGTGTTATAATAATATTAGTTTATTTTGTTCTTTATATAGAAAGGTAGTGTGTATTTTATGCAGGCAGTAGAAATAAAAAAAGGTATCTATTGGGTTGGTGTAATTGATTGGAATTTACGTAATTTTCACGGATATCGTACAGGCAGGGGATCTTCTTATAATGCTTATTTAATAATAGATGAAAAAATAACTCTTATTGACACCGCAAAAGTCGGTTTTAAAAATGAATTATTATCTCGTATATCTTCTGTTATTGATCCAGCAAAAATTGATTACATTATTTGTAATCATCTTGAACAAGATCATTCCGGCTGTATTCCGGCTGTTATGGAAAAATGTCCTAATGCTCAAATTTATACATGTATGCCAAATGGGTTGAAAAATATTCCTAAATTTTACGGTGATCTAAACTATAAGGGAGTAAAAGCAGGTGATTCATTAAATATCGGTTCAAGAACACTACGATTTATTCCTGTTCCTATGCTGCACTGGCCCGACAGTATGTTCACATACTGCCCAGAAGAAAAAATACTGTTTTCTAATGATGGTTTTGGCCAGCATTTTGCAGCTACGGAACGCTTTGATAATGAAGTTAATTTTAATACGCTCATGTATGAAGCCAAAAAATATTATGCTAATATTTTAATGTTATATGGACATCAGGCCGCTACTGCTTTGAAAGCTGTTAGTACACTGCCTATTGATATAATTGCTACTGGACATGGCATTATTTGGCATAAATATGTTGACAAAATTATAGATAATTATAAAAAATGGTCTTCTAATGATACTGAAGAAAAAGCAATCATTGTCTATGACAGTATGTGGCATTCTACTGAAACGATGGCTAAATATATTGTTGAAGCTTTTTCACAGAAAAAAATTCCTGCCCAATTATATGATTTAAAGATAAATCACATTTCAGACATTGTAACTGATATACTTACTGCAAAATATATTGCTGTAGGATCTCCCACACTTAATAATAATATGATGCCTACGGTTGCTTCATTCTTATGTTATCTCAAGGGCCTTTCTCCCAAGGATAAAGGCCGCCTTTCTTTTGCTTTTGGTTCTTATGGATGGGGTGGACAGAGCATTGCTCAGGCTGAAGATGAATTAAAAGCCTGTGGTTTTACTATCTGGATAGATAAAATACGCATAAAAAATATTCCCAGCAACGAAGAATTAAAACAACTTAAAAATACTGTTTTAGAAAAGTTATCTTAATTTCATAGTAGAACGTTAATATGCCCTTTGCCAAATCAATTTATGGCTTGATTTGGCAAAGGGCATATTATTATATACCTAATAATTTCCAGCCTATACGCTCAGAATATTTCAGTAGGCATAAGTACAGGCAAATAAATATTAGTCATAATCTTCTATCCACCATTAGAAGGTCTAATAAAAAGACCATTTACATATTACATAACTTTACGAAATAGAAAATAAAAAACTGCGGCACAATTTATTTACCTATAAATATGCTCTCAGTATTATGCATATACAAGAAAACATCACATGCAGCAGTCTTCATTTACTTATAATTCCCATTCTTTTTTGAATTATTTTAAGTGGAATAGTCAAGACTAAGTTGAACAACAAAATAACAATTATCAATAATGCTCCTATACCATCAGCAATTACGCCTCTGTCAGGAACTAATCCCACTGACATGAGATACCATAAATGAACTGCCAGTGTTTCCCCAGCTGCCATTACATTGGTATCACACATGTGTCTTGATACTGTTGTCCCTGCAGTAAAAATTAGAATAGCAGTTTCACCCAAGGCCCGCCCTGCTGTCAATATAATACCTGTGATAATTCCGGCAAATGCTGATGGCAGAACAACTTTATAAATACTCTGCCATTTTGTTGAGCCCAGGGCAAGACTTGCCTCCCGGTAAGACTTAGGAACCAGCTTAATAGATTCTTCTGTAACACGAACCAGCAGCGGTAGGTTTAAAAGTACCAGCGTAAATGTCCCGCTCAGTATGCTAAAACCAAAGCCCATAACATTAACAAAAATTATCATGCCAAACAACCCCAAAACTATTGAAGGTACTGTGGCCAAACTTTCAGTACTTAATCGGATAATTTTTGTTAACCAATTATCTTTTGCATATTCAGCTAAATAAATTCCTGCCCCTAAAGCAATGGGAACTGATATTACAAGTGATAAAAATAGTAAATAAAATGAGTTAAATAACTGTGCACCTACTCCACCACCGGCAGTTATATCACTTGATTTGCCAAATATAAAATGAACTGACAGTACCGGTAATCCTTTATATAATATATATCCAAGGAATACACATAATAACATGAGAATAAAGAAACCAGTCAACCATAAAATGACCATGGCAATTTTATTTGTAATTTTTGCACTCATTATGTATACCTCCTGGCTCCAATTCGTCTTATTATCAAAATCATTAGTAACGATACTACAAGTAGCACTAATGCCATGAGAAACAGGGCATTGCCCCAGGTAGAACCAAATGGAGTATTTCCCATTTCAATGACGATATTACTTGTTAAGGTCGATGTTGGCGTAAACAATCCTTTAGGAATAAGCGGTGTATTACCTATTACCATTTGTACAGCCATTGTTTCACCAATAGCCCGTGCCATAGCCAAGACGATAGCTGTTAATATTCCCGGAGCTGCTGACGGAATAATAACTCTATACAGCGTCTGCCAGTAGGTCGCACCCAGTGCCAGGGAAGCTTCTTCTAACGGTTTAGGGACACCATTTAAAGCATCTTCACTTATACTTATTATAGTAGGCAAAATCATTACTGCCAATATCACTGATGTGACAAATACACCATAACCCATATTAACATGGAAAATTTTTCTGACCAGTGGAACTAAAACTGTAAGCCCAATATAACCATATACTACTGAGGGAATAGCTACATATAAATCTACCGCCGGCCGCATTATATTTCTGAGTCTTCTGGGAGAAATTTTTGACATAAATACTGCTCCCAAAAGCCCCAATGGAGTTCCCAACACTATTGCTAACAGCGTAACTACAATTGATCCTATTATAAAGCTTAGTGCCCCATATTTATGAATCAATGGATTCCACTTGTCGGCAAAGAAAAATTCAATAGGGCTGACATCATGAAATGTCATCAGCCCTTGTTTTCCGACAAAAAATATAATGGAAAAAATTATTATAGTCATCAAGGCAGCACAGGCAATAAAGAGATATCGCACATAGCGGTCATATATTAATTTTCTTTGATGCATAAAATCTTTTTCCATATTTTTTACCTTTACAAATTATTTTTTCATTTTGCTGACAGGGATAAAGCCTAATTTTTCTACATATTTATCTTGGAATCCCGGACTCATAACATAATCAATAAAGGCTTTAACTGCCCCTTTAGGCTGACCTTTAGTATACATATGTCCATATCCATAAACAGGATATTTCCCATCAATAATTGCCTGTGCGGAATAAGGAACACCGTTTAAAGCCAAAACTTTGACTGTTTTATCAGCATATGGTGCATCTACATAACCTATAGCACCTGGAGTACTTGCTACACCTTTTAATACAGCTCCATTGGAATCCTGTATGGATGCATTATCAGTAAATTGTTTACCTTTTAATATAACACTGCTAATTGTAGCACGTGAACCGGATGATTTGGCACGATGAATTAAAGTAATTGCTTTATCAGCACCACCTACTTCTTTCCAGTTAGTGATCTTGCCTGTAAGAATACCCACTATCTGGTCTGTTGATAAGTTGCTAACTTTATTATCTTTATTTGTTATGAAGACAAATGGTTCAACTACTACCTTATGGTCTACCAAACCTTTTCCTTTATATTCTTCTGGTAAGAAAACATCTGAATCACCAATATCAACAGCACCTTCGGCAACCTGATTCATACCTGTAAAAGATCCACCACCGGCTATGTTTACTGTTACATCTTTATGATCTTTTTCAAAAGCTTCCTGTGCCGGTTTGAGTAATGGCAACAACGCTGTCGAACCAGAAGCTGATACTTTTCCTTTGAGATCACTAGAAGCTGACTTCGCATTATTGTCAGCACTATTCCCACCGCATCCAGCAAATAACATTGTACTTACCACCATTGTTCCTAAAACAGCCAATAATTTTTTCTTTCCGCTAAATAGCATTTTAAAACCTCCAAAATAAAATTTATAGATGAGTCTTAAATCCAGCGATTATTCACTGGAGCCTGACCAGATTAAAATTATAAAATAATCTTGCAGTTTTCTGTTATTTTTTTATTTCTTCACACTGCAAAGCATACTATCTTTCTGCTTCATGCTTATTCTACAGTATATTTTCTATAAGCTTGTTATGTATTTGTTAACTTTTTGTTAAGACTACCACTAATTTCAATCAACCTATAGGAAATTATTAATTTTTATCGAAAGATATATTTAAGTTTATATTAAATTTAATATAGTAATGGAGAGTTTAAATGAAAATTTTAGTTGTTGATGATGAAGCACCAATCCGTGAATTACTTGTTTTTAATTTGAAAAAGAATGGTTACGAAACTGCCGCAGCCGCTGATGGATTAACAGCTATTGAAATTGCCCAAACAGAAAACATTTCATTAATATTGTTAGATATAATGCTGCCAGAAATTGATGGATTTGAAGTATGCCGCCGTCTCAAACAAAATAAAACCACCTCGAAAATACCTATTATTATGATAACTGCCAAAAACGAAGAAATCGATAAAGTTCTCGGTTTGGAACTTGGCGCGGACGACTATACTACAAAACCATTCAGTATGCGCGAATTAATTGCGCGAATAAAAGCAGTCTTACGCCGCAGTAATGTACATGAAAATCCAGAAGGCGAACTTACCATCGGTAGTCTGCGGATCAATTTTAATGCCTATACGGCATATCTTAATAATGAACAGCTCATGCTAACACCTAAAGAATATGATTTGTTAAAATTATTTATTACTAATGAAGGTAAAGCTTTTTCCCGCGATGAACTTCTAGAAAAAGTGTGGGGTTATGAATATTATGGTGATACCAGAACAGTTGATGTTCATATACGTCATCTACGGGCCAAACTTCAATCAGCTCCATCTATAAGCGAAGGAATTAAAACAGTACGCGGTGTCGGATATAGATTTACTAAACAAGATTAACAGAAAAAATTATAGCTTTTAAAATATTTACAATAAATTTACTTAATGATTACATTATTATTTTCTTGATGTAATATAATATATATCTGGCCCATATATTACAAATTATAATTAAAGCGAGGCAGAAATTCATGTACGCTATAATTGATATTGGATCAAATACTATAAGGCTTGTCATTTATAAAATTGACAACGGAACCTATACTATTCTTCTTAATAAGAAAGAAATGGCCGCTCTGGCATCTTTTATAAAAGATGATATGATGAGCGGTGCCGGAATAGATAGGGCTTGTAATGCGTTATCTATATTTAAAAAAATTGCCTATGACCTTGGTATAAAGGAAATACATGCGTTTGCTACTGCAGCTTTGCGCAATGTGTCTAACAGTGAAAATGCCATTAATGAAATTGAAGAAAGAACTGGCCTAAGAATAAATGTAATAAGTGGAAAAACAGAAGCTACGCTTGACTTTATCGGTGCTGCCAGAACAGTTGAGCTAAAAAGTGGTCTTTTAGTAGATATCGGCGGAGCCAGCACCGAATTAGTCGCTTATGAAGATATGCAGATAAAATATGCTATAAGTCTTCCTATTGGTTCACTGAGTGCTTACAGTAAATATGTAAAACATTTCTTTCCTAATAAAAGTGAACAGAAAAAAATCAGTAAAGTCATTTTAAAATTACTGGGAAGAGAAGATATTAATCATTTTAATAAAAATTATCAATGCATTTGTGGTGTAGGTGGTACTATACGTTCTACTAAAGATTTATACAATTCTATTTTCGGCTTAAGCTCCCAAAATAGAAATATTATGACAAAACATGTTCCTGATATAATAAGAAAGTTTTTGCATAAAAAAAATAAATCACATATTAATCGTACTACGCTTGATTCTCTTTTAGATGTAGTACCAGAACGTGTACGTACAATATTGCCGGGAATGATAATATTAAATACCCTTATAAATCAATTTAACGTGCAAAATATACTTGTAAGTCGTGCCGGTGTACGTGAAGGGTATCTTACTAAAATGGTGTTAAATGAATTCAACGATATTGAGGTGGAAGGCGAATGATAAAAAAAATTAATCCTACATATACTCAAAACCGCGAACTTTCATGGCTAAAATTTAATGCACGTGTTTTGGAAGAAGCAAGCGATGAGAGTGTCCCTCTTTATGAAAGATTAAAATTTTTATCTATTTTCAACAGCAATTTAGATGAATTTTTTATGATACGGGTCGGCAGTCTTTATGATCTTTCCTTGGAAAATACTCTCAAATTTGACAATAAAAGTTTTCTGACACCTTCGCAGCAACTTGAAAAAATATTTGCTGCTACTAAAATTCTATATAAAAAAAGAGATGCTCTTGCACTAAAATTAGAACGTGCCTGCAAAAAAGCTGGCATCCAAAGAAAACAGCCTGATAAATTAAATAAAACTGAACAAAAGTTTATGGAAACTTATTTCAAAACACAAATTGTTCCTTTATTATCACCATTGGTGATAAATCTACGACATCCATTTCCCCATTTATTAAACAAAAATTTATATATAGCTGCCGTTTTAAAAGAAAAAAAAGTTAATGTACTTGGCATAATTCCTGTACCTAAAACACTGCCAAAATTATTATATTTACCAGGACGCAAAGTAAAATACAATAAAATTAAATATATATTAATAGAAGATATTATATTATATTACGCAGAGAAAATATTTAACTTGTATTCGGTAGAAAAAAAAGTAATAATCAGTGTCACCCGCAATGCCGACATCAGCCTTGATGATGAAGAATTTGAATTAGGCGAGGATTATTTACAGCATATGCGGAAAAGTCTGCGCAAGAGAAGTCGTCTGGCTGCTGTACGCCTGGAAATAAATGGCGAACCATCATCATTTATAACGGATTATCTTATTAATCATTTAAAAATAAATAAACAACAACTTTTTAAATGTCATGTTCCCATAAATATGTCTTATCTGCTTTCTCTCGATGAAAGATTAACAGTAGAACAAAAGGCAACACTAATGTATCCACATTTTAAACCATCATTAAAATCAGCTGTACCAATTGAAAGTAAAATCATGGATTATGTACGCCAGCACGATTTACTGCTTCATTATCCTTATCAAAGTTTTGATCTATTCCTGAACTTCATAAAAGAAGCTGTTTATGATGAATCCGTATTTGCCATGAAAATTACTATTTACCGTATAGGAAAGCGCAAGGCAAAATTGATCCAGCTACTGTCAATGGCAGCTGAGCTTGGTAAGGATGTTACTGTTCTAATGGAGCTGCGGGCACGTTTTGATGAAGCTAACAATATTAACTGGGCAGAAATGTTACAGGATTCCGGCTGTAAGGTAATTTATGGCATGGAAGGTTATAAAGTCCATGCTAAAATCTGTCTGATAATGCGCCGCAATGAAAATAGAATAGAATATTTTACTCAAATTGGTACTGGTAATTATAATGCCCAGACAGCAAAATTATATACAGATCTTTCTCTATTTACTGCCTCTGATAATATAGGTCTTGATGCGGTACAATTTTTTCAAAACATGGGAACGGATAACCTGCATGGAAATTATAACTGCCTTCTATCCGCGCCAAACAGCTTAAAGTCAAAGCTTATAAAATTAATAAATGAGGAAAAGAAAAAAGCTTTGTCAGGACAACTTTCACATATTCTTTTAAAAATGAATTCCTTAACAGACCGAGAACTCATTGATGCCCTTTCAGAAGCATCACAAGCTGGAGTAAAGATAAAAATGATAATCCGTGGCATCTGCTGCTTAAAGCCAGGTATAAGGGAAAAAACAGAAAATATAAAAGTCATGAGTATCGTTGGCCGCTTTTTAGAACATTCACGTGTTTTTTGTTTTGGCAACGGAAAAGATACCAAAATTTATATTTCTTCAGCTGATTGGATGACAAGAAATACCGAGCATCGTGTAGAACTGGCCTGTCCTATATATGATGAAAACTTAAAGGAAGATATATACCAGGGACTACTTATAATGTGGCGTGACACGATTAAGGGCCGTCTTATAAATTCTGAGGGTAATTATGAAAATTTCTCTACCAAACTGCCATTGTTGAACAGTCAGGAATATTTTCTCCAAAAATATCATTCTTAATGACAGATATGTTTTACTTCTAAATTCAAATTATTATTTTACAAAAAATTTACATTTAACTAACACTTAATATTCAAGTTTATGATATATTTGTCACATGATATATCAGGAGGAAATAGAATGCAATTTAAAATGCAGACCAAAAATTTAAATTTACATTATGGAAACAAACAGGCCTTATATAATGTTTCACTTGATGTCCAGCCTAACAAGGTCGTTGCTTTAATTGGTCCTTCAGGCTGTGGTAAATCAACATTTTTAAAAACCTTAAACAGAATGAATGATCTTGTCGACAACGTCCATATTGATGGCGACATTTTTCTGGATGGAAATGATATATATGCTCCAGATACAGATATCGTATACCTGCGTAAGCGTGTCGGCATGGTATTTCAGCGTCCAAATCCTTTTCCTATGTCAATTTATGAAAATATTGCCTATGGTCCGCGTATACATGGACTTAGCAATAAAAACAAACTCAACGAAATAGTTGAAAGAAGTCTTCGCAATGCTGCGTTATGGGACGAAGTTAAGGATCGTCTTAATGATTCCGCTATGGGAATGTCTGGTGGCCAGCAGCAGCGACTTTGTATAGCACGTGTTCTTGCTGTTGAACCAGAAGTTATTCTTATGGATGAACCATGCTCCGCGCTTGATCCTATATCAACCATGAAAATAGAAGAACTGGTCACTGAATTGAAAAAGAAATATACAATAGTAATGGTTACCCATAATATGCAACAGGCTGCCCGTGTATCGGATTATACGGCTTTTTTCCTTAATGGAAAATTGATCGAACACGATATTACTGATGTTATATTTACTAACCCATCTGATAAACAAACCGAAGATTATATATCTGGTCGTTTCGGTTAAGAAAGGAATTTTTTTTATGGATCAACAGATAACAAGAAAGTCCTACATAGAAGATTTAGCAAAGATTCAAGAGAAAATAGTGGAAATGGGCATCGCAGCCGAAACTGCTGCTAAAAATGCTGTCCATGCGTTGCTTACTTTTGACAAAAAATTAGCGGCTGAAGTTATGCATAATGACGATGTAATTGACAAGCTTTTAATTGATATAGAAGATTCATGCATATTGTTAATTGCTAAACAACAGCCGATAGCTCACGATTTGCGTATCGTAGCTACTTCTTTTAAAATTTCTACTGATCTTGAGCGAATTGGTGATCATGCCTTTGATATAGCCAAAATTACTTGTAATTTAAAAAGGTCCTTTGATTTTGATAAAACCTATATAAAAAAATTATCTGACTGTGCTATTTCTATGATCAATATGTCAATTATGGCTTATAAAAATGCTGATATAAGTTTAGCCGAAAAAGTTTGCCAAGAAGATGATAATGCGGATTCTCTTTTTGCTAAAACTTTAAATCAAATATCTAGCATTAATAATACTGAAGCTCTGCCAGAATTGGTATTTATTTCACGTTATCTGGAACGTGTTGGAGACCATGCTACTAATATAGCTGAATGGGTTATCTATTTGGAAACTGCTGAAAGAATCCGCAAAACTAAAAAAATATTTGATAAATAAAGTATTAGTTATATAAAAAATCTCAGTACATACTTGTACTGAGATTTTTTATATAACTAAATAGCATACATAAATTATCATCTGTGATACAATTAGTATACTTTATTATTAAATTATTAGATTATTAGGAAAGGACTCACTATAATGCTCAAATCAAGTATAAGTAAACGATTGACTCTTTATTCTTTAATATTAGTAATACTACCTTTATTGATATGTAGTATATATATGGTCGACTATTTCTATAAAATAAATATAACTGATAAAACCAATTCATTAAAAAATCAGGCCAAGACAATAGCTGATATATCACATGATTATTTTAATAATACTACTAATGATTTTTCACTACTTAAATCTATAAGCGATGATACGGGCCTGCGCATTACTTTAGTAAATAACCGTGGAACAGTGATTTATGATTCTTCCCACGATAATACTTCGATGGATAATCATTCCCAGCGTCCGGAAATTTTAGATGCTTTAAAAATAGGAACTGGATCTTCCATACGTTTCAGTAAAACTTTACAAAAAAATCTTCTTTATGTTGCAGTTCCTGTATATGATAATAAAATATTGCTGGGTGTAAGCCGAACAGCTATAAGTATTACGCCTCTAGAAAACTCATATGATAATATGCGTAACAATATTTTGTTTATCTTTTTAGCAGTTACTATTATTTCCATTATTATTGGTATAATTTTGACTCGTCACTTCACAAATCCAATAAAACAAATGACTCTGGATGCACAAAAGATAATCAATGGTGATTTAAGTACACGCATGAAGATAAATACTTCTGATGAACTAGAATTTCTTGCTGCAATAATCAATAAACTCACCGTCAGACTGCTCAATAAAATAAATTACGCCCAGACCAAAGCCCGCACTTTATCACTAATCCTTGATAATATGGATAATGCCGTTATCCTGCTAAACGACAAGGGTATAATAACCCAGACAAATCGTCAGGCAAAAAAAATTTTTAAAATCACGCCTGACATAATGCAAACTTATAGTATAAATTGTATTGGCAGTACTGTTATAAGTGAAACAGCAAAAAACAGCGCCCAGGAAAATAAGAATAAAAAAATAACCCTCCGCATAAAATTAGGCAATACGGAAAAGACTTTTATTGTCTTTTTCGCTCCATTTACTACAGAAAATAAACAATCTATAGTTTGTGTTTTCCATGACATCTCTTTGCTGCAGGAAATAACCAACCGGCAGAATATATTTGTTGCTAATGCCGCACATGAACTTTCAACACCACTCACTTCTATAAAAGGCTTTAGTGAGACTTTATTAGACAGCAATCTAAAAGATACGGATACGGCTCATCATTTTATCCAAATAATCTATGATGAAAGCTGCCGTATGCAGTATTTGGTAAAAAATCTACTACAGCTTGCTAAATTGAATAATGAAGATTACCGGAAACAGCTTGTCACTAACAATATTGACTGTTCCAAGGTTTTGACTAAAGTTACTAAAGCTGTAATGCCTCTTTTTACAGAGAAAAATCAATTATTTAAAACAAACTTTTCCTCAGAAAAAATATATATAAAAGCCAATTCTGATTTATTTAAACAGATTTTTATTAATTTAATTGAAAACGCCATAAAATACACGCCTGAAAAAGGTACTATAGAATTATCCTATGAAGCTGACACGGCCAATGTCACTTTTACATTATCTGATAATGGAATCGGTATTGATAAAGCTGATCTGCCCTTCATTTTTGATCGCTTTTACCGCAGTGACAAATCCCGCTTAAGACAAAGTATTGGTGGTTCTGGAATCGGTCTATCACTAGTCAAATTCTTAGTAGAGTTGTTCGGCGGCAAAATTTTTGTACACAGTATTTTAGGGAAGGGTACTACTTTTACCTTAGTTTTTCCCCGACAGCAAAAATAAAATATTTGAGAAATCCGTTATTGTCCCTATAAAACTATTCTTTGTCCTTCTATAAATAGAAGATTATTATGAGGCAAAATATTTGTGATAGAAGCTTCTATTTTATTACAGTATATTAGCCAAACATTTTTGCCCATTTTTCATACAGCATGTCCAATCTAAATCTTGCATTAGCGGGGCTGGTGGAAGGCATTGCAAAATATGTATATTTTACTTTCTTTAGTAACTCTTCGTTATATTTTTTAAATGACTGATATGATTTACCACCATTAAAACATATTGTCCTGATGCTTTTATATTTATCTAAAAAGGCTGTAAAATCATTGGGTATTTCATTTTGTATAGCGGTATCCAGACTTCCTTTTCTATCACATGAGGCAATTGCATCCCATAAAGCTATATTATTGTCCAAAAGCATTTTTATTTTATCATGATAGTCTTCTGGTGTCTTTCTATAATTCAGTAGTTTTGCCATTAATTTCCAAAAACGGTTCTGCGGATGAGCATAATACTGCTGTTCTTTTAATGATTTTATACTTGGCATTGATCCCAAAATTAAAATACGGGAATTTTTATTTACACATGGTTTGAAACCTACACATTCCAACATTAAACAGCTCCCTTATAATAGTATTTTATATCTAAGTATAACAAATTTTTATTCATAATGTTATTTTATACAAAAAGTCAAAAAGTCAAAAAAGTATTTGACTTTTTGACTTTTTGTATTATAATAATATTGTACTTGAAAATAATGATATCAAAGTTGCTATCATGTTTCTATGATATTGGATAACATGATTTATGCTCTGATAGCAATACAAACACTTAAAATACGAAATTTATTGTCAGGAGGTTCTATTTATGGCAGAAGAAAAATATACTCAAAAAGTTCTAACCGCACTACAAAATGCCCAGCAGACTGCTGCTATGCATTATCATCAAGAAATTACCTCAGCGCATATTCTACTTGCCCTGGTAAAAGAACCAGAAGGTCTATTAGCAACAATTTTTGAAGGCTGCAAAACCGATCTACCAATGCTCAAGGTACGACTCGAACAAATACTTAATAAGATTCCCTCCGTTAAGGGGCAAGATCGCCTTACCATGAGTGTTGAACTTGCCCGTGTTCTAGGCAAATCCCGTCAAATTGCTGATTCTATGAAAGATGATTATATCAGTACAGAACATTTGTTACTGGCTATAATCGATAGTTCTGATGATGAAATACAGAAGATTTGCAAGGAATACGGTCTTGTTAAATCCAGAATTCAATCTATAATAAAAAATAATCGTAAACAAAATGTAAACTCTGATAATCCAGAAAGTGAATATAAATCCCTGGAAAAATATGGACGTGACCTTACTGAAGCGGCACGCCGTGGTAAGCTGGATCCAGTCATTGGCCGCGATGACGAAATACGTCGCACTATTGAAATTCTTTCCCGGCGTACCAAAAATAATCCTGTTTTAATTGGTGAACCAGGTGTAGGAAAAACTGCTATTGTTGAAGGTCTTGCCCGCCGTATCATTGCCGGAGATGTACCAGAATCTTTAAAAAATAAAACTTTATATTCCCTTGATTTAGGCTCAATGGTTGCAGGAGCAAAGTTCCGTGGTGAATTTGAAGAACGTTTAAAAGCAGTTTTAAATGAAATTGCTAAATCAGACGGTCAAATTCTCCTTTTCATTGATGAAGTCCATACTGTTGTGGGAGCCGGTGCTGCTGAAGGTGCTATGGATGCCGGCAATATCTTAAAACCGATGCTGGCCCGGGGAGAACTTCGCTGCATAGGGGCGACTACACTGAATGAATATCGTAAATATATAGAAAAAGACACCGCTTTAGAACGTCGTTTCCAGCCGGTAATGGTCGGAGAACCAAATGTGGAAGATACAATTTCCATACTGCGTGGTCTAAAAGAACGTTATGAAGTTCATCATGGCGTTAGGATACGGGATAATGCACTAATTTCAGCGGCAGTTTTATCAGATAGATATATTTCTGACAGATTTCTTCCTGATAAAGCTATAGACTTAGTCGATGAAGCTGCTGCCAAACTCAGGACCGAAATAGAATCCATGCCAGCCCCGCTTGACGAAATACGAAGAAAAATTCTCCAGCTTAAAATAGAACAGCAAGCCTTAACTAAAGAAAATGATGATGCTTCAAAAGAACGACTCGAAAAACTCAATGAAGAAATCAAATCTTCTGAAACTGAAGAAGCGGCTCTGAAAAAACAATGGGAACATGAAAAACAATTGATAACACGTACTCGTGGAATTAAGCAGGAAATAGACAATGTAAAAAATGAAATGACTAAAGCTGAACGTGATGGTGATCTGACCAAAGCTTCTGAACTCAGATATGGGAAATTACCAGAGCTGACAAAACAGCTGGCTGCTCAAGAAAAGTTCATGGCTGAAAATAAAGATTCCCAGTTATTGAAAGAAGAAGTAGGCGAAGAAGATATAGCTAAAGTTGTCAGCAGGTGGACTGGTATCCCGGTAACAAAAATGATGACCGGCGAACGAGAAAAACTTATCCATCTTGAAGATGAACTTCATAAACGTGTCATAGGCCAGGATCAAGCGGTAAAAGCAGTTAGTGAAGCTATTATCCGGGCACGGGCAGGAATAAAAGACCCCAACAGGCCTATTGGTTCCTTCATTTTTCTGGGGCCAACCGGCGTAGGTAAAACTGAACTGGCAAAGACTCTGGCAGAATCCTTGTTTGATGATGAACGCTCTATGATCCGTATAGATATGTCGGAATATATGGAAAAACATTCTGTATCACGTCTTATCGGCGCTCCTCCGGGATATGTCGGCTATGATGAAGGTGGTCAGCTGACAGAAGCGGTACGCCGTCATCCATACAGTGTTATCCTGCTTGATGAAATTGAAAAAGCCCATGCTGATATCTTCAATGTATTACTGCAGATTCTTGATGACGGTCGTCTTACTGATGGTAAGGGACGTGTCGTAAACTTTAAGAATACTGTCATTATAATGACATCAAATCTGGGATCACACAAGATACTGGACGAACAGGATTTTGCCAAAGCCCAGCAAGATGTATTGGAAATATTAAAGAATTATTTCCGTCCTGAATTCTTAAATCGTATTGATGATATAATAGTATTCAAGGGCCTTGATAGAAACCAAGTCAAAAAAATTGCTGGTATTTTATTGGAAACTTTAAACAAACGGCTGCAAAAACAAGTCAAGATCAGCTTAAAATGGTCCGACGAAGTTTTAGACAAGTTATCTGAAAAGGGCTTTGATCCTAACTTCGGTGCACGTCCACTTCGCCGTCTTCTGACTCATACGGTAGAAACCGAACTCAGTAAGGAGATCATCAAGGGTACTATAAAAGAAGGCGACACAGCAGAAATAAGCTTGGTAGATGGTAAGTTGCATTTTTCTGTTGCCTGATTTAATTATTTTATAAATAATTTTTTAGCTGGAAATATGAAATAAATAAAATCTCATATTTCCAGCTTTTATTAGTTTTATATTATTTTTTCAAATTTATATTTTATGTAATTTCTAAAATCATTAGGAATTTTTCTAGCTAAAATCCTATGCCTGAATTCTGATTTCGATAATTTATTAGGTTTTATCTTATTCCTAACTTTTTTTTCATATTTAATTTCATTAATTATATTTTTTATGGCCAATCCCTTTTGCATGGTTATGCCCCCTATATAAAACATTTTATAAAAAATAAACTTATTTTAATTATAAAACATTTTTCCTTGACAAATAAGCAGTTTACATAAAATTTACATAGTATAATTGCTTTATATTATAAAAATAGTTGCTAAATAAAAAACAAAAATATTATTTAAAAAGCCTTGTATTTACTACTAATATATATTTGTGTTATAATAATGGGCATATTAATGAATAGGAGTAGTTGTCAATGAAACTTGTAGTGACAATTGTAGGAAAAGATCGTGTTGGCATAATAGCTATGGTTAGCAATATTCTTGCGGAGAATAATGTCAATATATTAAACATCAATCAAAATATCATGGAAGGCTTCTTCAATATGGTTATGATTGTAGAAATGACTGACAGCAAAATAAAATTACAGGAATTGCAAAAAATCTTAAAAGAAAAAGGCACTGAAATAAATCTTGATATAAAAGTACAACATCAGGATATTTTCAACGTCATGCATAATATCTAAATTTGGAGGAAATACATTGATTAGTATCAACGATATAATGGAAACAAATCGCATGATCACAGAAAATAAACTTGATGTAAGAACTATTACCATGGGTATTAGTTTACGTGATTGTGCACATCCCAACATAAAACAGTTCTGCAGTAATATTTATGATAAAATAACTAAGTCAGCAGAATTTCTGGTTAAAACAGGCGAAGATATTGAGGGAGAATATGGAATTCCTATTATTCATAAACGTGTCTCTGTCACTCCTATTGCTATAGCTGCTGAAGCTTGTAAGACAGATACATATGTACCCGTAGCTGAAGCGTTGGACAAGGCTGCCCATGAGGTTGGTATTAATTTTATTGGTGGTTTTTCTGCTTTGGTTGAAAAGGGTTATACTACCGGTGATAGAATATTAATAAAATCTATTCCTCAAGCACTTGCAACTACTGATATTGTATGTTCATCTATAAATTTAGGCTCAACTAAGGCAGGTATAAATATGGATTGTGTCCGTGAAATGGGTGAGGTAATCAAAAGGACTGCTGAACTTACCCGTGACCATGGGGCAATCGGCTGTGCAAAACTTGTTGTCTTTTCTAATGCCCCAGGTGATAATCCATTTATGGCAGGAGCTTTCCATGGCGTCAGTGAAGCAGAAAAAGTAGTAAGCGTTGGCGTCAGTGGCCCGGGAGTTGTAAAACATGCATTGGAAGATATAAAAAGTGCTGATTTTAGTGAAGTTGCTGAAACTATTAAGAAAACTGCTTATAAAATAACTCGTGTTGGTCAATTGGTTGCCAGAGAAGCTTCTAAGCGTCTTGGTGTTCCCTTCGGTATTATTGACTTATCATTAGCACCTACACCAGCAGTAGGAGACAGCGTTGCTCATATTATAGAAGAAATGGGATTGGAAAGCTGTGGTGCTCCTGGTACAACTGCTGCCCTGGCCCTGCTAAATGATGCTGTAAAAAAGGGTGGCTTAATGGCATCATCTCATGTAGGTGGACTAAGTGGTGCTTTCATTCCTGTCAGCGAAGATGCGGGTATGATAAATGCAGTTGAAAGAGGCAGCTTATCCTTAGAAAAACTAGAAGCAATGACTTGTGTATGCTCAGTTGGCCTTGATATGATTGCTGTTGAAGGTGATGTATCTGCATCCACTATATCTGGAATTATTGCTGATGAAGCAGCTATCGGTATGATAAATAATAAAACTACTGCTGTACGAATAATTCCTGTTCCTGGTAAAAAAATTGGAGATTCTGTTAATTTTGGCGGATTATTAGGACATTGCCCTATAGTCCCTGTGAAAAACAAATATAGTTCCGAAGCTTTTATTGCCCGTGGCGGAAGAATCCCAGCCCCAATAAGAAGCTTGACAAATTAATTTTTTTATAGTATACTTTTTTCGTTGCTAATATAGTGACGTTATGCGCCAATAGCTCAGTTGGATAGAGCAACGGCCTTCTAAGCCGTGTGTCGCAGGTTCGAATCCTGCTTGGCGCACCACTAATAACAATAGTTCTAGCCGCTGGTGCAGGAAAAACCGTGTATAAATGGTGCATTTGTGGTGCAGATAGAATTTCAATATATGACTGATTGCTGATGAACCGTTGGAGATAATCCAACGGTTTTATTTTATAGGTTAATCCATATTAGGAGTTGATTTAAGATGGAGCATATATATGCTATATTAGATATTATAGTGAAATATTTACCCATTATTCTATGTTTTATTGGTTTTTATAAATTTCACGAACAATATAAATTTAATAGTAAATTAGAAGAACAAAAAACAAATTTAGCTAAAAATCTTGAACACTATAAACAGGAACTTGCTTCATTAACAGAAACAGTGAAATATCAACATCAAAAACAATTAACGGATTTTAGTTTATTTGCAACCAAAAAACATGAAAAATGTATAGTGTTATATGAACGTTTATGTGAAGCTATTGCTAAAATTCATCATCGGAAAAATATAGAAGTGAATTTACCTTCAAATGAAGAGATACAGAAAGAAAATATTGAAGTTATTAATGCATTTAATGAGGCACAGAAGGCTTTTAGAGAAGCAGGATTATATTTAGATGAAAATTTATCTACTGAGATAGAGGATTATTTTGACAAGCTTAAATTTATTGTTTCTTTCTATAGCAACGGACAGAATGTCGATAAAAAAGATCTTGCTCTGTTAGTAGCAGAGTTTGACATTATAATAATCAAATTAAGAGAAAATTTATTAAATTGATTAGTGTTTTTGTAATATATTAGGAGAATATGACTATGGGATGTATAGATGATGAATATTTATTAGAAAAAATAAAAAATAATCAACCAAAAGATTTAACAGATGAAAATGATGAATTAGGTACACATGATAAAGGTGATTTAATAAAAGATTTTTTAAATATAATAGTAAAACACGATCCGCTTGATATGAAAATAATTGCATTATATGGAGAATGGGGCAGTGGGAAAACGTCCTTATTGAAATATATAAAAAAACAATTAGATGATGATACATTTAAAACAGTATTTTTTGATACATGGCAAATGGAAAATGACGATAATTTGCCTATGACATTATTTGAAACTATATTTGATAAAAATAAGTCTACATGTGAAAAAATAAAAAAAGAAACATGGGAATCGGCTAAAGCTATAATGAGTGGTCTTGTTGATGCTACAACAATAAATGTTCCACATGTAGGTCGTATTTCGCTAGAAAAGGTTAGAATGAGTGTAAATGACTATCTTGAAAAAGGCAGTTTTGCTGATAAAATAGATGATTTTAAAATTAAGTACCGTGAATTGGAAAGTGATATTTTAAAAGAAAACGAGTATTTAGTTGTATTTATAGATGATTTAGATAGATGCGAACCGGAAAATATATTGAACCTGTTATCTGCAATAAAATTATTTTTTGCATTAGGAAAACGTACTATTTTTGTTTGTGCTGTTGATAAAACAGCAGTAAATAAAGCACTGCAATGTAAATATAATGATGTGATAAAATCAGAAGAATATCTTGAAAAACTATTTGATATATCATTTGACATGCCGATAGTTGAACTTGATAAAATGATTGATTCGTTTATAGGATTTGATACAGATATAAAAGAAATAAAGAATTTTATTTATGCAATGCACTTTACGAATCCAAGGCATGTAAAAAAAATTTTTAATAAATATTTATTACTTGAATATTATAGAGGTTTAAATATAGGAAAACCTTTATTGATTCCTAATCAAAATCTTCTTTTTTTTAAATTACTAACATTATTTATAATTATATTATATGAATTTGAAAAAGAGACTTTTATTACATTAAAACAATATGATGAAAAATTAGATTATTGGAAAAAAAATACAGAAGGATTTAATAATATACAAGGATTAAAGGCATTAAAAGATAAGGGTAATGGTACTATCAAAGATATATATATGTTATCGCCTGTTATTAGAAGTAGAGCAGAAAATGGTATTAAACAAACTGGACGTAAAACGAGTGATTTATTTGTTTCTATATTAACAACGCTATTTGCACCTAAAATTGATGGTTATATAGATATTCTTATGCCTGACTATCATCGTCAATTTATGACTTGTACAGTAAATGGCAAAATTTCGTATGCTGCATATTTTTGTAATTATTTAAATAATAATCAAGCAGTTTTTAGAAATAGTGAAATAACTAATTTAAAAACAATTAAGTATACAACTGTGAAACAGTCACTAATGGATTGTTCTTATAGATTATGGGATATATTTGCAATGGCAGAATTGTATTTATAATATTAATTGGTTTGTTAATATAGAGAGTGTAAAAGCCGGTACTTTACAGTGCCGACTTTTATTATTGCAAATATTTTACCAAGTATATTCCATTTTTACTATTGCTCGATCATCATCAAAGTTGTAATCTATTCCCGCCCCAAGGTATTTACCATCCTTTATAATGGTCTCATAAATTAAGACATTTTCTGAACACGTTTATAATGAACCTGATATACTGTAGATAACACTCGAAAGAAGGTTCATTTATGTCTCGGAAAAGAAGAAATTTCACAGCAAAATTCAAATCGGATCTTGTTCTTGAACTGCTCAAGGGTGAGAAAGATCTCAACTCGGTAGCTACCGAAAATAGCATACAGCCAAATCTTTTGCGAAACTGGAAAAAGGAATTTCTTGATAAAGCCTCTGTTGTATTCGATGATTCCCGTGAGGAGAATATCAGAGAAAAGCTTGATGAGGAACGCAAAGAGAAAGAAGAATATGCGAAAAAGGTTGGCCAGCTCACCATGCAGGTGGACTGGTTGAAAAAAAAATCTACAGAACTCCTTGGACCTGACTACGAAAGTAAATTTAGTCCGAAACCTTTTGACGACTAAGGAACTTCCAGCTCAAAAAGGCGCTGAATTACTTGAAGTAAATCGTACTAGCATTTATTACAAAGGAACGCCAGTTTCAGAAGAAGAGCTTGCATGTAAGGCCATTATAGACCGTATTCATACGGATAATCCCGCTTGGGGCGCACGTCAAATATCATCTCAACTTAAAAACCTCGGTTATTTAGTAGGGCGCAGGAAAGCACGCCGATATATGACGGAAATGGGAATTGACGCGATATATCCGAAGATGAATCTTTCAAAGCGCATGCAGCAGGCAAAGGTATGTCCTTACTTAATGCGTAATGCCGTAATATCTCGGCCAAATCAAGCCTGGTCAATAGACATCACCTATATTCCCATCAAGCGAGGATTCCTTTATTTGACTGCTGTCATCGATTGGTATAGCCGATGTATTGTTGGCTGGAAAGTAGATGATACATTGGATACAAGAATGGTCATTCATGCACTTGGAAAAGCTTTTAGAGTTGCCAAGCCACTAATTTTAAATTCAGATCAGGGGTGTCAATTCACCAGCAATGAATATATTGAATTTCTCAAGGGGAATAATATCCGTCAAAGCATGGATGGGAAGAGACGATGGGCTGACAATATTATGATTGAACGTTGGTTTCGAAGTTTCAAGTATGAAGAAGCTTATCTGACCCAATATGCCAACCTAAAAGAGGCGCGTCAAGCAATTAAGAAGTATATCTATACCTACAATTTTAAACGGCATCATTCAGCAATTGATTATCAGGTGCCAGCTACGCTGTACTATCCAGCAATGCTGATAGACTATGCCACGGCTTAAGGTTCATTATAAAATCTTTAGATTTCTGTCTTGACAAGTGAGCCATTATACTTGGTTATTTTCTTGGCTACAGATGCGCCAATTTGTTTAGGCTCCCAATCTTTTAATGAGTTAGGAGCATATGATACAGTGTGCAATACTTTTTTATAGGCAAAGACATTATACTGATTGAGATTAACAGCTTCGTTTGGATCCGCGTTGCTGAAATTATATTCTTGATCAGGATTGTCTTTGTCTGTAACAATTGCAAAGTCAGCGCCGGATTTTTCTTGCTGTTCTTTTACAACTGTAGGGACTTCTTTCACAACCGTCTGAATAACTTTTTCAGGCGGTTTATTTTTTAATTCAGCAATCTGTTTAGCTGATTCGGTAATCTGTTCTTGTTGCATTTTTATTTGAGCATTTTTAGCGGCTAATTCTATTCCTGCTGGCGTTTCTGCCTGCGATTGTGATTCGATTGTTATGGTTTGTGCCTTATGGGTTGTCTTGTACAGAAAAAAGCCTATAAGAAGAATTATGAGGATAATCACGATATAGATTATATCTTTTTTGTATTTTGTTAGCCATTCAAGTATTTCAAACATTTTATTCTTCCTTAGATAAAAGCCCGGCCGTAAAGCTGGGCATATAATTATGCAGTAAGTCTGAATATGATGTAATAAAGAGTGTTTTGATATTAATAAAGTAAATTTTTTTAAATAACAAACTTATGTTAAATGAAATAATAATTCAGATGATTAAATAGTGATAAAAAGGATTAAATATGATATTGATTGATATTTACAAAAAATTAGATTCTACAATTATTTCAAAGAAGTTGGGGGTAGGAATTTGTAATCTTGATTCAGATGGGATTGAAGAAGTGCTAGAGATGTTTGAAGAAGAGATCATTATAAATAAATATAAAATAGATGGTTTAAAAAATAAAAAAAATGATATTGAAAAAAATGATGGTTGGAATGATTTAGACAGTATGATAAAAAAATTTCATTGGGGGGAATTTGGAAAATACAATAAACAAATAATAGCAGAGCATTTAGTAGAAATTGATGTATTAAATTTTAATAATTCAATGTTGAAATTGAAAAACTCATATATGGGTAGTCCTACATGTGAAATACAATATGCAAAAAAATTTATTATTTTATGTCAGATTCTATCTTCTAGTACTTTTTTATCGAATGTAATGAGAAAAAAATATATGCCTGATATAATATATGATTCTAGGGAATATAATTGTAGAAGACAAATACTGAGTAAGTTAAAATGGTACATGTTAAAGGGCTCGTTTTCTATAAATCAGTATAATGATAGTAGTATAAAAACATTAAAGCAAATGGGGAAAATGATTGATGAATTTTTGGTATCAACCCAAAAGTTTTGGTTATTTGATTACATAACAAATGTTATTTCAGACTTAGAACAGTGGAGCGCATATCATATTTTCAAAGTAATGTCATTAATAGAAATGCTTATAATAAAATCGAATAATAAGGGAAAAACACATGGAGAACTAGAAAGAAAATTGCCCTTTTTTTTACCGCATACAATAGAGAGAACTAAAAAAAATTATTTTACTGAAATTATGAGAAGGTTGAGAAACAAGATAGCGCATGGTGATTATAAAGCAGTTACTATATTATTAAAACAATATAAAGAAGAATTTATGCAGGAAGTTTGGTATGATGAATTTGAATACAGTATAGAAAATTGGATATACGGAAATATTTGTGCGAATTTAGATGAAACTTTAAGTAATATATTATACTTTATGGTTTCAAATCGAGTTGAATGGGAAAAATTTCGTAATAATGTTTGAAAATATTAAAGAGAAAGAAATAAATTGTATTTTAAATATAACATATATAAGTTAGGGAGAAGATACATGGAAAGTATATATGAGTTCACAAATTCTGATAAATCTAATGTTGTAGAAAAATTTAAAGATTTATTTTCTGGTTGTCATATAAATTTTTTGCTCGGAGCAGGATTTTCTCATAGTGTACTTGGTATGCTTGGGAATTATGAGTATATTTTAGAGGGAATTAGAAGTTATGTAGCAGCTGGCGATGAAAATAAGAACAAGTATAAGATTTTAAAGGCATATATGTTTTGGGCATTTTTTCAAGAATGTGTATATCCAATAACTAAAAAGATATTATCTAAAAAAGATATTAATGAGTTCGTTATATTTGCAAATAATATACATACAATTTTATCTGAAAAAGGTAATCCTGTACTTAATAGACAGTGTAATATATTTACAACCAATTATGATCCCATTAATGAAATTGCTTTTGATTATTCTTTATGTATTTGCAATGATGGTTTTGAAGGTAGAATAAATCCACTATTTTCTACGGATAATTTTTCTAAAATATACTTTCGAGAGGCATTGTTTTCAAATAGGAAAGCAGAAATTCCCTCGGTAAATTTAATGAAAATTCATGGATCTGTCACGTGGAAAAGAAATAGTGCAAATGAATCTGTAGAATATCAGGATTATAAAAATGGACTTAATAAATTTGAAGAAAAGTATAATGCGTTATTTGATGATATAATTGTGCAAAAATTAAAGACATTGTTCAGTGGTGTTACTGCAGATAATGCAGTAAATAAAGTGGATTCTATAATAGCGGGATCTGTTTTATTACCTATGGTAAATGATGTGAGTAGGTATGTAGACATGCTTGATGATTATGCAAATAATATTTTAATTGTAAATCCAACAAAAGAAAAATTTAGTAGCACTTTGTTGAATAAGAACTATTATGAATTACTTAGAATGTATACAAATGAGCTAGAAAAAGAAAATAGTTTACTCGTTACGTTTGGATTTTCTTTTAAGGATGAACATATCCTTGATTTAACAAAAAGATCTTTGGTTAATCCTTCATTAAAATTAATTATATTTTGCTATGAGAAGCAGCAAATTTCTGAATACCAAAAACTCTTTGGTGAATTAAAAAATAATAATATTTCTTATGTATATATAAAAGATAATCAGTTGACAATAAAGAAATTTAATGAAATTTTGAGTAGTATACACTCATAGAGGTAAAAATATGTTGAACGATTTTTATAAGATTGGAAAGGTTATAAAAGTAAGCGGGCAAAGAATTTTGATACGTGTATTTGAAAATAGAAATAGCCATATCTTGGTGTACCAAGGACAAATTATTAAAAATGTCTCAGTAGGGGGCTTTATAAAAATTCCCAAAGGATATAATAATATTATAGGTAAAATAGAAGCAATCTGGTAATATGTCAAGCCCATAAAAATAAAATATTGTAAGCAATTCAGTAAAAAAGAGTGCATTCAACAAACCTTTTTGAATTTTTTCAAAAAGAGGTTAATTGAGATATTAAATTTGGTCTACTCTGGAAGAAGAGTAGAGTTGATTTTTGGCCAGCAATCCAAAAATCAACCGAACAAATTTACGGGCTGTGAGTACGAGTGCGCGTTTATGTTGATGAAGTTTTACTTCATCGAATTTCTTTTGGTAATATACAGCAAATTCATTGCAATGCTTTTTTATATGACTAACTGCTTCAATAAGGTAGTATATTAAATATGCATTACCTGCCTTAGAAAGAGTTGTATCATCGGCTTTAAATTGTCCAGACTGGTTTTCTCGCCAGACAAGACCTGCATATTTGGCAAGGGCATCTTGAGATTTAAAGGCATCAATACAGCCAATTTCAGCAAGGATACCTGCAGACATAACGGGACCAATTCCCGGAATAGATAAAAGAGATTGGTAGGCATTGGGATTAAGCCCTTTAAGAGTTTTTTCAATTGCAGCATTTACAGCTTTCATTTCTTTAGTGTAGGTAGTAATAAGATTGAAAGAAGAAGCAATGGCAATTGTTAAAGGTTCATATAAACATTTATCCAGCCGATAAGAATTACGGGCAGCTTGTTTTAAAAGTTTAGCTGTATTTTCTGGATTAGAAAAACGATTATGTCCTTTTTCACATACATAACTTATAAGTGCATCTATCGGCATGTTAATAATCTCTTCAGTAGAGAGAAAATCGGTAAGCACCGAAGTTGCCGTTGCACCAAAGTTATCAGAAAAGGGCTGTTGTTCTTCTTCAAGCATAGAAAATTCACTAAATTTGAGGAAAATGTTAGAAAGCATATAAGTTTTTTCTCTAGTAAGAGCTTTTGCTAAATGAAGGCGATGACGTGTTAAACGTTGAAGGGCAAGAAATTGACTGCCACGCCATGGCTTAATAGTAATTCTGCCAACACGAGCAAAATCAGCAATGACAAAAGCATCAATATAATCATTTTTGCCAAGGTCAATAAAAGATTTCTTGTAATTGGCAATCATTTTAGGATTTACACAATAAACGGCTGTATTAAAAGGCATCAAAAGCTGGCAAGATGACAGATAGTTAGCAATATGAATGCCATAGAAAGATGTAGATTCTAAGGCTATTATAATGCTAGATAGTTCATGATGAGAACTGAGAAATTCAGCAAGCTTTTGGGCCAAAATAGCGGCGCCGGGATAATTATTAGAAACAGCAAAAGAAAGTAAAGGTTTTTTAGATTCAAATTCTAATAAAACAACAACATTCTCACGGGAACTAATATCAATCCCAACAAACAAAGTAGAAAGAAGATCCGCCTTCTTCATAAAAATCACCACCTTTCCGGCTAAAAATGGATAGGTAGAAAAGGAATATCCTGATCTTAAACGCTGACCGCACCCTCGCAAATTAGCATTCACCTGTGAGAGCTGAAATTTGCTGGTAAACTCTCGCCCAGGGATGAAACATCTGTGTAAGCGGTATTTGACGAATAAGGCAGGCGTCAAGCTTTTTAAGCAGTCACCTAAGTGCTGAAGGAGAAAAAAGACGTAACCTTTGCTACAAATCACTAAAATTATTGTAGCATCAGGATAACCTTTATAACATAAAATAAAAAAATAAGCTTTGTAAACTGGCGGATATCTGCTTACAAAACTTATTATACGAGGAGAAATTGTAATGAAAAAAAATAAGGAACGAAAAATAAATACTAAACCGTCTAAAAATTCAATTCAGGAATTAGAACAAACACGAGATGGAGGACAGATTGCTTTGCGTGGTTTTTCATTTCAATCACTATATACATGTTATTTATTAATATCTAATATTGATGCTAAGATACAATTTAAACTTGAAGGAATTGAAGATATTGATAAAATAGAGCAAAATAAAATTGTACATATTCAACTTAAATATTCAAAGGATAAACAAGATGCAAGTTTTTTACGTGATGTATTAAAAAATTATCTTGAAGCATATTTAATTGATAATACAAGGATGTTCCAATTAGTTTATGATTTTCCAGTTGCAAAAGGCCATTTTAGTAACTTAATAAATAATGATTTATATAAAAATAAAAAATCAAAAGAGTATTGGGAAAAAATTATTAATGAAATAAAAGAAGCAAATCCTAACTGGAATTGGGAAAAATATATATTTGAAAAATTCATGGAGAGCTTATTATTTAAAAATATAAAAAAAGAAGAATTATCTGAACTAATAATAAAAGAAATCATTCAACGTTATGAAATTACAACAGACAATATTATACTTTTTGTTAATGCAATTGAAGCGTTTGTGTGGCATTCAATGGAGAAAAGGAAAAATATTTGTAAGAATGAAATAGACAAACTTATTTGTAATGTTAAAGATGATGTTGCAAAAGGAATTCGAAATCCAGCACATAAGTGGATCAAGCGATTGATGTTTAAGACATCGGAAGAAGATGATAATTCTCATTCAGGATATTATGAAGGTAAAAAGCCTACTATACAAGATATAACATCAGAAATACCAGTTAAACGTCTAGAATTGGAAAAAAAAGTAGTAGATTCAATTATGAATAATACAATAACTGTTATAAAGGCATCTAGTGGTCAAGGAAAGACAACATTAGGTTTACAAACCGCATGTACATTAAAAAATGAATATGTTGTATATAAAATGGAATGGTGCAATGAGGCAAAGGAACTCGATCATATTATTCAATATTTTAAGTCAAGAATAATTGTAGGTGAAAAATTATTAATTTTTATTGATGATTTAAATGGATATGTAAAAGAATGGTCTTTGCTAGCACAAAGATTGCAAGAAGAAGCTATCTATCATTATAAGATATTAATTACTTCAAGAGAAAATGATTGGTATGATTATGCAGGAGATCTAAGTAAAATACATTCTTTGAATGTTATAAACATAAACTTATGTGAAAATGAAGCCAAAGAAATATACGAAAATTTAAAAGAAGCAAATAAATTACATCCATCAATTATAGATTGGAAAAATTCCTGGTACAAGGTATCAGAACGGCAACTATTGATAGAATATGTATATTTATTGACGCACGGAATTATGATATCGGAACGAATAAAAGAGCAGATAAAAGCAGTAAGTATTACTAATACAGGAAAAGTTAAGTGTGATATACTTAGAAAAATAGCATTAGCGGATGTTTGTGGAATAAGTTTATCGTTGGATAAAATATACATAGAAGCAGAAAAGTTAACAGATAGAGATGTTGGCGAAATATTGAAAAGTATGGAAAATGAATTCCTTATTAGAATTAATCAAGAAGGAGCACAACTTGAAGGACTACATCCCGTTAGATCTCAGCATATGCTAGAAATATTGCATGAATATGCTGGGATTGAGAAAACAGCACTGAAAGTAGCTTTGCTGGCAAATGAAGAATATATTCCTATATTATATTCATATTTACCAAAATATATTAATAATAAATTGGGCTTTTATTCAGATGTTTTAATGAAAAAATTTGATTGGAATAATTTTTCGTATTATATATCTATGTTACAAGGTGTGTTTTCATATAGTGTAATGGAATATTATAATGAAAATAAAAAAAATTTTGATGATATTAATGAACATGGTGGATTAGGATTAATTATTTATGAAGTGAATCCATTTGCAAAATTTGATGAGTTTGATATTAAGGTACAAACGTTGGATGAGTTATTAAAGCTAGAACCAAATAATAAGAAGTTACAATATCTATGCACTGTGAGAGATTCTATGAAGAAAGCAGAATTAAAAAACAGCGACATTTATTTATTAAGTAATGCAATGTTTGGAGAATTAAACAATAAAAGGTTGCCTCAAACTATAGAGGATATAGATAACTATGTACAAATTTTATATTGGTTAATAAATATTTCATCTGAATTTGATTTAACATCAAAAATTGATTTAGATGTAATTTGGGCTCATAGTGCAAGTTATTCTCTAGAATCATTAGCATTGCTAATGTATACATGCTTTTGTGGAAATAAAAGTAAATATATTGATTATGTGGATAAAAATATAGTAAAAATAATACAATATTTAAAAAGAAAAACAAATTCGTTAGAAATAAGTTATCAGGATAAAAAAAATATTTATATAAAATATTTTTTAGAAATAAACGATATAAATAAGGCAAATGAAAAAAGTGTATCAAGAATAGAAGTTATTTGTAAAATACTGCCAATTTTTGAAGTATATAATACAGATGCATATAGGCCTAAATTAGATATATACTCATTTTTATATGATATGCCAGATGATGCTCATAAAGAAATGCCTATTAGAAATGTTATTCTTCCTTTTCATAAAGAATTTGCAAAATTGTGGAATAAAACACTTTTAAGCAATTATGAATTTGATTCGATAAATGATTGGCAAGAATTTTGGTTAAATATCAGGATGGATATAGTATTATGTTTAGAAAAGATTCGAGATTTAATATATACAGTATTAAGAGGAAAAACTTCAAAAAGTCTTAAACAACAATGTTTTAATAAAGCATTAGAACTTCAAAAAAAATTATCACAACAAAATAGAATGCCAAAACAGGATAGGCCATTTAAGGATAGAGCCGAATATAGTGAAGAATATGAAAAAATTCAGAACAAATATTTTCCCTCATTCAAGGCATTTGTAAATCAAGTTATGGAGCTAATTAATAATAATCAAAAGATATCGCAATTGTGTCAGATTAACATTCTATCAATGAATCAGGAATTGCCAATTATTCAAGATTTTTTTGAGAGAGTGATAGATAAGGGACAAGCTGAAAATCATAAAAGACTATGTGAGACTGAAAAAAAAATTATTGCTACTATGATGGATGTATGTGAATATTCTATAGAACATGAACCAAATCAATATTTTAGTAAATATCAGATAAAACCCTGGTGCAAAGAAAAATACAAAGAGAATAAAACAAGATTTATTAAGGCATGCATAGAGTTAAGAGAATCAAATCCAAATATTGAAGTAATAGATTGTAAATATGGATTTTATAAAGATATTTTTTTTAACTATCCAATTTTATGCAAAAATTTAGATTTCTCAAATGTAGAGCAACTTATGAAATTTTTATGTGGGTGTATAGGGTTCATAGATACAAAAATGGACTTTTTGATTGTTGGCATTATAGATTCAGAAAATATAGTTCAGCCAAATGGATTTAGGATATCAAAAGTTTTTTTGAAATCATTAAAAGAAGTAATTAATTCTAATAATGATAGCTTGCTTGAAAAAACAAGTTTTCCAATTCCAATACAATTATCAAAAGAAATTTTAGCAGCGTTTAATAATAATTATATAATTGTAAATAATAAACAACAAGACTATTCAGCTATGATAAATATTTTAGAATTTCTCTGGGAATATTCTAAAGTTGCAATTAAATTAGATAATGAATCGGATAAAGAATATAGGGAATTTTTATTAGGACAATATAAAGAAAATATTCAACAAAGACTTTTACAATATAGGGATAGTGTTCCAGACGAGGTTTATCATGCAATCTGCAAATGTTGTGATGATGTGTATAATGGTGAAATATTTGATGATACTAAGATTAATAAAATGATTGCACAATTATTAAAATATACTTCAAAATAAAAAAGCTAAATAAGGTATGAAATAGTTTATTTGTTTGTGGTAAACCAATATGTAAACCAATAATAAAAATAATTATTTGGATTTAATAAAAAATTTGGGATAAAATGTACATTTTATAAATATAATTAACATGTATAAGATATTATATTTATAGTTGATCTATATCCGAAAAACTTCTAAGCCGTGTGTCGCAGGTTCGACTCCTGCTTGGCGCACCATAGTAAAATCAAGGCTTCCAGCGTTTTGCTGGAAGTTTTTTTTGGCTTTTTTAGGACGCTTGGGAAAAATTTGGGGCAATATAATGAGAACAGTGGAATATATAAACTATAAAATAGTGTTATTTATAGTGATTTGGGAATTAGGCCGTTACTCACAGTTAGCATGGAGGTGCTTCTTTGAGAATAATGGGGATATTGAGACATATGGTTTGATAATATTATTTGGTGGGAAAACAAATAGGATACTGGAAAAATAATATATTATCTAGTTGATGTATTTCAAGATTAATTTTTTTTAGTAATTTGTATTTTCCTATTATATGATACGTTTTTTGTTATGATAGCTATTTTTGCGATGTAAATCGATAAAAGGAAAAGTTATATGAAATGTTGAGCAATTCTTGTATTTAGTTATTTGCGTATAAAATAACTAAGGTTTATAATAAAAGTAAATTTTAATGATTATTAGAGAGTTCTTTAAGTTTTGTGTAAATGCTAAAAGCTGATATAAATTTAATAGTACTATATTTGAATGGCATTGCTTATAAAAGTGATGCTTGTCTTGGATTTAATGACTTTCCTAAGCTGCCGATTAAATCCTTCTATGGTATTTGTGGGATAAATAAGCCGTCTGACAGCGAGTGGATATTTAAAATATGTTGCTAAAACAGCCTGTTTTTCATGCCAGGATTTATAAATTTTAGGATATTTACTATCCTATACTTCTTTAAAATGATCAAGTTCAGCTAATGCTGTTTTCTCTGTTGGTGCAGCATATACGAGCTTTAAATCTGCCATCAGGGATTTTATATCTTTATACGATACATAATCTGATGAATTATACACTGCTGTATTTCGGTTTATGGGTATACTGCTTCAATAGCTTGTGGGAAGTCGCTAAGACCGTCAACACAAGCTATTAGAACATCTTCTACTCCACGGCTTTTTAACCCGTTCATTATGGACAGCCAATACTTTGCACTTTCATTTTCACCAACATACATGCCAAAACATCTTTATGTCCATCATACATACAAAACAGGCAAAAAGAACGTCTCCAGCAAGAAAAATCGCTTCTGGAGGCCTATTATTGGTCATATCTAAAAATAAACAAAGATAAAATATTGCCAAAATCCAAACTAGGAAAAGCAATAAATTATGCTCTTAATAACCAGCAAAAATTGTAGACCTACTTAGAAGATGGTCATTGTGACATATCTAATAACCTAGCAGCAAACAGCATATGTCCATTTACCATAGGTCGAAAAAACTGGCTGTTTTCCGGTTCGCCCAAAGGAGCCAAAGCAAGCGCCACGGTATACAGCATAATAGAAACCTGTAAAGCAAATAAAATAGATGCTTATATATCTTGAATATATATTTAAAAACATGCCTAACCAGCCAATTATTCAGAATCCTGAGCTGATAGAAAATTATCTGCCATGGAGGGACGAAATAAAAAACAGCTGCATCTAGTAATCTTAAACCTATATAAATGCCGCTAATCCTTGTAATTACAATACAGGATTAGCGGCATTTTTGCTGTACATTATTTGGTTGTTTGCTTACGAAAAATTCTCTAAAATCTATATTAAACACTTTATTATTGTATTTATTTTTATACAAGTGGATTTTCACGTCTTCCAGTGTTAGTCCTTTTATATGATACTCTATAATTTTATCAGTACACATTTTTTGAGGTAGAATAGCAATTCCTTTTCCAGATTCAAGCATGGATAGGATTAAATCAAGAGAGTCTATTTCAATAACGTTCCAGTTGTTTTTTACTTTGTCAAGAAAATTGAACGTAGCTTTCCTATAAGGGCACTCTTTATCTCTATTTACTAAGACGGATACATTTTTAAAATCATTTAATAACATTTTTTTTGAACCTAAGCATCCGATCTTCTCATGAAAAGATTGCAATAACTCTATTTTACTGTTTTGCCATTCTTTATTTATTAACACGACGTCAATTTTAGATGTCTTTATGAGAAATAACAGTTCTTTGCTAGAACGAGTATACAAAGAAAACTTAAGTTCATCATTTATTAGCAGATTAGAGAGATAATTTTTTGTAATGGTTTGTGTAGCACCTATTTTTAATAAAGGATTACAATTGGATATTTTTCTCTTTGCTTCATCTACTAAATTGATTATCTTTGCTGCATAGTCAAATAATATCTCTCCATCTGGGAGTAAGATTACGCCTTTATTAGTTCTTTTAAAAAGCGGCTTATTTAATTCACTTTCTAATATTTTTAATCGACTAGTTATATTGGGCTGAACATACCCCAGTTGTTCAGCTGCCTTTGAAATAGATCCTAATTCTGCTGTTTTAATGAATATAGCTAAATCATTTATCTCCATTGCTTATCCCTCCTAGGTATCATTATAAATGATATCTAGAATAATTTATAGTTATTTTACTTAATTCTAACTTAGGAGTAAATTAAACTTATAAAATAGAAATGAGGAATAATTATGATTGGTATGCAATATAAAGTCACACTGCCTATGGATTACGACATGAACATCATTAGAAAAAGGGTAAAGGATAATGGTTTTAAGACAGATGAATTTTTAGATTTACAATTTAAAGCGTATCTAATTACTGAAAAAAATAAAAATAAAAATTTATATAATTCATATTCTCCATTTTATATTTGGAATACTAATATTGGCATGAATAAATTTCTCTTTGACGGGTATTATGATAATATTATTAATTCTTTTGGTTGGCAACAGATTAATATTGGGATTCCATTATACACCAAGATAAAGTCAAATTTCACTGACAGTACACACGTTCTTGAAATAACAGGAACAATACATGAAAGCGCAAGTTTAACTACTTTTAAAGAACGACAATCAGATTTAAAAACTAACTATGAAATTCTTGGAGAAACTTGTATCTATAATCCAGATAAATGGGGTTTTAGTAAAATATATTTTTTTAAAGAAACACCTTATCAACTTCATGATTTAGGTACAATTTATGAAATATTACACATATCTCTTGGTTAATAAATAAGTTACAAAAGAATATAATATCTGCAAAAGTGAGCGTGTAATCAATTCTGTGTAAACTTCATGGATTAATGTTGGAAAATACATAATCACGAAAAATTGCACACTTCTCGAATTATAAGACCCCAAATAAGCTAGAAGAAACGAATTAAACTATGAAATATGATAAGTTTAAATAAGTAATAAAAATATGTGGAGAATTAAGTACCATTTTGAGAGGAGTAAACCTGCACAAAATCTGCATGGATATAGTTGGTAATATAGCTAAATAAGAACCGCAATGGAAATTGATTTATATAATAAATAAAACCTTCAAACTGATTTTTATATTATATCAGCTTGAAGGTTTATCAAAACTATAAAGAAGTTCCTAGAAATTATTAGCAATCAAGTACTGTCACGGCCAAATTGACATTTTCACATTCTTTAGATGTTTTATCATTTTTATGTTGAACTTGAGCAGTTTGAAAAATAATATCAGGACCTATAGAAGAGGTATTGTCTGCGAGGTTTGTTGAAATATTAGTAGGTGGTATAGTAGTAGTGGTTGATTTTAAAGAATTTATATATTTTTCCAATTCATTTTGATCAAACCATACTCGGCGTCCAATTTTCATAGAAGGCAAAATTCCACGCCAAGCTAGATTTAATATTGCAGAGCTAGAATATTTATCATCAAAAAATTGTTTATTTACATCTTTTACTGATAGTAGGTTCATTTATATCACTCCTTTTATGATAATTATATATTAGCATAGGATGATATTATAAAAACTACCAAAATTCTTCAATTATTTATAGTTGAAGAACTTTAGCAATACTTAATAGAACACTAGAGGTAATTGATTTTTAAGTAATCTATGTTATAATTAGATACATAAAAGGATAGTTGATGCGTAGTGGCTCGGCTTTCCTCGTATACTAACGTGTTTGAAAGAAAGCCGGCTTACTAACGTGAGTCGGTTTATTTCATTTTAGTGCATGAAATAATGGCTACTATAAGTAAGCCAAAGCTTATCATTAAAGATAAGACTTGAAATGTACTCACAGCACCACCTCCTCCGAAGAGGAAAAACCGAAACATCAACTATCCCATGCGGATTATTATAACATATGCTAAATATTAAAGCTATTATGTCAGTATATAAGAAAACATAACTTAGAAAAATAGGTCCTGCTATAATTTGGGGGAAGTTTTTAATAAAGTAATGATTATTATGAGTAAAATAGAAGGAATGTAAAGAAGATACTTCAAAGTCTATGCCATATGTCACAGAAACAACTACAGAGCATAACGTATAACTGATAATATTAGGGCTCTCAGCACTTGCTGGGGGCTTTTTAATTTACCTTTTAGCGCATAAAAATTCTGAGAGTAGTCAGGAATATAATTAAACAATTCTAGAAAATATTGTATTTGAGCGGGAGATAAAAAGGATAATAACGAAAATAATATATTGCCTAGTAGTAATATATTTAGCTTATAAAAAATAGGAGAAATAAAATGGTGAGATTTAATGATTGGCAAATTAATAATTATCGCTTTTATGGTGGGAGAACTGGGTATAAAATTTGTATGAATGATGACAGTAATAAGCCCTATATGGTTAAAATATTAAAAGATACAGATATAGCTAGTTCGGCTGTTAATGAATATATTGGTTGTCATATTTTCAAATTACTTGGGATTGAGGCACAAACTACTATTTTAGGTGAATATGAATGTAATAATAAAATATATTCAGCAGTTGCGTGTGAAGATTTCAATATTAATAGATATAGGTTACAAGAATTTTTTAAAATAAAAAATACATGCATAACTGCTTCGAGAAAAAATAAATCATTGTTAAGCACATTGAATGCAATTAAAGAACAGAAAATGATTAATTCTGTCATGTTAAATGAATTTTATTGGGATATGTATATTGTTGATGCATTGCTAGGAAATTTTGATCGGAATGATAGCAATTGGGGGATTTTAGCAAATGAGGATTTGCAAGAATTTAAAATTGCACCTGTCTATGGATGTGAATATGTAAAGTGAACCCCTTTGTCAAGACAGATTTTTTATAAAAATAAGTTAGGTTTTTGAAAATTAAATTTTATAAATATCACCTGCCAGATGTGAAATATATTTCCTGTGGGGTATTATAATTCAGGCTTTGATGCAGCCGTTTTTCGTTGTAATATTTCATATATTCATTGTTCTAGCAAAATGACGATTTATTAATGCTTTATTAACTATCATAGAAGACCTTATTTACAGACTTTTATTCATAGCCCCATAGCCGATAGGATTTTCCTACCGGTTTTTTTAATATCTAAAATAATTTTATTCTTTTTTACCAAAATTAGGATTGCCTAAGATTTGTTTATACATTTCAATATATTTATCTGGTCGAAAATCAGTTCCGTTTACTTTTGAATTATATTGGTAAAGGCCTCTTTTCGCTAGTGATAAATCTATAGTAGCAATAAAAAATTCACTTTCATCTGCTATTTCATCTTTAAATTTATGCCCCGCATAATAATAAGGTTCCCAAGTTTTTTGACTTGGACCAATAATACAACTTCCACCCCAGAAATAATTGTCAACATCTAGTCCACCAAGATTAGCAACTGCAATATATACACCTTCACGAAGTACACTAGCTTCTAAAGTCACACTACCTAATCCGCCATGACACTTTGCTAATGCTGTGCAGTTTACATATAATCTACATCCCATAGCTGCATAATAACGAACCATTTCAGGGAAACAATATGAATCATAACAAATATTATATCCAATAGGTCCCCACGGTGTTTTTAATATGAAAGGTTTTTCACCTCTGCTTGCCCAGTTTGGTTCTGGATCCGGTAAATGCATTTTACGATAAGAACCTTCCAAGCCTTGTGGTGAAAAAATTGCCAAGGAATTATAAATTATATCTGTTTTTTCTGGATCTTGTTCAGGCATTCCGAACACAGCATAAACACCTAATTTTTTTGTTAAGGCAGCAACTTCATTAGTAGCTGGTCCAGGTATGGTTTCTGCCAACTTACTCTGCATTTTATCTTGTTTTGCCTTATTAGGTTCATCATCATAGCTTGTTAAAGCCATTTCAGGGAATACAATGAAATCACAGCCACGTTTAGCACCTGCTTCAATATATCCCTTAATCCGGTTTAAATTTTTTTCTTTTTCTCCCCAAAATGCATTAAATGTAGCAACGCCAATTGTTATAATATCCCTATCCATAAGTAACACCTCTTAAATTAATTAAAAAAATAAAGACAAAGATGCCTTATGACACCTTTGTCTTACTCTTATAATATAGAATTTCCATCTACAAATGTCAATATATAAACTGGTCCTATGTCAAGATTTAGTACAAAATAAAATGAGAAGTATATCCTCAATTTAACTTGCCAATGATGTATCTTTTTCCTGATACTGCTGATATAATTTTTCGTATTCGTCCGGTAACATATAATTGCAATGACTATGAATACGCACTGTATTGTAAAATGATATGAACTTCAAGCGATGGCGATGGCATTGCTACTCAAATATGTCGTTTCATCATTGACCATATTGAAGAAAATATCACTTTAGACACTTTGGCACAGGAATTTTCCCTTAGCCGTGATTATACAGGTAAATATTTCAAGCAAAAAATCGGTGTTAATTTTAATGAATATTTAACAAAAATGAAAATGGAACATGCTAAGTATTTATTGCGCAAAGGGAAATATAAAACTTACGAAATCAGTGACCGCCTTGGGTATGCTAATGTTGATTATTTTCGCCGTTTATTTAAACAATATACTAATATGACACCCGGCAAATATAAACGAAATCTTGATATTTGCCGGCATAAAATTTATAAAATAATCTTTTTTACAAGTCCTAGGACATTTTGATAAGGATTTCCCCCTTGAGACATTGTATGATAGATATGCATAAAACTTACCTGAGAACCTATATAATTGCGAAATTTATTAAATTCTACTGCATTATCAGGCCTTATACCATATTCTTTAACAGCTATCTTCTTAAGTATAATCACACTTTTTTGTGAAGCCGGTCCACTCAAAACATAATCATGGTCACCTAAATGTACTATAAAACCTTCCTGTTTATGCGGCATGGGAAGAGTTCTGCCTCCATTATCAAGTAGTCCTATTTTCACCGGATCTTTTCCTGCCATTAATGCTGCTGCCTTGATCCATCCTATTACCAAAGATTCACCCGCAGCCGTTCCGGGATTTTCATGGGCGCAGGCCAGAGCAACTATAATATCCGAGGGAAAATCTCTATAAATAGACTCTGCTATACTGAATATATGATGTGCTCCTGTTTTAGCAATAGTCATCTCTGTAAGCGATTCTCCATTATTTTTCCATTGGAATACCCAAGGTTTGCCAATATCATGCAGTAATTCACCGGCAACTGCTATATCATAATTCACATCATAAAAAAATACATGTTTGTAGGAATTACATATTCCCTGTAGTATAGTAACATTATTTAGTGTATGCATTACCAAACCACCAGGATATGCATGATGGCTGTCATAACCGCTTCCGGGTGCTGTAATAAATGGCTGTGGTGCCTGCTGTGAACTTTTGAGCGGGGGGAAAAGCATTTTTGCTGATATTTTAGTACTATTTACCAGCCCTTTATCCAAAAGCTTGTTATATACCTGTTCCATATCAGCAGAGGAACTATACTGCTGCATAAAAGTAGGCGCCGGATTATACAAAATATTTTTAATCTTTTTTCCGATAGTTTTATCACTAATACTATTAGCAGCTTCTAAGAGTTTTTTCCACCCTGCATTGACCATTTGGGATTTCTTCACAATATCCTGCGGAAGAGCAGGACAATCGGCAAATTTCATCACTGTTACCTTATTTTCTGAAGCAAAAGAAACGTGTGGCATATTTAAAACAGCAAGCCCAGCTGCTGCTCCCACAGAAATACGTAAAAAATTCCGCCGTGACAATCCTTCCGAATATGAATCCATCATAATAGTATCCCCTTTTATAATAAAATATGATTTTCTAAAAAATTTATTCCTTAATTTATCCCATTATAAAATAAAAAGTCATTTAAAATGTTAGCTAATTTTAAATATTTCATTAAATTTAATTTAACTAAAACATAACAAAATCTTAAAACTAATTAAGCTCATAAGGTGTATTACTATATAAGATGCTTTATTAAGCAACTTATAGAAAGTATGTTTTAACATGCTATTGTGCTGGTATCTGGTTAATAAAGCACGATGATGCTTTATTAATAAACGGAATGAGCCGGTCATTAATCTACAGGATTTAAAACCTAGGGGGTAATTTAGTGAAAAAAAGAAGATTAAAAAAAACTCTTGTTTCATTATCGACAATTGCAGCATGCACAGCTTTAATTTCAGCAGGAAATGTTTCTCCGGTCTTTGCTAGTTCTGCAAAGACACTTCAGGCAAATACACCTATAAAATATGTAGTAGTTATTTTCGATGAAAATGAATCTTTTGACCATTATTTTGGTACATATCCCTTTGCCAAAAATACTAGCGGTGAACCATTATTTTTTGCATCGCCAGGTACACCAGCTATAAACGGTTTGACTCCGGCATTGCTGATGCATAATCCCAACTCGGCCGATCCGCAGCGTTTACCAAGAAGTATGGCACATACACAGGATTTTGATCATGGCTATACATCTGAACAAAAATCATTTGATGGCGGATTAATGGATAAATTTGTCCAAAATGATGGACACGGAAATGCGGAAGTCATGGATTATTACGATGGAAATACAGTTACTGCTCTGTGGAATCTGGCACAGCATTTTTCCATGAATGATAATTATTTTGGTGCTAACCTTGGACCATCAACTCCTGGAGCTATTAATGTAGTATCAGGAAATACACATGGTGCAACAGTATATACAGCTAATGCAACTTTAAGTACTACAAAAATGAATCCCAATGATAAAAACTTCCCGCGGAAGGCAGTTACCAAGAACGGTACACTATACGGTGATATAGATCCCTACTATGATTATGCTTCCAAGAGAAGTACAGCATCTATGTCCGGCAGAAATATTGGTGACCTGATGAATAGAAAAGGCTTGACCTGGGGATGTTTCTTCGGCGGCTATGATGATCCAAAGGCAATCCATAAAAATATTGCTGGTGAAAAAATTATTGATTACATACCACATCACGAACCATTTCAATATTATGGTGCTACTTCCAATATTAAACACGTACGTCCTGTATCAGTCGCTATGATTGGACACACAGATCGAGCAAACCATCAATATGATATTACTGATTTCTGGGCTGCTGCTGAATCTGGGCATCTTCCTAATTATTCATTTTTAAAAGCCCCGGCTTATCAGGACGGTCATCCTTCTTATTCCGATCCCATAGATGAACAACGCTGGCTCGTAGAAACCATCAATAAACTTGAATCCCTACCTACTTGGAAAAACACTGCTATCTTTGTGACCTATGATGATTCAGATGGTTGGTATGATCATGTAATGCCGCCAATTATGAATCACTCACAGGATCCTGATGTTGACGCCATGGAAGGAAAAGGGAAAAATGTTGGCGATAATATGCCTTTAAACGGCTATCAAGATCGTTTAGGATATGGACCTCGTATGCCAATGATTGTAGTTTCACCTTATGCTAAGCATAATGCTGTTATCCATACTATAGCAGATCAATCATCTGTATTAAAATTTGTTGAAGATAACTGGAATTTAGGTCGTATTGGCAATGGTTCCTTTGATACTATGGCTAGTTCTCTTGATAATATGTTTGATTTTACACCGGGCTATTCTAACCAGCCGGTATTTCTTGATCCCGCTACCGGAGAACCAGTTACTCAGCTAAAACCTTTTAAAGAAAATGGTCATCTTTACATGTCTTTACAAGACTTAACCCAAAGTCTTAATGTACTGCCACACGAAAAAAAGGATCATACATGGTTTATGTACAATAATCATTTAGTTGAAATTCCTCACAAGGGAAACAGCATAAAAGTTGATATGGCTAATATAGATTTAGAAGGAAAAATTCTCAGCAAGCATAATGTCATTTATCTGCCATTAAGTAATTTATCTAAAGCCTTAAACATTACACCGGTAGAATATAAATCAAATGAAATACTATTCAGGCAGAAAGCAGCCGATAATACAAATAGTTTTTCAGAAAAATATAACACAAGAGCCAGAACAGTAAATTATGAAAAGAATATTTCCACCGCCAAATTATCAATCGAAGAAAATAATAATAAAAACTTATTATCCATTGGCAGCCCTATTGAAGTTCCTTCAACTAGTAAAAACAGCATTTTGGTAAATCAAATTATCAATGGTGCCCAAAAAGGACAGAAATACGATTTGGCAATAAAAGCTCCTGCAATGAAAAACCGTACTGTATATATTTCCTTTTCTACTGGTACTATCGACACAAAAGGCACTCTTACAGTAAATGGAGAAAAAATCGGCAAAACTCCAGTTGCTGTAAAACTTAATGCTGACGGCAAAGCCAATATCACTTACACTGTATCTGATGCCCCTACAAATTGGGATGCATATGATAATGACAATATTGTCATTACTGACTCTGCTGATATAACCAGAGCTGGTTATAAAAATGAAATAAGCATATTCAGCTGAATCTTTGTAAAATAATATTATAAAATAAAAAAACTGCTGAGCTTAACTGCTCTCCATAAATTAGTTTAACTAACTTATGGAGAGCAGTTTTCTTACAGCAGTCTTTTATATTTTGCAGAATGGCGGTATTATGAAATTACAAAGCTATACTTCTTTAATAAAAAACCTATTATGCATTATGATAATTTTTCAGCAGCCAGCTGATACGAACACCTTTTAGTTTATCTTCGGCATATTCAACTGCCGTTCCCATATCGTAAAAAGCAGCTATCCTATTAAGCAGGACACAAGCTGCCCTAAGCTGATTTTCATCCTCCTGTGAAATCTGTTCCTGCTGCATATCAATATTAAACAACAGCTCTGCCGTTTTAGTTTCTTCCTGCCTACCACTTAGAACACAACGTAGTTTTTCACGTTTTCCCTGTAAAATATGAACCAGTATTTTAAATATTATCTTAATATACTTATGATTACCCTTTGTTTCTATATCTTCCTCTATTTTATTATCAATAATAATACGATTATCACAGCCGGCAGTAATATCATCAACCAATTTTGTTAAGGGACATATATCTATTACAGCTGGCAACTGGCTTAAATATGTAAGATATACGACCTCTGCTGTATGAAGCAGCTTATTTTGTTCTATTTCCTGCGCTGTTGATTTTTTATCAAGTCCTACGATATTTTTTCGCAAAGCCGAAAACAGCAGTACACTAGTCTTATACAAATGCCGCATTTCTTTTTTTTCCTGATCTTTTCTTGTTTCTATAGTTTTGAAAATATTTTGGTATGCCGCATTTTTTCTTTTTAGCTTTTCATTCAAAGTATCCCGCTCAACCTGAAGATCATAATACTGAACCTCCCACGACTAAAGTCGCGGGGTTCCTGCTTCATAGATAGTTGCGCCAAAAGCACGTCTTATATTATCTCCACAGGCTATCCCCGTAGTTCCTACGGTTCTTATATATGTTATTACGCTGTTATGTTTAATATTCTTAGTCCTTCATTGCGAATGTTTATGGCGGCATTTATATCTCTGTCATGCTGGGCTTTACAGTTAGGACATTCCCATTTCCTTATAGTAAGGTCTTTTATTTCTTTGTTCTGGTAACCACAATTATGGCACAGCTGGCTTGATGGATAGAATTTGTCTATTTGTACTATTTCTTTGCCATACCACTGAGCTTTATATTTTAGCTGGCGGGTAAATTCTGACCAGCTGGCATCTATAATACTTCGGGCAAGTTTGTGGTTTTTCAGCATGTTATTTATTTGTAAGTCTTCTAAGCAGATAACATCGTAGTTTTCTATAAGTTTATGAGATAGTTTATGCAGCATATCTTTTCGCTGATTTGCAATACGTGCCTGCAGCCTGGCTACTTTGATTCTTGCTTTATTTCTGTTTATACTTCCCTTTGTTTTTCGGGACAAGCTTTTTTGCAGTTTGGCAAGTTTTCGTAGTGACTGTTTCAGGTATTTGTGATGGGGATGTTTATCGCCATCGGAGGTGATTGCAAATTCTTTTAGGCCAAGGTCGATACCGACATAGTTGTCAGTACGATTAAAAACAGGTTTTTCTATTTCTGTACAGCATAGGGATACAAAGTATTTACCATCAGGGGTTTGTGATATTACTGCGTTTAAGATTCTGCCCTGCGGTACTTGCTTATCTCTTATTTTTACTTTACCTAGTTTGGGAAGTTTTATTTTTGTTCCCAGAAATTCAATGTTGCTATTGGTAAAGTTTGTTTTGTAAGATTTATGCCTGTTTTTTTTGGTCTTGAATTTAGGAAAGCCAACTTTTTTATGTTTAAAGAAGTTCTGGTAAGCTGTATCGAGGTCTTTTAACGCGTTTTGTAAGGAACATTTATCTGGTTCTTTTAACCAGGTGTTTTCTTTTTTCAACTGCGTTAAATTACTGGAACATTTGGTATAGGTAAGTGTGGTTTTATCATTATTGTATGCTTTGATTCGCATGTCGAGATAGTGATTAAAAACATATCTTACGCAGCCAAATGTTTTTTGCAGCAGTAGTTCCTGTGTTTTGTTGGGGTATATCCTAAATTTGAAGGCTTTTTCCATGATTGCTCACTTTTCTTTTTATCTTTACAAGATTATTGCCTGATTATTTTAAACTTAACATGCAGGCTTTAGAAAAGCAAGTTCTTTGCAGTAACATATATAAGAGTCGTAAGTTCTTTTTTAGTCGTATGGGGGAGGTGTCGTTCACACGGGCTCGCTGCTTCCTATGCGGTTCTCTTATGAACTCCTTTATGTTTCCATAAAGCACAGACTATATCTTGTCCTTCGGCATTATCCGTTAAGGTCTGCCCACTTCCAGCCGCTTGGCTGTACTTCCCTCAAGAGGAATAGTCGTTGGGGATTCTCCTGTTCGGAGCTTTCCTGCTGATTGTCCATTTTCTTAGTGTTTAGGGTTTAACCTTGCACCATACAGCATATTTTTTTTACTTTCGTCGCCGTCACGTTTGAGCTTGTTTCATCTTAGCGTTGTGGCTATGCTGTCTTTAGGAGTTTCCAGCATTTCAGGCAGTATTGGATTGGTCTTTGCCAATCTCTATATGCATATTTCTATACATACTGACTAGTTTGGTCGCCTAACTCACGACTAATGTCACGAGTGTGCGGCTCCCATTTAATCAATTGACTGCTTAATAACTGGCAAAAGTTCACTATCAGTTGTCCATGGCTTGGTTATAAACTTAAAAATCTCGCCTTGATTTATGGTCACAAGCAATTGGGATAATTGTGTATATCCTGATAAAACAACACGCACTGTCCGGGGATATTTTTCCTTTACAATTTTTAATAAAGCCAGTCCGTCCATTTTCGGCATCCGCATATCAGTAATAATAACACTGATTTCATTTTTCTCCATAATTTCCAGTGCCTCTTCACCGCTATTAGCAAAAAATGGCGTGAATTTTTCATCCATAACAGCTCTTTTTATTGCTCTTAAAACACTTGCTTCATCGTCAACGAATAATACTTTATCCTGATCCATGCTGTCACCTCAAATCTCATAAAAATTAAAATACCTTTATTCAATATATATATTCAAATTATTATTAAAAATTCGACATTATTGTACAACTATCCTTTTCTTTTCTTAAATTACTGGTATATATTTCTAGCAGGAATTGTTTATATTAAACAGAAATAATAATAAATATATTTTATTAAAAGGGGACATCACTATGAAAACAGAACAATTACTTTATGACCGTACCGCAGCTCGTTCAGACAGTACTGACTGCAAACTAACAGATAAAGCTCAATTCGTTATGGTTTTTGGCAGTAAAAATCTTCTTTTAAACAATGATATCTACAATAAAATACGGTACATATATCCTAAATCATATATAATAGGGGCAACGACCGCCGGTGAAATACATGATGATACTGCTACAGAAAACACCGTATCGGCCACAGCAGTTTATATGGAAAAAACACCTGTAAAATTTGCTGCTGTTACCATTGAAAACAATAATTATATCAAGGCTGCTGCCAAACTAATCGATAAATTTCCGGTAAAAGGGCTAAAACATATTCTTGTTATTTCCGAGGGAATAAACATCAATGGAAGTAAACTTATAGACGGGCTAAACAAAATAATGCCGCCGAATGTCACCGTATCAGGTGGTTTGGCCGGCGATGGAAAACATTATAAAAGTACTTTTGTCATTGCCAACGAGCAACCTGCGCAAAATCGTCTTGCTGCCGTAGGATTTTATGGTAATAATATCCATTTAAGTTGTGCTTCCATTGGGGGATGGGCTCCCTTCGGTATTGAACGCACTATTACCAAAGCCCATGATAATGTTCTATATGAATTTGATGAAAAATCAGCGTTGGATCTATATAAAGAATACTTAGGTGAATATGCTGATGAATTGCCAGCTGCTGGCCTGTACTTTCCACTGATGGTACGTTCAGCAAAGGATAATCATACTTTTATCCGCACGATTCAGCGGGTTAACGAACAACAAAAAACATTAATTTTTTCCGGTGATGTTCCCCAGGGCTACTATGCTAAATTAATGCGTACAAATCTTGATGATCTCATCCACGGTTCACAGCAGGCAGCAAAAATAAGCTTGTCCTCACTTGATGTGAATAAAGCAGACTTGGCCATTCTAATAAGCTGTGTCGGCAGGAAACTTGTTTTAGACCAAATGACAGGTGAAGAAATTGAAGCTGCCAGAGATATTCTGGGGCTTGACACTACTTTTGCCGGTTTTTATTCTTATGGCGAAATTTCTTCATCAGCCAAAAATAAATTATGCGAACTGCATAATCAAACAATGACGATTACTCTGATCACGGAGGTATGACAGATACTATGAATAACCTGCATCGTCTGTTAAAAAGGCAACTGCATAACTGCTTAAAAAATACTGAACCTAATTCCGAATTGGAATCCTTTATAAATGCAATAAATGAATCTTACATGACCTATGATAAGGAACGTTTATTATTAGAACGAAGTATTGATATCAGCTCCCGGGAATATAATGAAAATATGCAAAAAATACGTACACTGCACAGCCAGCTTGTACAACAGGAAAAGATGGCTGGAATAGGACAACTTTCAGCCGGAGTGGCACATGAAATAAATAATCCACTAGGGTATACTCAAAGTAACTTAGAAACATTAAAAAAATATCTGGAAAAAATAAAGACTTTTCTGGATACATTGACTACTCTTGAAAATGATACCAAAACAAATCCTGACAATATTGCCATAGAACAACTATGGCAAATGATCCAAAAATCCATGGCCGATAATAAAATAAATTTAATTATTGATGATTTAGATGACATTATAGATGAATCTGTCGTTGGTTTAAACCGCATTGAAAAAATTGTCAAAAGTCTTTTGGGCTTTTCCCGCGCCAGCAGCATGGAATTTGAGGACTATGACTTAAATAAGGGTATAGAAGACACGTTGGCTGTAGCCCATAATGAAATAAAATACACAACAAAAGTTATCAAGGAATTAGGAAAAATCCCTTATATAAGAGCAGCTGGAGGAACAATCAACCAAGTTCTTTTAAATCTTATCGTAAATGCTGTCCATGCTATAAAAGGAACTGCTCATGAGGGGATACTTACAATTAAAACTTACAAAAAAAACAACTTTATTTATTGCTCAGTAACTGATAATGGTACTGGTATAGCTAAAGAAAATCTTAATAGTATTTTTACTCCCTTTTTCACAACAAAACCTGTTGGTGTTGGGACAGGACTCGGACTCAGCATCGCCTATGATATTATTGTCAATAAACATCACGGTAAAATAAATGCAGAAAGTGAGCTAGGAAAAGGTACTACCTTTATTATCAGTCTTCCTATCAAAGAAGGGAAAGAGGTGGCATCATGAATATACTAGTTGTGGATGATGATAGATTTAATTTAAAAATAGCCGAAGATCTTATAAAAAACAACATTACAGATTGTAGTGTCTTTCTTTGCAGTATCCCTGACAAAACCCTTACAGAATTAGCTGCCCACGATATAGACATTATTTTATTGGATATAATTATGCCGGGCATAACCGGCATTGAACTATTAAAAATCATCCGCAGTCAAAATGAATACAAAGATATTCAGATCATAATGTTTACGGGTATCAAAGATAGAGAAAGCTTTAAAGCTTGTTTTGAAAACGGTGCTAATGACTACATAAATAAACCCATTAATTTCATAGAATTTATTGCCCGAGTGAAAGCCTCCATAAAAGCGAGAAAATCCATTCTCTCACTAATAAAACTCAACAAAACCATAACGGGACAATATAAAAAATTACGCACGATGACACAGGAATTAAAAAATACCCAGTTCAGTCTGTTGCAAAAAGAAAAACTTGCTGCTCTGGGTGAAATTGCTGCCGGTATTGCACATGAAATTAATAATCCAATCGGATTTATTGCGAGCAATCTGACAACAATGAATAGCTATATGCGAAAAATTAAAGAAATACGTTATCAATACAAAGAGTTTTTTCAGACCGTTAGCAATGAAACTACTCTGTCAAATAGACTTATTGAGGCTAAAAATAATATTATCAGCAGGGAAAAAGAACAAAAAATAGACTTTATTATGGACGATCTTGATGCCATAATTGCTGAATCTTTAGAGGGCACTGCACGTATAAGTAAAATAGTTGGAAGCATGCAGGAATTTGCTAAAACTGGCACAGAAGATAAAATGACCCATAACAATTTCAACCAGATTATTGACGAATGTCTGTTAATAATAAAACATGACATAAAATCAGCAGCAGAAATCGATAGACAGCTGCAAAAAAATCTCTACCTTTCCTGCAATAAGGGAGAAATTGGACAGGTGATCCTCAATATCCTGCTAAATTCTATCTATGCTATAAAAACTACTTCTGTTGGTAAAGGAAAAATCACTATAAAGGCTTATGACTCAGCTGAATATATTTTCTGTATTATAAGTGATACCGGTTCTGGAATAAAAGAAGAAGATCTCAGCCGCATTTTTGATCCTTTTTTTACAACTAAAGACGTAGGTCATGGCGTTGGTCTGGGACTTAGCGTAGCCTATGATATTGTCGTAAAAAAACACAATGGATCATTAAGTGCAACCAGCAAACTCAGCGAAGGAACGACTTTTACCATAAAACTGCCCAAGGAACATAAATACTAGGTCTTTTTATTTGGCATTATTTCCCCTTAATATAAAAACCGCTGCTGCATATAGCATTTTCATTCATAAAGATGTAATATTTTCTTATTTGTTTTTAAATGGACTTTGATTTTAAAAAGGAATACAAAGAATTTTAGGAACTACACGCATTGGTAAGTATGTTATAAATCATAGTTTTATTATTCCTGGTTTTATAGGTGTTATTACAGGAAGTTTTGTTGGATACGTTATAGCTCATATTTTATATTAATTTTTGCAATTTGAAGGCTTTTTCCATGATTGCTCACTTTTCTTTTTATCTTTACAATATCATTGCCTGATTATTTTATAATTAACATGCAGGCTTTAGAAAAGCAAGGTCATTGCTAATGATTATCATCTATCCTTGAAAACAGCAAAAGAATATATTTCTATATTTATGCCTAAAATAAATGGACCTTATCTACTAATAGATAAAGTCCATTTATAATATTACATTTAATTTACAAACATATTATTGCTGAGGCAGCATTTGATTAGAAACAGGTTGTTTTTCATGATGTTCCTTGTGATGCTTTTTGTGATGCTTTTGATGTATTTGCTGATGATTAGGAGCAGGTTCCTGGATTTGACTAGTAGTTTGATTAGGAACTTGTTCCCGGGGTGCAGCACTTACTACCGTAATACCTAATGTACCAACCATCATAGCTGCACCGATCAATAAAGCTGATAATCTTTTTAATTTAGAATTAACCATTATAATTCCTTCTTTCTATAAATTATTTTGATTATATCACTATCTATATTGTAATATATGGCAAAAGTGTGACATTTTATAAAAAGGATGGGAAATAATGGTTATCTTAATGTATTGGAATAAAAACTGAAAAAAATTGCTGCTGCTCATGCTGATAAATTCTTTAGTCCATAATTTTTCCTGATTCATTAAAGCAATATCTCCTCTTTCTATAATGAATATTCTTATAAGTAAGATTGATAGAATAGACCATGCTCTGTACAGTATGATAGCAACATTCCATGTCCTTTTTTAGGAATACGTACATTTAAATTCCACTCAGGATATTGTTTGACTAGATGGATACGATCTCCAGTAACAAAAGCGATAAAAGAAATATAATGTGTCTTGGTCATGGGATGAGTACTTGTAATATACCATTCATCTTCTATTACCTGAACAGATAGCTTTTCATTTTCTGTTACCTTCTTTAATGTCTGGGCAGTTAATTTTTTTCCACAACAAGAAATTTCGGCTTCACCAGTACAGATAGAAATATTATTGCATATTGGACAGATATAATATTTTGTATTTTTCATATTTCCTCCGACAAAATCATTTGGAGTTATATCGCCAACTAATAAATTTTGTGCATCTACTCTTAAAATGTCTGAAAGTTCTGGAATAAATGAAATATCGGGACAGCCCAGCCCTCGTTCCCATTTAGAAACAGTTTTATCACTGATATTCATTTTGTCCGCAAGTTGTTTTTGTGTCATATTATGTTCCTGACGTAACATACGTATGACATTTCCCACTTTATTATTTTGCATTATTTTATACCTCCATATTTCAAATTGTATAAAAATTTTGCCAAATATTCAATAAACTATCCGTAGAATAGCTAATTTTATAGTGGAAAACCACTAACAAATAAATGAGCTTATATTTATTATATGCTGCCTGCTTTATTTATTCATCTAAAATTATCTATAACATGTTCTTATCACATAAGATAAAATGTCTATTCCTTTTTTTATAGCCGCAGGTTCTAAATGCCCATATCCTAAAAGGAGTTTATCCAAATGATGCCCCTTTTGAATGAAACAGCCACTTTTCAGCAGTGGGTCGGATGTATCTGCCTCATAGCAAGTATGACATTAATTGGCTTTGCGGAAAAGCCTGCCATGCAAAATGGACAATAGTATCTGGGTCAGTATTAATTCTGAATGTCATATACACATTTCTATACATACTGACTAGTTTAGTCGTCTAACTCACAATTAAAGCCACGAGTGTACAGCTCCCATTTTAAGCAAGGCTTTTTCATAATTATTATTCAAAATGTTTTTACTTTTATTTTCTTATATCTTGATAATTAGTGTGCTGGATTTTTTAAATTAAGAATTAATACACCAATAATAATTAAACTTATTCCTATAAAGGTATATATATTAAAATTTTCTTTCCAAAATATAATAGCTATTAATAATGTAAAAACTGTTCCCAAACCAGACCAAATAGCATAAGCAATATTGAGTGGAATATAAATCAATGATTGGGAAAACATATAAAATGAAGTTCCCATTCCCATTATAAAAATAATACTGGGAAATAATCTCGAAAAACCAACTGAACTTTTTAGCATTGATGTAGAAAACACTTCACATACAATAGCTATACATAAAAGTACATACCCCTTCATTTTATATCCTCTTTAGTTAGTAAAAGTAAATAATTTGCTATTTGTTCCCAATTATCTTTTTCCAAATTCATTCCGAATAGCTGATTATAATATATCCCATCAACAGCAAGTCGAATCACTGTTGAAAGAATAGGATTTATATGATCATTTTCAATATGGTTTTGAACTGTTTTTAAATAATTAGCTGTAGATTTTACTAAATTAGGTTTTGTCGCAGCTACTGATAATAGAGCCGTATTTATTTCAAATTCATTATCCAATTGCTTGAATGTATTTTTAATATAAGCTCTTGTCCACCTACCAGCATTGTAAACATCATTATCTGCAGTATGTTCCACATCACTAATAAAATTCTGCATAAAAAAATCGTTTATACCTTTTATTAGTTCATCTTTACTAGCAAAATGATATAATAATCCACCTTTACTTACCCCTGCCTCTTTTGCAACTGCTGCTAATGTTAGTGCAGTTATTCCTTTAGAATTGATAACTCTTCCAGCAGCTTGCAATATTTTTTGTCGCGTATTATTAACATTTTTAGTATGCTTTCCCATAAATTACCTCCATGCTATTCATTATATACCGTCCAGTCGGTACAGTAAATATTTATATAAACAAACATAAAAAATGATTATATAATAAATGTGGAGGTGCTTTATGACAAATATTTTTGATGTTGCCAAACTGGCAGGAGTATCTAAATCTACAGTATCAAGAGTATTCAGCGGCAATGGATATGTTTCTGAAAACAGCAGGGAGAAAATATTGTTGGCCGCTAATGAATTGGGATATATCCCCTCTATATTAGCACGGCAATTAAGACGACAAAGTACTAAAACTATCGCTTTTATAGCTAAAACATATTATCCATCGGTAGGAGAATTAATAAATTATATTACTCACTTAATAAAAAAACATGGATATAATATAAGTGTTTATTTTACCAAGAATAAAGAAGATGAACTAAGATTATTAAATTTGTTTAAAATGCATGCTTATGATGGAATTTATTTTGTGGCAAACAGGAATGAATGGTCAGTCATAGAAAAATTTGCACAATATGGTCCAATCGTTACATGGAGAAGACTATATAACCAGCATATTTATTCGTCATATATAGACCATTATCCATTGTATAAGCAAATATTGAATTATGTATTAAATAAATATGGAGAAGTTAATATAGGACATATTTTAAACAGTAAAAACAAAAATAATACAAAAGCAAGAATCAAGGCTATTAAAGATATTAGTAAAAAATACCGCTCATTAATAAATGGCTGGCAGTCTTTTTATCCTGAACAAAGCAGAGCTGGTAAAAACGCGGCCGAAAAGTTCATAACGCTTAAAGATAAACCACAAGTAATTATAGCGTATTCCGATTATGTAGCAGCAGAATTTATTTCAACATTATCGGACCACGGATATGAGGTTCCTAATAATGTTAAAGTATTTGGCTTTGATAATAGTGATTACGGAAAGTATATGCAAATTTCAACGGTTGATACTTTTTTGAAATTACAGGCAGAAAATGGGATAAATTATATAATCAGTCGTATTGAAAACAAAAAATTTCAGGAGATAAATATCATACCTAAACTGGTTATTAGAAAAACATGTTAAAAAATATTTTTTTACTTGACATGGGAATATTCCCACAAACTATGATATTTGTATCATAGAAAATGATATAAAAGATGGGAGGTTGTAATTATGCAGTATCATAGTTTGGCATCAAATATTTTAAATTACATGGGAGGAGATGGAAATGTAAAAAAAGTTTGGCATTGCGCTACCAGGCTTAGATTTAATTTAGTTGACGATTCTAAGGTAAACAAAGATAAACTTGAAGAACTCGACGGAGTCATACAGGTAATATTTGGACATGAACAATGGCAAATAGTTATTGGAACACAGGTAGGTAGTGTTTATCATGAGTTAATGGGAATTTTAAATATTAAAGACGGTAATGAGCCAAACCAGGAAAACAATAAAAAACAAAAAGGAATTTTTGGATTAATCAATAAATTCATAGCATTTATATCAAGCTTATTTATGCCTTTTCTTGGAGCTATATGTGGTGCCGGTGTACTAAAAGGAATACTGGCACTTTGTATTACGATGAACTGGCTGAATCCCAAGAGCGGCGGTTATATTTTGTTAAATGCTGCCAGTGATTCCCTATTTTACTTTCTACCAATTTTTATTGCTTTCACTGCCGCTAAACAATTGAAAGTAGACCGTTTTGTTAGTATTTCTATAGCGGGAGTATTGGTTTATCCTTCAATAATAAAATTAGCCACAGACCATATAACGTTAAGTTTTTTTGGTATACCAGTAATTCCAATGGCCTATACTTCTTCTGTAATACCAATAATTTTAGCAATCTGGGTATTATCTTATCTAGATGTTTTCTTAAATAAAATAATTCCTAATAATTTAAAGTATGTGTTTGTTGCATTAATAGAATTGGTAATAATGGTTCCCCTGACATTAATTGTGGTAGGCCCTATCGGATCAACTATTTCTAATATGCTTGCAGGTTCAATTATGGGAATTTATGATCATGCAGCAATATTTGCAGGTATATTCATCGGTGGTTTATGGCAGGTAATTGTCATCTTTGGTTTTCACTGGATGATATTACCTTTAATTATGAGCAATATAGCTAAAATGGGACAAGATCCAATATTTCCTATTGCTTGCGCAGCAGTTTTATCACAGGCTGGCGCAGCACTTGGCGTTTTTTTCAGGACTAAAGATAAGAAAATGCGACAGGTTTCAGGTTCTGCTTTTGTAGCAGCGATTTTTGGCATTACAGAACCAACATTATATGGTGTAACGTTAAAATTCAAAAAACCATTTTATATTGCAATAGGCAGCAGTGCTATAGGTGGTGCCATAATAGGAATGTCTGGTGTTTATGCGCATGCATTTGCTTTTCCTAGTATTTTATCAATTCCTACTTATCTGGGACATGGTTTTTTAGGCGAAATTGCAGGTTTACTTGTAAGCTTTATCTTAGCAGCAGTATTAACCTATCTATTTGGATTGCCCGCAAAGAATGTTGATTCCACTACTAAAAAAATAACTGAAAAACTGATAATACCAGTTGAAGGAGAAAAATTACCTCTTTCGGAAGTTAAGGATAAAGTCTTTTCTTCTGGACAAATGGGGCAAGGCATAGCTATTAGGCCCAACAGCAATGAAATATTAGCACCAGTATCAGGTGAAGTTACAGCTACATTTGATTCTAAACATGCAATTGGCATTACTGATGAATTAGGAACACAAATACTTATTCATGTCGGTATTGATACCGTCAATTTACAAGGAAAGTATTTTAAATACTTTGCAAAAAAGGGCGATAAAATAAAACAAGGACAAAAATTAATAGAATTTGACAATAATAGTATATTACAGGAAGGTTATGACACAACTGTAATATTGATCATATTAAACAGTAATGAATATAATATTGCCGAAAATTATAATAAAGAAAGCACAATTGCAATTGAAATTAGTAAATTATAAATATTAAAGGAGATAAAATCATGAGTAATTTTCCAAAAGAATTTTTATGGGGTGGTGCAACTGCTGCTGATCAATATGAAGGCGCATTTAATGCCGATGGCAAATCTCTGTCTGTATCAGATATACTGCCGCTATCAGGCAACGGAAGGAAATGGGCTTTGGAACATCCTCTGGAAGCTGCTAAAAAGGATTATGGTTTTTATCCGGCCCGTGAGAGTGTAGACGGATATAATCATTGGGAAGAAGATTTAGAATTATTCGCGGATATGGGATTTTCAGTTTACAGGATGTCAGTTTCATGGCCACGCATATTTCCTGAATATGGTATGGATGAAGCTAATGAAAGTGGTCTGGAATTTTATGACAAGGTAATAGATAAAGCCAGAAAACTAGGAATGGATATTATAATGACTATAGACCATTTTGACACGCCATTATGGGCTACAAAAAATTTTAATGGCTGGGTTGACAGAAAAATGATTGCAGAATATGTAAAATTAGCCCAGACATTGTTTAACCGTTATAAAGATAAAATTAAATATTGGATAACTTTCAATGAAATTAATGCACTGCTTAATTACCCATTATTTGCTGGCGGTATCGATATTTCTAAATGTGAAAATTCGCTGCAGGCAAGATATCAGGCAGCACATCATCAGCTGGTAGCATCTGCTGAAGTTGTTAAATCTGGACATAAGACCAATCCAAAATTCAAAATAGGCAGTATGATTGCTGGCGTTGTAAATTATCCTAATACCCCTTATCCTCTGGATGCATTAGAAGCACAGGAAACTACAAGAAGATCTTATTTCTTCCCTGATATACAGGCAAGAGGCTATTATCCACTTTATGCCAAAAAGTTTTTTGAAAAAAATAATATTATTATTGCTGCTGAAGCAGGTGATGCTGAAATTCTTAAAGAAGGAACAGTTGATTTTGTTTCCTTTAGTTATTATTCCTCAAGTAATATTTCGACAGATACTAAAATAAAAAATCGTAAAACAGCAGGTAATTTTTCAGCCCGGAGCTCACATAATGATGGTGGGGTTGTAACCTGGGATTCTTCCAATGCAGTAATTAATCCATATTTAGAATCAAGTGAATGGGGCTGGGCAATCGACCCTGTAGGATTAAGATATCTGCTTAATGATTTGTATGATCGCTACCAAAAACCACTAATGGTCGTTGAGAATGGCCTGGGTGAACGGGATGAAGTCACCAGTGATGGAAAAATCCATGATACTTATAGAATAAAATATATGCGGGAACATATTGAACAAATGGGCTTAGCTATTGAGGATGGAATTGAACTATTAGGTTATACAACATGGGGGCCAATAGATATTATAGCTAATTCTACCGGTGAAATGTCTAAAAGATACGGATTTATTTATGTAGACCGCCAGGATAACGGAAAAGGGACAAACAAACGAATTAAAAAAGATTCATTTTATTGGTACAAAAAGGTAATTGAATCAAATGGTGCAAATCTAGCATAAATTCAAATACCAGCAATAAAAAATCTCCATATGCAAATAAAGTGCGTAAACCATAATAACGGTCTACGCACTTTATTTATATTACTATTTTCTTATTATTGTACTATTTCCGGTAAAAACATAAAGGTTTCTGGATTGATAATGTGATTAAAACACAAGGACGGCATGCCACCATGCTGCACCACTTCCTGCTGCATATTTTCAATGGCTATCGTAGCAGCATCCGATAAAGTCTGTCCCCGGCAGATATTATCGTAAAAGCGGGGCATAAACAAGCGTGATGCCACAGGATTGTAGCCCTTCTCCATGCCAATTACCGCATAAAGACGACCCATGTTCCCCAGATCACTGTCATCGAGCTTACTATTCAATGTAACCAGAGTGAGCGGCACAGCAGCTTCACGCAGTTTTTTCAGCAGAGAAATCCGGCTGCACTGGCCAGTTATCTCTTCTCCACGGGAAAAAATAAGCTGGTGTTTATCACTGCGCCCAATAAGATGTATCCAATCCGGCATTATTGTTTCAGCAGCAGCAATGGCTTCTGCCGGCTGTTCGCACACGACAGTATGTGCCACCACTCTGCCGGCTCCTGCCTGCCCGACTACCTGCGCAACTTTGTCAGCCTCATGCAGCTCATCAAGAGCATCCATTTTTATTATCAGCAGTTTTCGCTGTCCATCCATAAAATCATCCCTTATATTTTTATATACAGCCTTTACATTAGAATGAATATTCCAGTGTCATATAATATGTCCGGCCTTGCTGCGGATAAGGCACAGTACTATCAGCTTCTGGTGTTGTTCCAGGTCCAGCTTTCCACCAGTTATAACGCTGTCTTTGTTCAGGACCCCTATTGCCTACATCATTAATGCCCGTAATTAATTTTAGCTGTTTATTAACCTTGTACTTTATGCCAACATTCAGCAATCCTAATGGTGTATAATAAGTAGCTTCTCCAGCATTATTAAACCATGACAGTTTATCTACCCAGTAATATTCGCCGAAGATGCTGAGCTTATCACCCGGGAAGCGGTAATCAAGCCGAGCATTGACTGTCCAGGCTGGTGTCCATGATAGCGGCTGTCCCTGCCATGTCGTATAACTCATATTGGCTCTCGGCGTATAACCCTGCTTTACCAATGAGTTCTGCCATGTGGCCGCCAATAATAAATCATAGCGGTGCCAGTGCAGCTTATTGTTGAATTCCACACCATGCACTTCACCGGCTCCGTAGTTGGCGTACCAGGTATCACCCCATATAGGATTGAACATCAACGTCATAGTATTTTCCGAATTGCGGTGGAAATAGGTCAGTGTCGTATCATCATCTGCTCCCAGCAGCCTGCCTTTCCAGTTGAGTGATACATCCCAATTCTGCCCATGTTCGGCAAATACCTCTGGACCCCATGCTGCAATAGAATTGAATTCAAACCATCTGGATACCTGATAAAGCCCATCGCCAAACACTTCATACCAGTTAGGCATACGGTAATAAGTCCCATAAGTTGCCCAAGCTGTAAAATGCTTATCAAACTGTTTCTTCAGGGCAAGATTATAGCTGTTGAGCCAGCCCTTGCCTTCACGTACCGGGATACCGATACTAGCACGCTGCGACCGCACCAATGGCGTAAAGGTCAGGCTGCCGGAATCATCCAGCTTCATCGTATCCTGCAGCTGGAGATAATAATTACTCATATTATATTTAGGTAAAAACCAATCTTTGTATAGATCTTTGGCATAACCAGAAGAAAACTCATTATCAGTATCAAATTTTACATTCATGGTTTCCCTGCTGCCGCTCAGCAGGAATTCCAGCAGATGATTGCCCATCTTCCATGTACCATCGACAGAAGCATTGTAAATATCATTTTTAAATGTATTGGTGCCAAACATAAGCCCATTAGGCACCCCACGGCAATACAGTGATTTTTTGTTCTGGTGGATCATTCCCAGTTTCCAGCCCCATTCCAGATTACCGGCCTGCTGGCGGCGCCCAAACGATAGTTCTGTTTTTCTTGTATCTATAACACCATCCAGGAACGCTTTTGTTGAACTCCAAATGATGCCATACTGCCGCTTCTCTTCCGGCGAATCTACCAGAGGCCAACGAGGATTTATTGACTCTGGTTTATGAGTAGAATTATCAGTATATGCCACTTTTACAAACCAATTCTTATCCTGCCATTTTGCCAGCATGTTCTTATCACTATAGCCATTATTCTGGCGCCAGCGTTTACTAGGTATACCAGTTGGCCGATCAAAACCATAAGTATTAGGAAACAGATTATACTTAAAATCACCTTCGGCTTGTTCTTTGTTAAGTGCCAGCAGCAGGCTGCCATCACCAACAGGCGCAGTGGTTTCCAGATTGAACTTCTGGCCGCCGAAGGAACGGAGTCCATAGCTTATCTTCCCGCCGGTCTTAGTGGGTTTCTTCGTTACGATATTGATGGCTCCGCCCATCGCTGCCCCGGCAAAACGCGCCGGTATATAGCCGCGGTAGACCTCAATGCGTTCAACATTATCAATATTGATATTTTCCAAATTAACTGCTGACTCGCTGCCAGTATTGACTAATACACCATCTATATATATACTCACCTCGCTGGCAGAGGAGCCGCGCACCCGCACCGTGCTATAATGGCCGGTACCGCCGCCTGACATGCGGTCAATATATACTCCCGGTACAGTCTGTAGTAAGTCGGCCAGTGTTTTTTGTTCGCCTTTATATTTAGGCACATCTATAACGGATACTGTTCCCGGTGACAGCTTCTTTTCCCAGTCAGGACGGCCTGATTCGACTACGGTCGGCGTCAAGGCAAATTCAGACGCATTTTTTCCTGCCGAAACGGTTTCATCGACCGGTCTATTATTTGTTACTGCCTGTCCTGCTGTTTTTGCTGTCACTGCTGCCGGAGCTGTTCCTTTGACCGGCTGTACTACATCTGCGGCCGCGGCTGGTGGACTGATTTTAGAAACCGAGCCAGCCGTTTGTTTACTGCCTGCAGTATTAACTTTGCTATTGGCTGTTGTTCCTGCAATGGTATTTTCTGCCGTAGCATCTTTTCTGCTGCCGGTCTGCGCAGGTTTTACAGACTCAGCTGTGGCACCAGTAGTTTTCACCGGTGCCGTAAAAGCAGCTGGTACAGTTCCCTGTTTTTTCCGGCTGGGCGGGCCGCCCCAATGCCATGTTATACCACCATTTACCTGCCAGTCAGTATTGACTTTACCACCAAATGATTTAGTAACGCCGACCCAGCCGTCATGGCTATTGCCCATTTTAAAATTACTGCCCAGGGACACATCATACCAGGTGTCCCGGCCTTCAAGATTATTGATTTTCTGCGAAGCAAGAACGGGATCTGCCCCAATTTCCAGTTTTATTGACTCAGGCTGCATGGCATAAAACATGGCATCATTGCTGTTAAAGTCATGGTTGGCTGCCAACTTAAGGTAGGCTTCACCACTGTGGCTGCCCTGTCCGTATTTTTTGCCCAGGGTTATCCCGGCATGCCCGGTCAGCATACCAGTCTTGTCCTGCATGTATTCAAGGTCATTGGCCGTACGGAAATTATAGGCCCGTGTGACGCCATAGGACAGCCCGATCTGCGGTTCCATGAACCAGCCGTTATTTCTTGTTATATAGCGGCCATAGCGGGCACCGATGCCGTAGCTCTTGCTGATAAAGTCCTTGGTATAGGTATTATCATAGGAATCGGTATAGGCGTAGTTGTTGTCGACCTTGCTCCAGCGCAGCATGGTATCAAGGTAATGTCCCTTCTGCCCTTCCCAGAGCATATAAGCACCAAAACCGAGGCTGCTTACATTGCCGGAGCCGCTGTTATAGTCGGCACCGCCGGCATTCTGGGCACTGAAATCAGCCCCGGAATTAAGCTTGCTGACAAATACCCCTGTATGTACCCTGCCATTAAACAGCTTACGGCGGCGCAGCTTATCATAGCCGACCTGAAGGCCGCTGTAACTCTGGTTAAAGCTAGAACCCTGAATACCGCCAAAATTATATTTGCCATGCCAGTTATTGACATAAAAACCTTCCGGTGACTTACTGCCGGTACGGTCGGCAAAGCGGATATCGTCACCGTGCTTCCATAGTACATCATCTTCGATACGCCACATATTGCGGCTGGCCAGTGCCGCATTGGCCGCCGAGTAAGCCCCCTGGGAAAGATAATTCTGCCGCCGGGCTGTCCAGACCAGGCTCCACACTCTATGTGTAGTATAATCTACTTGCGGATTAGTTTCATCTTGCTGCACCTGCGTCTGCAGCAGATATTTATTGATGGCACCGTCAAGATGGTACTCGCCGCTGCCCGACACATTAAATTTATCCATTGTGGCAGTATCTGAATTGCCTATAGAAAAGATACCAGGTATTCTGTTCTTCAGCATGGCTGCTGTCTGGTGATCCCATGGATAGTAACAATTAGATCCAACCATTCCTTCACCAAAATGATTGCCGATGATATAATGCAGTGTAACATTTACGGTTGGATATTCAGCTGAATTAATTATCTGCGGCGCATCCAAATCTATAAGATCATTACCACCCATCCTATGATACATATCAAAAACAGCTGTTCCCATATTAAGCCGAAAAGCAATATTGCCTTCAAATTTACCATTATCTAATGACAAATCTCGCTCTGTATTAAAAGAGGAAGAGGTTGCTGCCGACCAGGGATCATAGCCGTTTTCCTGAGTATAACCGTTGGCAGCACTGTATTTATATGCCAGGTCTATCATGGAACCGGAATGCATGGTTAAAGCACTCGCATAAATTGCAGACTTAGCATCCAGCGGACGCCATATTCCCCCATTTAAAATATTAATAGGTTCGTTATATCTGGAAACCGGTGGTCCGCCGGTCTGTGTATTTCTGGCATAGGTAGTATAATTACCTCCACTCGTGATATCATAAGTTCCGCTTGGGTCGGCATTTATTCCCCAATTTATGTAATTGGCATTTTCTCCATTTATTACCAGCTGATTCCATGCCTCACATGGTGCGGTATAAGTAAGCAAAAAAAGAGCCAGGGGATATAATACTATATATTTATTATTCCTTTTCAAAATATTTCTTCCTTATTGTTATTATTATAAAAATAAGCAGGGACAAATCCTTTGCCCCTGCATTCAGTCAGTGACCCGGTTATTTGCCGGCATAGGAACTTATAAAATCATCATATTCATCCTGGCTCATCCCGGCACGGGATACCAATACCGGATGGACAAAACCACGGACAGACTTAATAGCACGACTGCCGCGGCGGGTAACGGCCGGCATCGCCAAGGAGATTGCATTAAAGGCCGGAGTACCATCTGTCCAGCCAGAGGCCGTAGCGGCATCGATAGCGCTGCCGGAAATACCGCTGGCATCATAGACACCCAGTGTATCACCCAGCATGCCCCAGACCTTGCCCAATTCGTCGGCCGGCAATAATGCCCACAGATAACCGTTGACAGTTGATATGCTGACATTACTAATCAATGTAGCTGTATTGTACAATAAATCATCACCCGTCAAATCGGCTATATTGGCATGCCATAAATGACCGGTGAAAGCAAAATTGCTGTCGTAAGAACCATTTATGATATAAGCCGTACCATCCTCAAGAATGGCCAGTGAACGGATATCAAATTTATCATTATCGTATTTTGAATCAGTTTCTGTTGAATTGGCCGGCCGAACGAGATCAGTCACGGTAAGGCCGGTGGTGACCTTTTGAATACGTGAAGTATAGTTCCATTTCCACGAAGTCTGGTTCCACTGCGCACCGCCCAGAGCCGTCACATAGAAGCTGCCGCCATAGTACTGCAAATCAAAGACATTCGGTGCCAGGCTGGCACTCGGACCGCCGCCGCTGACCGGTGTCAGCGTGCCGGGATCGAGCTTGACAATGATACTGTTATAGTAAGTATAGTTCGCCGGATTAGATGGCGAACCGGACAGACTATACTGCTGGGCTGCGGCATAAACGTAGTCAGTGCCTGATTCAGTATTAAATACCGAGTCGACACTATGGGCTTTTGCTCCTGATGTTGTCGGTACAAACTGATAATCATGGCTGTCCAATGTCAGGGTTTCGGCTCCGCCGCTGACATCGTGAATAAGCTTGAATATACGTCCGTTATCATTGTTCACTCCGGTATAGTCAGCACCGTAAAGTGTGCCGGCATCAGTCCCGCCCGGTGAATTGATGCTGTAGATATTGAGCAGCGGAGTACCATCATTGTATTCATAAGCCGACGAATTTTCCGCGACTGTTTTTGTCCAACTGCTGGGATCATACACGGAAAGCGTACAAAAAGTCTGTTGATAGCTTGAATCATAATTTCTTTCTACCAGCAGCACCCTGATACCGGTGCCGCTGCCGCCGTTAAAGTAAAAGGCGATAGGATCGGTATTAGTGAACTCAGTCCCGCTCCCTGATACAGGAGTATACGCCGGTGTGCTGGTGCTGCTGGAAGTAATCAGGCGCAGACGCCCCTTGTTTGACAGTGATGTAGCAAAATTATAAAATGTTGCCACTACAGTTGAAGTAGACATAAAAGACCCTTCTTTCTACATAAACAACTAAAATTTGACTGTTCTAACATTGAAACATGAATCATTTTTCACTATAATATTTTTTCACTGCTCCTTTCCCTCGTGGACAAAAAATATCATTTGCAATAAAATTTTTATCCCCCCTTTTTCCTTGACAACAGCATTGTGGTTTATAAAAAACATCTGGTGAAATTGAACTCCTGAAACTTTTATTTTATCCTCCAGCCTCCTGAACAGAACGGTTAAAGGCAAAATACTTAAGTGAAAACTACTGTTTTACTTTCTGAATAACAGCCGCCGTAATATCTGTACTGCTGTAAGTCGTTACTGCAGCCTCAAGCACGACAGCCACACCTGCGTCTGCCGCGGCTGCTTTTACGGCTTTCTGTATTTTTTCCCGCACGGGTTTCAGCAAAACATCTTCTTTTGCGCTTTCTTCCCGTCCGATAGAAATACTGAGTTCCCGGCGTTTATCTGCTGCCATGCCTTTACTGCGCTGGTTATAGTCATTCTGGGCAGCCTTGCGCATATTTTCCAGTTTCTGCAAAATAGCATCAATGCCCGGATAGCTGGCTGTAACCTGCTGTATATCTACTATGGCAATTTTTTCTGCCGGAGCTGCGCGCACTGAAAGCGGCATGAGTATTCCCAAGGCCAGAAACATTGCCGCCATAATGGAAATGGTGTCTGTTATTTTTCTCATATTTTCCCTCTTATCTATAATTTAATAATTATTATTTATTTATACCAGTATTGCTAATCTCCCGCAAATATACTGGTGCGGGATACTAAAATTCTATGGCAATAAATACCGGCAATAAAAAAACTCCCTTGCGGGAGTAATTGCGCTCACAGAAAAAACTGTTCCACGTAATCTCCTCCCCATGCCTCGCAGGTCAAGCGGTGATCGTTAAACAGGCAGTTCTCCTGACTTCGGTTCATAGCTTACCGCGCCTTCCCAAAGCAGCTGCTTCAGTGACGTATTTTGCGGATTGCTCCCCGTTACAGTGGCGGGACCGTGCCGGCTTTTCACCGGACTTCCCTATTAAGCCCCGAAGGGCACCTGTTTCTCTATATTAAGTTTTGTCTGTACTGAAAAAACAGAGTGTACAACTCTCATTTAACCAATGCTGCGCAGCCTGCTATCACACTACGATAAAAACAGCCAAAAAAATATATAGCTTTGATACTCAGCTGCAAAAAAAGCGCCAACCATCCCGCCCGGCGGAACAATTGACGCTCTATTCTCTAAAGCGGCCTGCTTACCGGGTCATCAAATACACACTTCCAGTCAAAATATGCGACCTGAATAATCACAACCAATACAGTATAAACCATCTGCGGCCTGTGAGTGTGTGTCTTCAATCCCCGACCTGTACATCGCAGGCGATACGGATAAATAAAGCAGGCAGTACCCTGACTAAGGCTCATTATCATATTTCTCCCTGGTAAGAGGAAAACAGAAACATGATTCACCTTCACAGTTGCGAGACAGCGCCGGACTTGCACCGGACTTCCCTTTTAAATCCGCCCCAAAGACGGATACCTGATTTTATAAAAAATTCTATTATTTTATTATAATGGCAAAATAACGATTAATGATTTTCTAATAAAAGCTATACATATTTATTTATTGACTGATGGTCATTAAATAGCTTTACTTATAAAGTACCACCCGTATTTATCTTTGTCAACTCATATTTTCATGTATACAGTATATAAACCCTGACAATGCCTTACTGCTATAACTTTATGCCACAGAATTTTTTTTATAATACTGGATGCACTTCTAAGATAAATAAATTTTTTAGCATGTTTTATGAAATATTAAATAAGTGTATATGGTTTAGCAATGCAGTATAACAATCTCATTCAAATTCATATAAAAACAACCCTTTGCCCGCCCTTAAAAGAGCGGACAAAAGCATTTATATTAGACAGGCTTTTATAATCTAAACTATATACGGACAGTTCAAAATGGAAACAAAACTTTCTTACTACACTAAAGAATCATTTATCATCAGCTGTATAAGTCAAGCTTTCTGTCCCTTTTTCAAAACATGATATGCCATAACCAATGATTATTCCTAATAACGCCGGAATAACCCAGCCAAGATGAACAGGATAAAAAGGAATATATTTATTAAATAAGAAATTTATCCCTGTTATTTGTATACCTGCTGCATTTATTCCATCAAAAATACTAAAAAATAAGGTAAACCCCAGGCTCCAGCGGTATACACTGCTGCGTTCCTTCCACACCCTGGAAAATAATGACAAAATCACCAGAACTATAACAACAGGATACATTGCTGTGAGAAATGGCACAGATATTTGAATCAATTTTGTAAGACCAATGTTTGCAGCTACAAAACTAAATAAAATGCAGTAAAGCAGAATACGCTGATAGGATACCCTGTTTTGCGATGCCTTGTTAAAATACCAGGCGCATGCTGATGCTATACCACAGCTGGTAGTAAGACACGCTATAGTCATAATTACTGCTAAAAGGATATTGCCCAGCGGACCGAAAAACACACTGGCTGCATTAGCCAATAATACGGCACCATTATTAAATGGGCCGAAGGAACCTGCACTCGTAGCTCCGATATAAGCCAGTGATATATATACGCCACTCATAAGTATTATGGAAATAAGACCGCCAGCAATACATACGCGGCCAATTCTCCGTTTTTCTTTTACACCGCGCATCCGTACTGTATTTACTACAATAGCACCAACAGCCAATGATGCGAGCAGGTCCATAGTCAGATAACCATTTTGGAATCCCTGGGCAAAAGGAGCTGTTATATATGTTCCAACAGCAGCTGAAACGGCTCCCAATGGAGAAATATATGATCTGGCAAATAAGACAATAAGAAAAAACAGCAATATAGGCGTAAGTATTTTGCCAATGCGGTCGATAATTTTATGGGGATTCAAAGCCAGCAGATACGTTGCTATGAAGAAAGCAGCTGTATATAGAAGCTGACTCCATACCATGCTATGTATAGATATAAAAGGACGTACACCGATTTCAAAAGCAACAGCGGCTGTCCGTGGAATTGCAAATAAAGGTCCAATGGTAAGATATAACAGCCCCAGCAAAATAAAGGCAAATTTGGGATGAACATGCTTGGAAATAAATTCTGTGTAGTGACCTCCCTGGAAAGCGATAGCAACGATGCCTAAAAAAGGCAGTCCAACTCCGGTAAGTAAAAAGCCTGCTATAGCAGGCAGCAAGTTAGTTCCTGCCGCTTGTCCCACTGCTGGTGGGAAGATCAAGTTACCCGCACCAAAATAAATAGAAAACATCATGAACCCAATAGATATTATTTCTGTTCTTTTCAAATATTCCACTCCGATTCCGTTCATTTAATATTATGATAAACATTATTATAAAATAGCAAAAAAATTAAAAGTCCCATAAAATAAAAGCGTTTACAAGACTTTTATATGTTAATTATACCTTAATATTTTAAGAAATTAAAGTAAATTTATTATAAAATATAATTATTTATGCAGAAAATATGTAAAAGTATAAAAAGACTTTGTTTTTTTATACTTTTTATTATGGTGCAATCCTGATATTATTTTCTGACTGCTACAAACAAATAATGCAAGTAATTCTTCTTTAGTCTTTTTATTCATATCACTAATACGGAACATGCTCTTCCAGTTACGGGCAAGTTAAATCTTTTTTGGCGAAACAAATTTAATTTTATATTATGGAATATATTTTATCAGGAATATAAACGCAGTTTGGGTATCCGTTGTCCGCAACAGATACCTATATACTTTTGCCAGTACAATAAGAATTTATATATATTTTTTATTTTACAGCCAATTTTCATATTAATTTCATATTAGGAAAATAAAATAGATAGGATAAGGTAAATTTTATAAAGCAGGTGAGCAAAATTGGAATGGATATATTTAATAGCCGCTGGTTTTTTGGAAATCACATGGGCAGTTGCACTGAAATATACAGAAGGTTTTACTTGTCTATGGCCTTCTTTAATCACTGGTGCTGCTATGCTCGGCAGTATATATCTGCTTGATATATCTATAAAAACGATTCCCATAGGTACAGCTTATGCTGTCTGGACAGGTATCGGTGCCGCGGGAACAGCTCTTATAGGCATGGCCTTCCTCGGGGAACCCCGGGAAACAGGCCGTTTTTTTTGTATTTTATTAATTATTTTGGGAGTTATCGGTTTAAAAATTAATTTTTAATTTATTATTTGGAGATGGTATTTATATGGGAAATGCTCTTACTGAACAAAAGAATAACTTGAATTTATGGGGATTTAATAATTTTACTAATGCAGCAATATCGGAAGGATTTTTCCACGATGTACTAACAACAACCAGACCTGTTGGCCCAACAATTACATATGATGATGAGGAGTATATTAATTTTGCCAGTATCAACATACTTGACCTGCATCAAACCTCCGATGTGATGGATCATTTTCACCGGGCAGCTGATATTTATGGTTTAACTACAGGTGGTTCGCGGGTAACACAGGGCATATGCAAAGCCCACAAGGAAATGGAAGCAAAGCTCTGCCAAATTACCGGAAAGGAACGTGCTATATCTTTTGCCAGCGGTTTATTGGCTAATATTGGTTTTATCAATGCTATGTCATGTAAGTTCCACTTCAGCCCGACCTGTAATATCAATAATGATGATGCTGTCTTTGTTTTTGACCGCGACTGTCATTGGAGTCTATGGAAAGCAGCTTCCCATCTTAAATTTGGCAGTCAGCTTTTTGCCTTTCGCCATAACGATACAGCCGATCTAAAAAAATTACTGCAAAGACTATCTCCTGTACACAAAAAAATTATTGTTGTTTTTGAAAGTGTATATTCAGCCGATGGTTCTATCGCCCCAATGAAAAAGATTTTTGACATCTGTGAAGCCTATAATACCCTGACTTATGTTGATGATGCCAACGGATTTTTGATTTATGGTTCGAAACAGCGTTTATTTTCAGAAGAATTTTCTCAAATTGGCCGGGCTACTTTTAATATGGTTTCCTTTTCTAAGGCTGTCGGTATGGAAGGCGGTGCCATATCCGGTCCGGAAAAATTCATCCATGCTTTTGAAGTTCTTTCAGGAACATCGCTTTTTACTGCGGCTATACAGCCTCCTACAGCCAGCACAATAACTTACATAATGGAAAAACTGACAAAGCAGCCAAAAATCATGGATGAATATCTTAATCGTTCACTAACTTTACGAAAAAGATTATTGGACAAGAATTTTCTCCTAAATCCTGACTCTTCTTATATCATATCAATAATTATCGGTCAGGATGAAAAGGCCGTAAATGTTTATAAGGAATTTTTACAGGAAAAAATGATAGTTCCTATGTTCCGCTATCCAGCTGTTAAACCTGATCATGCACTAATACGCATTATGCTCAATGCCCACCATACTCCAGCGCAGATAGATTCATTTATTCATGTACTTGAACGATTACAGAAAAAATATAATTTTTAACAAAATATCCGGCGGCATTATTTCTGTTTCAGAAAGTAATGCCGCCGGATATGCAAAAAATTTCAATATAAATAATAGTTTTAATTAGACTAATCTTATTTATAATTCATTATTTGTTTTTATTTTACCATTTTTCTTTTTATATAAATATAGAAAGTAAAACGGTATTGCTATTATAAAACCGCCAAAACCCCAGATAAGCTGTTCCTGTCTGGCCTGCGCCAACATCCATAAGCTGATGAATACAGCTATAATCGGAATAGTCAAACCAAAGGGAATTTTATAGGGACGATGTTTGTCTGCCCATTTTCTGCGAAATATTATGACTGCTATACAGGTCGGCAAATACTGGGTAAACCGTGAAACTGCACTTATAGCTGCTAAAAAGGTAAAGCTGCCGCTCCAGGCAACGGCTATACTAAGCAGCGCAGTCACAATAGATGCCATATACGGGGTATTCCATGCAGTACGTTTTGCCAGAAATCCCGGCAGCATTCCATCTTCTGCCAAAGCAGTGCATACACGGGGACCTAGGATAGATTCTGCCATATTAATCCCCCCCATGGAAAGCAGTGTTCCCGCAAGAACAAACAATGCTCCTGCCGGCCCAAGAATATAGCCAAAAGCAGCCTGAATAGGTGCTTTTTCTCCTGCCAGATCTGTCCCCAGAATGCCAATGCAAACACCAAGTATTAAAATGTACATCAATGATACTATGATCATTACGGTAATAATTGCCCGCGGTAAATTCTTTTTCGGATTTTCCATATCTTCTGCCGCAATGGCAATTGCTTCAAATCCGGTATAGGCAAAAAACATTAGGACAGCTGCATGGCTGAACGAACCAGCCTGATAGACACCATGGGGAAATACCGGTACAAAATGACCGCCATTAATAAAAAATATGCCAATAGCTATAAAAACCAATAGAGGAATAAGTTTGGATATAGTAATCAGGTTATTGAGCATCTTAGTTGCCTGTACACCAGCAATATTTACAATGGTAAAAACTACGATTACGATAGTGGCTATGATCTCCCGCATATACTCACTGGCAAGTGCCGGTACAGCGGCTCCCAAAGCAGTGGCAAAACCCACGGCCATTGTTGCCCAGGCAATTATAACTACAGCCCATTTTAATACGCCTACTTCAAAACCAAGAAAATTTCCCAAAGAATACTTGGCATAAAGATATGGTCCGCCATTACGTGTAAAAAAACCAGCAGCCTCAGCAAAACAAAGTGCTATACTTCCCGCAAGTACAGCATCTAAAATAATGACACCGATACTTGCTGAACCTACTAACGCGTAAGCTTTGTTAGGCAAAAGGAAAATACCTGTACCGATAATACTGTTTATTCCTAAGAGTACTATGCTCCAGAACCCAAATTTACTTTTTTGCCCATTGTCCATAATAATCACCTCTTTTTCGCAGCTGTTATCAAAGCCACAAATATTTTTTTCATGTCTTCATTTACTGCCGACATCATTTCTGGATGGAACTGTATACTGATAAGCCACGGATAATTATTGTGTTCAAATGCTTCAATAGTACCGTCTTTAGCTCGTCCGGTAATTTCCAATCCGCTTCCTGCTGTTTTTATTGTCTGATGATGAAATGAATTTGTTATAATTTCAGTCTTTCCGATAATATCAGCCAGGCGGCTGTTTTTTTCTAAAATAATTGTATGCGTACCCAGCTCAGGTCTTTGGTTTTGCAAATGTTTAATCGTGCAGTTCTTATCATAAGACAAATCCTGGTATAATGTTCCGCCGTTATAAACATTAATTATCTGATGCCCCCGGCAAATGGCTAAAACAGGCAGCAGTCTATCCATTGCTGCCCTTATTAGGGAAAAATCGAATTTATCACGTTCCGGAAAAACATCACCTATTCCCTGCAAAGGTTCCTCGCCATAATTCAATGGAGAAACATCCTGTCCACCACTCAATATAAGTCCATCGCAAAGCTCTATTGTTGCTTTAATGTTAGCTTCATCTGCTTCAAAAGGAATAATTACAGGCACCCCTCCTGCATCCTCTACGGAACGAACATAATCCGAATTTACATAAGCACGGGGATAGCCGCGGAATACTCCACTATCATCAGCTAAAATACTACCGGAAATACCTATTATTGGTTTTCTCATATTCTGCCTCTTTTTCTATAATTTTTTCTGACGTCTTCAGCGTTATCAATCATTATTATAATGGTAATAATTTATAATGCTTATAGCTAAAGCTATTTCTAATTTATATTTATTATATAATATTTAATTTACAAAGAAAAGAAAAAATTATAGACATTTTATATTTTTACGGCAACACATCATATTAAAAACTATAACTTTTCATTGACAAGGTTATTTATTTTATTTATTATTGTTATGAAATAGTGTATTTGAAAGGATGATAAAATGATTTACTGTCCAAAATGTGGTGCGCCATTAAACGATGATGCTTGTTTTTGTACAAAATGTGGCGAAAAAATCACTAAAACGGAATTATCCAATGATCTTAAAGAAAATTCCTATAGTGATTCGTCTGATAGTTATATACCAGTACGTAATTCATCAGATAAAAATCTGACTTTGTTAGTTTATGTTCTTCATCTGCTGGGAGTTTTCTTCTTTATCACGCCTTTTGCTGCCATTATTATAAATTATATTAAAAGAGATGATATGTCAGGGACCTGGCTTGAAAGCCATTTTGCCTGGCAGATAAAGACCTTTTGGATTGGACTGCTTCTCGGAGTTGTTGGAGCTATTACCTCGTTTTTCATAATAGGTTTGTTCATTTTAATACTTGATGGTATTTGGCTATTATACAGAAACATCAAGGGTATATTATCCCTTAATGAAAACAAACCTATGGATTATACATTCTTTTAATCCACCTAAAATTTATTGCTTAACATATTTTGTAAAGGGACAAAAATAAATTTATGAGAATACTATTTTTTATTTCATCATTTGCAATAGGCGCTGTGTCGGCAACAGCCGCAGAACAATCAAACATATAATAAGCTCCGGCACGAGATAACTGGCATTAAAGACTATCGAATACCAATATGGTGACATTCCCGCCGGTGCATAACTGCCAAAAAATACAACCCCTGATATAAAATGACAGCTAAATCTTCCCAATATACCAACAAATGTTCCCAGATATATCCTGTCTTTAAAATAACCGGCCAAACCAATTGCCATATATGGCAGAGGATAATCGAATAATACCTGCACAGGGTGAAGAATAAACGGATCCTGGATAAGATTAATAAGTCCATATGTAAATCCCGCCAGATATCCCACAGCTGGTCCGTAACGAAAAGCAATAAATAAAAGCGGCACCATACCGCCCAGAGTAATACTGCCTCCCTGCGGCATATGATAAAGGCGGAATATATGCAGTATCACTGTCAATGCCACCATTAATGAAATATTTATAACCATCCGCGTATTAATTTTTATTTTCTTTATATAAATAAATGCCGCAATTAATAAAAATAATCCTATCAAGGCAAAAATACTTATCGGTGAAGCTAAAACAGACATTACATGCTTAGAAAAAATTGTTATCATTTTTTATCCCCATTTCAAGAAAAACACCGTCTTCCTATTATTTATAGGGAAAACGGTGTTTTTTATCGTTTCCCTTCGCTGGCATTATCCAGATCAGGTCAAAGGGTTATGAAAATCCATTTCATTCTCAGCCATAACGGCACCCCTAATATTAACAATTTTATTTTAGATAAATACATCCATGCTGTCAAGTACATATAATCATTAGCTGGCATAATTTCTTTTATAGCTGACAGATTTTTGCAATTTATTGTTTTGCTGCTGAATATATTACTATCCTGGTATTATTCTTCGTTTTTTATATAGAAAATTTATTTATTATCTCACTTAATTGCACAGCCATCTGAGCCAATGAATTAGCTGCTGTCTTTATTTCCTGCATGGAATTAGCCTGTGAGGCTCCCGAGGAAGCTATATGCTCAACACTGGTCATATTATCCTTAAGAAATACACTCAATTCCTGTATAGAAGAATTAACTTCGCAACTGTTAGCTTTTTGTTTCTTTGATATTGTCAATATTTTTTGCAGCTGCTTGTTTAATTCTTCGATGACATCATATATCTGCTTAAATACTGCCACTGTCTTCTGTACTGATTCCACTCCGGTTTGTACTGTATGACGGTTTTTTTCCATGGTATCAATAGCTTTTGTAGTATCAGCTTTTACTTCATTTACTATACTGGCTATTTCTTTAGCCGCTTCTTCCGACTGGGATGCCAGTTTAGAAACTTCCTCGGCAACTACCGAGAATCCCTTCCCATGTTCACCTGCCCGGGCTGCCTCAATAGCTGCGTTCAGTGCCAGCAAATTAGTTTGTCCAGCTATTCCAGTTATTGTATCGACAATTTGCCCTATCTGCTGTGATTTTTCTCCCAATACAGATATTACATCAGTAGTTTTATCCACATCTAATTTTATGTCAGTGATCTTACGTACTACATCATCTGATTGCTTAGAGCCATTATCAATAATAGTTTTACTATTTTGGACAGACTTCGCTATTGTATCAGCAAACTGGGCTGTCTTTTCTACATGCTCTACCATATTAGCAACCATATTTATAGAATGTTCTGACAGGGACATTTTTTCTTTGGTATTTTTTACTGTGTTTTTTACTGTATCCTGAATATTTTTAGTCAAGTCCCCTACTGAATCAATAGATGAGGAAAGTTCTTCGGATGCTGCAGAAACAGTTTCACTCGCTGTAGCTGTTTCTGTAATTACTTTTTTCAAACTTGAAGTCATGGTATTGAAATGACTGCCCAGCTCCTGAAGTTCCACGGCACCTTCCATCTCAATTTTCTGCCGCAGATCACCGGCAGCTATCTTCTGCGCAGCTGTCATTAATTTTTTCAATGGATTAATAATACCCGCCGCTACTTTAAAAGCAATAAAAACACTGATAAGGGCAAAAATCAATATCAGCATAAGTGTAATTCCTATATTATAAAAAAGGGTATGATAAAGATCGGACATTGGCTGATAGGTAATTACTCCCCAATTGTAGCCTTTTACCGGTATATAGGTGATTATACTTTTCTGTTTATTCGATGATACATCGGTTATATTACCAGCCTGTCCTTTCATAACAGAAGCTACATAACTGAGGCCTGACAAATTCATTTTCTTTTCTATGGCACTTTTATCGGGATGAGCGAGTACATTCCCATTTTCATCTACAATATCTACATAACCAGAAGTCCCAAAATGAATATTATCCGCTATTTCCCACAGCGTTTTAAGTGAAATATCCGATGCCACTACTCCTACAATATTACCACTAGCGTTTTTCACCGGTGTAGATATCGTAACGCAAAGGGCTTTCGTTGAGGCAGAGATATACGCCGGTGTAATAAATGTATTTCCTGCCATCGCTTTTTTAAAATAAGGACGATCTGCACGATTTGCAATTTTACCACTGGAACGGGCAATTTGCTCTCCAGCAGTATCAAGTACCGCAATAAGTTCTATCTGCGGATTTTTATTTTTAATATTTATAAGTGCCTGCTGCATATTGTCTGCATTCATCGATTCCACTGCTGGCATAGCAGCGATACTTTCATTAATACCTTTATTCGTATTAAGAATTCGCTGTATTTCCACTGCTACTTCCTTATTAAGCTGGGAATCTGACTGTAATACATTTTGTTTCATATTATTCATTGTCGTAACGCTGTTAATAACTGAAAGAACAATTAACGGGATACATGCAAATAGTACCATTAAAGCAACTAACTTTCTCTTTAAGCTATCTTTCATATAATCTACTCCTTATATATATTTATTCATGTTATATTAAAATAAATAGAGTCTAATTTAATATAACATGAATATTTATAAAGCTATAAACCTCCTTAATAATATTTTCTCTAATAATGCCAATATATATATTACTAGTTTTCTTTTGCATAGGCAAGTATTAGTAAAATCATTTCATGCATCTTTAACTTATTATTAATAATTAATATTTCATAAAAGCTTATAAATAATTGTCTTCATTTATATAAACTACAACAAAAACATTTTATTATAATTTTGTCATAGTTTTGCCATAACTTTATATGATACTAATATAAAGCTATTTAAATTCTCTGCTATTACATAATATTTGCTTGTATTGTGCTAATTAATATAAACTACTAAAATTATTTCATCATTTTAATCTCATAAAAAGAAAGGACACTTGCCATGAAACAGAATCATTTGCTTATTTTACCACTTCTTTTGTTTGCCACAGTATTTTTTTATAGTCCTTCCGGCTACTGTCAAAGTCTTTCCATACAGGAAGCCGTTAAAATGGCTTTGCAAAATAATCTCGATATAAAAATAGCTGCCAGAAAAGAAGACCAGGCTCTTGCTGAATTATCAGGAACCAAATCACAATACGGGGTAACTATATCTTTGGGAAGTAATTTTTCCATATCTGACGGTATTACGGATGGTATACAAAAAGAATTTGAAAGAGATAATACCACCAGTTTATCAGCTAATTATCCTTTGTATTCTGCCGGAAAAGATAAAATCAATACAAACATTAAAGAACAAGCTTTACATCAAAGCAAACTAAATACTATACGCACTGCTGAAAATATAAAAAATGATACTATCAAGGCTTATTATGATGTTTTAGAAGCACAAAAAACTGTTGATGTAGATAAGGAATCTGTTGATAATTACCAGAAACATTTAAATAATGTAAATCAATTATATAGTGCCGGCAGTGTTCCCAAATCCGATCTACTTCGTTCCCAAGTGGCTTTATCTAATGCCACTCAGACCTTGATAAAAGCAAAAAACACTTATAATATTGATATAATAACATTAAAAAATATTATAAAAATGAATCGTGACGAACCACTCTTACTCACCGATGATTTTAAATATACAGTTTTCAATAAAGCTCTGCCATACTGCCTGGAATATGCTACTATCCATCGAAATGATCTGAAGGAAGCAAAAATAGATTACCTTATCGCCCAAAAGAATATAGATCTGTCCAAGGCAGATTATAAACCTACAGTAAGTGCTTCTGTAAGCACGGGCTGGAGTAAACAAGTCATGCCTAGTGAAAACGACCACGATTATACAGTAGGAATTTCAGCTGACTGGAATGTTTTTGACAATGGACTAACTAAAGCTAATATAAAGGCTTCCGAAGCAGAATTAGAACAAGCACAGCTTACACTCCAGCAAAAAAATGACTCTATAGATTTAGAAGTACGCCAAGCATACTTTAATATGCGTGAGGCAGAAAAAAGATTCAAATCCACTCAGACTACTATTGCCCAGGCAGAAGAAGATCTATTTATCGCCCAGGAAAAATATAAAGTTGGTGCTGGTATTATCCTGGATATAATCGATGCCCAGCTCGCTTTGTCAACGGCAAGACTGAATCACATAAGTGCCCAATATGATTATGCCCGCTATAAAACTGAACTCCAAAACAGTATGGGTATGAATAAGGAGGATATTTAACAATAAATGAAACATATATCTATAAAACATATATCTATGAAAAGTATTGCTATAATAGTAGCCTTATTATTAGCTGTCAGTTTTATCAGCTATAAATACTGGCAAACCCATAAAACAAAACCTTCTGATTTAACGCAAAATGTATATATTATAAAACCAATGAACCTAAAATCTACGGTATCAGCTACAGGTACTATAAAACCAGTAGAAGCTGTCGAAGTAAGCTCAAAAATAACCGCACGCATAAAAAGTGTTCTCGTAAAAGAAAACCAGCAGGTAAAAGCCGGACAAACAGTTGCCATTCTTGATGGCAAGGATTTAAAAAATGAAAATATTAAAGCACAGGAAACAGTAGACAATACTTTATCAAAATATAACCGCATGAAATATTTATATTCTATAGGAGCAAAATCAAAGGAAGATTTAGAAGATGCCGAATATAACTATGAAACAGCAAAAAGTGATCTAGAAGTTACTAAATCTGATTTAGATGAAACTGTTATCACTTCCCCTATAAACGGAATAGTAGTTGGTGAACCTAAAACATCTGGTACTATGGCCGTACAAGGAACAAGTAATCCCACTGTTATAATGCGCATAGCTGATCTAGCTCAAAAACAAATTCTAACCAAGGTCGATGAAACTGATATTGGTAACATAAAAATAGGTCAAACAGCTGTTTTTACTGTTGATGCTTATACAAATAAAAAATTCACAGGAAAAGTAACAAAAATTTCCCAAACGGATGTCAATAACAGCTGGGATACATCATCAAGTGACTCATCTTCATCATCCTCGTCATCTTCATCATCTTCCTCTTCATCTTCAGTGATATATTACTATGTAACAATTAATATAGATGATACTTCGAGCCTGTTGAAACCCGGTATGACTGCTCGTGTCGAAATAAATACTGCAAACAAAACCAATGTTCTAGCTGTACCCCTTTCAGCCTTGCATACTAATACTAACGGTTCCTATGTTATTGTTATTAACAATAACGGTAAAACAGAAAATCGTCCTGTTAAAACAGGGATATATAGTGATGATTATGTGGAAATTACCAGTGGCGTCAATGCTGGAGAAAAAATTTCCACAGCTTACACAGCCAAGGCTTCATCTACAACTTCCTCTAATAAAAATACCGGAGGTCCACCGCCTTTCTAAAATTGTATCCAGTATCCCATTTGTATATAATAGTATTGTGTGATTATATAGAATTCCCTAATGAAAGTAGGTACATTATGAGTATTTATCTTAAAGGAATAAAAAAAATTTATCAAATAGGTACACAGGAAGTTGCTGCACTAAATGGCATTGATCTCCATATAGATGAAGGTGATTTTACCGCGTTAATGGGTCCTTCTGGTTCTGGTAAGTCAACACTTATGAATATTCTTGGCTGTCTTGACAAACCTACTGTTGGTTCATATAAACTTGATGGTAAGGAAGTTGCTCATTTAAGTGATGATGAATTAGCAAAAACCAGAAATAAAAAAATTGGTTTTGTTTTTCAAAATTTTAATTTACTATCACGGATAAGTGCTTTAGACAATGTTGCTCTGCCACTTATTTACGCTGGAATCAACTATAAGGAAAGAAAGGAAAAGGCCTTTCACTTTTTAAAAGCAGTTGGTCTTGATACCCGTGCAGATCATCAGCCTAACGAATTATCAGGCGGACAAAAACAACGAGTTGCCATTGCCAGAGCATTAGTCAATGACCCAAGTATCATAATGGCCGATGAACCTACAGGAAATCTTGACACAAAGTCAACTAAGGAAATAATGAATATATTCATTAATTTGCATGAACAGGGAAAAACTATTATTCTTGTAACGCATGAACCGGAAATTGCAGCTTGTGCATCAAGACAACTATTAGTCCGTGATGGCAAAATAACTCGTGATGCTGGTAGGGGGGAAATAATGGATGTTGTTTAAGGAAAGCATTACTATCGCCCTGACTGCTTTATTTTCTAACAAACTCCGCTCTATTCTTACTATGCTGGGAATAATTATCGGTGTAGCTGCTGTAATAGCCATGGTATCAATAGGAATGGGCGTAAGAAAAAATGTACAGGATTCAATAGCCAGCCTCGGCAGTAATATGATAATAGTTCAGGCCGGTGCTCCCAGAGTCAATGGTGTACGTCAGGCTGCCGGCAGTGGGGAGAATTTAAAGCTTGACGATTCTAATGCCATAAGAAAAAAAATTAAAAATATCGACTATGTGGCACCCACTGTACAAAATTCATATCAAATAGTTTATGGCAGACAAAACTGGAATACTACTGTCTACGGAATAACCCCAGAATACATGTCTATCCGCTCTCTCACTGTTGCCAGTGGTTCTTTTATCAGCAATAACGATATGAATACCCGTTCACGTGTGGCAGTTATTGGTGCAACTGTTGCAGCTAATCTTTTTGGCAGTGATAATCCTGTGGGGAAAAATATACGAATTCATAACGATCCTTATAAAATCATCGGTGTTTTGACAAGCAAAGGGCAATCCTCAATGGGGCAGGATCAGGATGACTGTGTTCTTATCCCTATTACCACTGCCATGGAAAGATTAATGGCACTAAAAAGTATCCGTACTATAAATATACAGGTTTCATCAGCAGATAAAATTGACCAGGTACAAAATGAGATAGAGGTTTTGCTGCGTCAAAGGCACAGGATAACTAACCCTGACAATGATGATTTTCAAGTAAGAAATTTGACCAGCATAATGGAAACAATGACTAAAACGACCACTATGATAACACTTCTATTAGGCAGTATAGCTGCTATTTCATTGATAGTCGGCGGCATTGGAATAATGAATATAATGATGGTATCTGTTACAGAGCGCACGCGGGAAATCGGTATAAGAAAAGCACTTGGTGCTACTTTCCATAATATAATGATGCAATTCCTTATTGAATCCATAGTAGTAAGTGTAATTGGCGGTTTAATAGGTATAGTTCTCGGTTGTACAATTTCCCTGGCTATTGCTAAGTTTGGTGGATTTAATACAGTGATTACTATGCTGCCAATAATATTATCATTTTTATTTTCTGTGGGAATTGGTTTGTTTTTTGGTATTTACCCTGCAAGAAAAGCTGCCAAGTTAGATCCTATTGAAGCTTTGCGTTATGAATAATTACCTAACATTTTTTACCGGCAGCAATAAGGCTAAAAACATTCATTATTTTTCACCATGTAGAAATATGTTTTTTTACTAATCAGATAACAGACTTGTTTGTGGAAAATAAGTCTGTTATTATTATGCATATATATTTTTTTAGTAAGTGAAACTTATTCTAGAGAACGGCTGTAATTTTATAACCACTAAGATAAAACAGGTATAGCCCTATTATTATGAGCAAAAATAGAAATATTATATGGTTAGAATATATTCAATATCTGCAATTTTTTTACTTTATGGACTTTTTGTCATATTTTTATCATATTTTATTGATATTATATTAATAATAAGGAGTATATTTTCCATATCTATAACTTCTACTCCCTGTTAGCCTGTTAGTTGATTTAAAAAATTATAGAGGAGATTTTTACTATGAAGAAATTATTTATTACATTAGCTGCCGTACTGGCAATAAGTGCAGCTTCGCTCACTGCTTTTGCTGCCGCTAATGCTTTCCCGGATAACACACCAAATAAGGCAGCAGTTGGTGTTCAAGAAGAAAATGGCGCCCATTTCTGCGGCGGCTATTATGGAAATGGGCATCATGACCGTGATGATCATGATACCTGTTGGAATTAAAATTTAAATTTTATCTACTGTATAAGAGGCCGTTTTGTATTACCAAAACAGCCTCTTATACAGTATTTTTTTACTGCCTGCTATCCCTCCTAAGTTTTTATGTCCAGCTTGTTGTTCCAGATTTTCCAAGGCAGTCCATACCTTGTATTTTAATTAATATGCATATAATCGTTGCCAATTTATACCTTAATAGTATAAAATGGAATATAGTCCATGTCCAGCTGAAATATGGACTAATATAGTACGAGGTGAACTTTATTTATGTTTCAAAATACTAATACACTGGACTGCATCCAATCTTTACAGGGAAAACTTTCTGCTGTTTATGAATATTTTACTGAACATAATGATAACGAAAACAGAAAAAAAATAATTCAGTTAGCTGATAAATTATCTACTAATGAATTTACTATTGCTTTTTGCGGCCATTTTTCCGCTGGAAAGTCAAAAATGATAAACTGTCTTGTTGACGGTGAACTTTTACCTTCCAGTCCTATTCCTACAAGTGCTAATCTGGTAAAGGTAAAATCAGGAAAAGATTCTGCCAAAGTATTTTTTAAAGAAGGCAGAGCACGCTTATATCTGGCTCCTTACGACTATGACTTAATAAAAAAGCACTGCACAGATAGTAAAAAAATAGATTATATAGAAATAAACCATAATAATTTGAAACTGCCTGGTGATGTCGTTATAATGGATACTCCCGGTGTAGATTCCACTGATGATGCCCATAGACTTGCCACTCGGTCAGCACTTCATCTTGCAGATATAATATTTTATGTGATGGATTACAATCATGTGCAATCTGAGTTGAATTTTAAATTTACCAAAGAACTGATTGAATCAGGCAAGGAAGTTTACCTTATAGTTAACCAGATAGATAAACATTCTGAGCAGGAAATATCTTTTAATAAGTTTCAACAGGAAACAGCGGCATCTTTTGCTTCCTGGGGCGTTAAACCTGCCGGAATATTTTATACTTCTATGAAAATACCAGAACATAAATATAACCAATTTTCTCAATTAAAAATATTTCTTAATACACGCTTAAAAGACAAAAGCAGGCTTTTGCTTCAATCAGTAGAAAAATCTTTGGAAAAAATAATACAGGATCATCTGACATCATTTATCGGACAAATTAATTCCAAATTCAAGCCCTTTACTGATAAACTAAATGATTTATCAGCTGAACAGCAGGAATCATTAATAAGTAAATATAAGGAACTGCTGCAGCAAAAAAACAACTTAACTAAGCGGGAAAAAACTTTAAAAAATGATTTTGACAATAGTATAACTAAAATTCTGGATAATGCTTATTTAATGCCCTTTGAAATAAGAGAATTAGCTAAGGCTTATTTAAAATCACGTGAACCAGGATTCAAGGTAGGTCTGTTTTTTACCAAGAAAAAAACGCTGGCAGAACAGGAGCAGCGTTTGAATATTTTTTACCAGGCTGCCAAAAAAAAAGCAAATGAACAAATAGAATGGCATGTACGCAGCTATTTATTTACTTATCTAAAAAATAACAAAATAGTTAACAAAAATTTAACTAAACAAATTGAGGCACTTACTCTAGATTTTTCTATTGATATTCCTATGACTGCAGTACAAACAGGTGCGCGTGTTTCAGATGATTATGTTTCAACTTATACAGATAACGTAGCTGCAGCAATAAAACAGACTGCAAAAAAACTTATAGTTCCGTTAAAAACAGCTATTTTAACTGCTACTGATAAAATAATCCTTACTGCACAGGAAAAAACACAGGAAAAAGTAGCAGGACTGAAACAATACCTTTCTTCACTGGAATATATCCAACAGCGAGATTCTATTATTTCCAATTATAAAAAAGAAACTGCTGCACTTCTTACTTCATCATATAGCTTTACTAATGATAAATTTCATTTGTTCGATAAAAAAGAATGTGATTTTGAAATAATCAGGTCATCTGTTAAGAAATCTCCTGAAAAAATACTAGCAGATATTAAAAACCAGCCTGTACCTATACCAATAATGTCAAATACTTTTACTTCAGTTTCACAAAAAAAGATTAATAAAATTGATTTGACTGCCAAAAAATTGAAGAAAATAGCTGAACTTATTCACCATCTGCCCGGTTTTACCAAAACAGCTGCTCTGCTGCGGAAAAAATCTGAACGATTGCAAAACAAGGGTTTTACCGTTGCTTTATTTGGTGCTTTCAGTGCTGGAAAATCTTCTTTTGCCAACGCACTACTCGGAGCTGGCGTTTTACCAGTGTCACCTAATCCGATGACAGCAGCTATAAATAATATAAAACCCATTGACAGGAACCACCCCCATAAAAGTGTCATTATCAAGATAAAATCAGAAGAACTCTTGTTAAAGGATATAAATAATGCTTTAAGTTCATTCAATCTGCTGGCAGATTCTCTTCCTGATGCTATAACTAAAATCAAGACAATTGACAATACTATCCTGCAAGGTAATGTTAAAGCTAAGACAAACTATTCATTTCTTCAGGCTTTCAGCTGCGGATATGATATATTTTCCCATAAGCTTAACTCAGCATTAACAGCATCTGCTGACGATTTTCAGGATTATGCAGCACAGGAAGAAAAGGCTTGTTTTGTCGAATACATAGATATCTATTTTGACTGTCCTTTGACACGCCAGGGTATCACACTTGTAGATACTCCTGGAGCTGATTCTATAAATGCCCGTCATACAGGAGTGGCTTTTCAGTATATTAAGAATTCCGATGCCGTTTTATTCATTACATATTACAATCATGCTTTTTCTAAAGCTGACAGAGAATTTTTACTTCAGCTCGGTCGTGTTAAAGAAACATTTCAATTAGATAAAATGTTTTTTATAATAAATGCTATCGACTTAGCGGAAAACGAAACAGAAGAATCAATTGTCATTGACTATGTTCGCCGACAGTTATTATCGCACGGTATAAAAAATCCTTGTATATCTCCTGTTTCAAGTATAAATGCCCTCAGAGAAAAGAAAACAGGAACAAACAATAATTGCTCAGGGATGGCTGTATTTGAAACTGCTTTTTATTATTTTATTACACATGATCTTGCTGATATGGCTGTTTCTTCATCGGAAAAGGAACTTGTCCGTATTAATAGACTACTGGAAAAACTCATTGTCAATACACAGAAAGATACAGCTGAAAAAACGGCAAAAAAATTATTAATGGAAAAAGAAAAAAATACACTGCTGGCAACAATTCATACCCAGACTGCAGAGAACATAAAGAACCGTTTGTCCCAGGAAATGGAAGAATTACTATATTATGTGAATCAGCGGGTATTTCTACGCTTCAATAATTTTTTCCGGGAATCATTCAATCCCTCAGTCCTGCGTGATGACGGTCGTGATTTAAAACAAGCTGTGAAGGCTGCTTTAGTTGAATTATTGGAATCTCTTGGTTTTGATTTTGCCCAGGAAATGCGTGCTACAACAATTCGCCTTGATAATTTCATAAAAAAAATATTTACTGATCGACAGACAGAACTTGCTGCTGAAATAAACAAGGTCAATCCTGAAATATCATTTACTGCTTTTTCTCTAAAAAACAATAAACAGCTGGATTTTGAAACAGCTTTTACTTATATTCCATATAAAGCATTTTCCCAGTCAATGCTCTATTTCAAAAACCCAAAATCATTTTTTGAAAAAGGTGGCAGCCAGTTAATGAATAATGCACTGCATGGACAATTAAAATTATATGCTGCCGAATATATTGGGCAGCAGCAAAATCGTCTGAATAAATTCTATGATGAACTCATTACTAATGAATTTACCAGATTTACTACTACGGCCACTGAACAGGTAGAAAACTTCTATCTCAGTCTGTTAACTGTCTTAACAGGTGAAATTTCTATAGATGAGTTAACAAAAATACACCATAAATTCACCGATCTGAATATCTGATAAAAATAAAAAAACCATGCATACTGCTAATAATAGCAATAAACATGGTCAGCATAGATATGTGTTACCCAGCTTTGCCTCTCAGAAAGGAAACCAACCTTTGTGCCATTTAATTAAATAACCGATAATGGCATTACATATTTAAATACACTTATAAAATGAGCGATACTTCCGCCAATTACAAATAAATGCCAGACAGCGTGGTTGTAAGGAATCTTCTTATCAAGATAAAATACTGTTCCGATAGTGTATAAAACACCACCAATAATAAGCCAGTATATTGCCGCACTTGGTAATACAGCAAGCAAGGGTTTTACCACGATTACAGCCAGCCACCCCATTAATAAATAGCATATTGTAGAAAAGAACCTAAATCTTTTAACAAAAAATATTTTAAATACTATCCCTATTGCTGCCAGACTCCATACCACAGCAAACAATACCCAGCCTAATGTACCATGCAGTGATAATAAGGCAAATGGTGTATAATTCCCCGCTATTAAAACATATATAGCTGAATGATCAAATATTTTCAGGACATCTTTTACCCGTTTGCGGCTGAAACTATGATAGAGAGTTGAAGCCAGATATAAAAGCACCAGTGATACACCATATACTACAGCTGCAATCATCTGCCATTTTCCTCCATCTATATAGGCTCTGACAACGAGAATTATCAGTCCAATCACAGCCAAAAAAGTCCCTATACCATGCGTAATTGCATTAATTTTTTCTTCTAATGCAAAATTTATTTTTAGTTTAGACATTTTTACTTATTACCTTTCTCCTATTAATATAAATACTACATGAAATACCTAAACGGTAAATAATCTTTATGCTGAAGATAATCAGCACATTACTAATAATTATGATTAAATTAATAATGTCATACAGTAAAGATTATTTTCTATATTATAGCACATATTATTAAATAAATTTCTGGCAAATATCTATGAATACTGCTGAATCATAAAGATAACTACCATGTTTTTGAGATTTATTCTCATTTTTACCTAATTTTAAATATGTAAAAGGATGAATTAATAAATGTTAAATGAATTTTCCCGAACAGAATTGCTATATGGCAAAGATGCCCTTAATTTATTGATGGAGAAAAAAATAGCTGTCTTTGGTTTAGGCGGTGTAGGCGGCTATACTGTGGAAGCTTTAGCACGAAGCGGCATTGGTCAGCTTGAACTTATTGACGATGATAAAATCTGCTTAACTAACATAAATCGGCAAATATATGCGCTGCATACTACTATAGGAAAATATAAAACAGATGTCGCAGCAGAACGTATTATGCAAATAAATCCTAAATGTCGTGTTAATACAAGAAAAATTTTTTATTCTCCAGAAACATCTGCGCAATTTAATTTCACTAAATTTGACTATATCGTAGATGCTATAGACACTGTAAGTGGAAAAATAGAACTTGCTGTTCAAGCACAGATAAGCGGCACTAAGATAATAAGTGCTATGGGTGCTGGCAACAAAACTGATCCACTTGCTTTTGAAGTAACTGATATATATAAAACTTCTATGTGCCCTCTGGCCAGAGTCATGCGCAGAGAATTAAAAAAACATCATGTAAAAGCTCTTAAAGTAATATATTCTAAAGAAAAACCCAAAGTACCAGTAAATGATCTGGCTGCAAGCTGTAAAACCCATTGTATATGTCCTCCGGGAACAGCTCGGAAATGCACGCAAAAACGGCAGATACCTGCCAGTAATTCTTTCATTCCGCCTATTGCCGGTCTCATTATGGCTGGAGAAATAATCAATGAGCTGCTTTCTAATTAAAAAAGGCTGTTGATGTAATAAAACATTTCATCAACAGCCTTTTTAATGCGTTTATAAAAGTATCGTTTTTACGCTTCTTCCAAACGCATCAACAAAAAACACAAATCTGATAATCTATTCAAATACAGTCTATCCTGATCAAAAACTACTTCTTTTTGCGCAAGAGCAAGTACCCGGCGCTCTGCACGCCTTGTCGTAGATCTTGCCATATCCAGAAAAGCCCCGGCTAATGTGTTTCCTGGTACAATAAATTCTTTAAGCACCGGCAGTCTGTTTTCTATATCATGGATAAGATCTTCTAACATACTGACTTCTTTCTGTCTTATAATTGGCTGCGTATTTATGCTGGCCAGATCTGTCATTAAAGACATATTAAGTTTTTGGAGAAATTTTATATTTTTCTTTACTTCTTCCTTCTGGCATACTGACCGAGCTAGTGCCAATGCAGAATTTATTTCATCTACAGAGCCATAAGCTTCAACCCGCGGCGAATTCTTATCTACTCTTTGTCCGGTATATAAGCTTGTTTCCCCCTTATCACCGGTTTTAGTAGAAATCGACATTATTGTTCCCTCCTTCATTTGAATTATATGATATACCCCTCTTATAACACATACAGTATTTAAGCAGAAACATCCTGCCTATTTATCTAAATATCGAAAATTTCTGCTTCAGAAAAGAACACATGTATCTCTCTGTCTGCACTAGCAACGCTATCTGATGCATGAACAGCGTTATGCTCTTTACTTTCTGCAAATAAATTGCGTATCGTTCCTTCAGCAGCTTTATCTGGATCAGTAGCTCCGTGAAGTATCCGCACTTTGTTTATGACATCTTCCCCTTGGAGAACTGCAGCTATTAATGGTCCTGACACCATAAACTCAACTAATCCACTATAAAAATTCTTACCTATATGTTCGTTATAGTGCTTGGCAGCCAATCTTTCCGTCATACAAAGCATTTTCATAGCAATAATTTTAAAATTATTATTTTCATATATTTCTAATATTTTTCCTATGCTTTTTGCTTTTACTGCATCAGGTTTTATTAAAATCAGTGTTTTTTCTTCCATATTCAAATATTATCTCTCCTGTTTCCTTTCCCTGATAATTTTGGGCCAATAAATGATAATTTATAGCTGATTGATGTATTGCTTCAATTTCATCATCATGCAGTTTTCTTTTTATCTTGCATGGTGATCCCAAAATCATCGAATTAGAAGGAAGTATTGTATTATGTGGAACAAGTGAGCCAGCACCAATCAAACTGTTACTGCCAAGACTCCCCATCCCCAGCATTATGCTTCCCATGCCAATAAGTGAATTATCGCCTATATTGTCACAGTGCAGAACTACATTATGTCCTATCGTAACATAACTGCCAATCACAGTTGGTTTACATCCCATTACATGAATAGTAGTATTATCCTGTATATTGGTATATCTCCCGACAATAATAGCATTCATATCACCGCGCAATACTGCATTATACCATATACTAGAATTATCACCTATTGTAACATCACCGATTATATAAGCCGATGGTGCTATAAACACATTTTTACCAATAGATGGGATTTTACCTTTATAAGGAACAACAGGCATTCTTATTCCTCCTTACTTAACTACCATTACAGGAACTTCCGAATATTCCACTACCTTCTGGCTTTTGCTACCGATAAGTGCTCCTTTGAAAAGTCCTAATCCACGACTTCCCATAATAATTAAGTCAGCTTTTTCTCGTTTTGCCATTTCTACAATAATTTTATGGACTGATCCTTTTTCCACATGTTTTACTGCCTTTACTCCTTCAGGCAGTTTAGCCCATATACTATTAAAAATCAGATCACTTGGTATATCTTTATTAATATGACTAGAAACATAGACAAAATCGAGCTGTGCCCCGCTCCGTTGTGCCAGATCAATAGCTTTATCTACTGCCTTGCATCCATCTACTGAGCCATCAGCTGCTACTAATATTTTATTGATTTTTTCCATAATGGCCCCTCCTAAGTAAATTATTGTTTGTACAATCTTTATCTTCGTTGCCAATTTGTAAAAATCCTTTTTATTATCAAATGATTTTTACAAATTGCAAAATAAAAAGCTGCCAGAAAAGCTTTTTGCGCTAAAAATAAACTCTTTATTTATAGAATCCATTTTATCGACAAGCAGCCTAATGACAGCCTTTTATTTTTCTTTCTTTATTTATATTGTTACTGCAATTTTATTTAAGTTTTATTTATATGTTTAACTGGTTTTGAACTGGAAATATTACTGCTGCAATGCCCACAGGTTCCTGTACAATGATTGCAGCTAGGACATCCACGGCTTTTTAGCGAATAACGCACCGCAACAATAAATAAAGCAATTATAATAGCTGCTACAATAATAGATGCTAAGTTCATAAAACTCACTCCTATTTTTTTAAGAATTTTCTAACGAATGAAGTGCTTTGGATTTGGAATCAGTTCCCGGACGCATAAGCAAAAATATTATCAAGGCTGTGAATACCAGGGCAACTATCTGTCCTGTTCCAAATATAGCACCATAAAACAAATACATTCCCAATTGATAGCAAATAAATGCCAATATATAGCCTACGACAATCTGGTAACCAACTGCTGCCGCCGCCCATTTTTTGCTGTTCATTTCCCGAGCAATAGTTGCAATAGCTACTATGCAAGGCGGATCAAACAGATTAAGTATCATATAAGAAAATGCTGCCATAGGTGTGAACATGGATCGTATTCCTTGCATAACCAGCATATCATTTTGGGGATCTGATACATTGCTCAATATCGCTAGTGTGCCAATAGCTTGTTCTTTTGCCATTTCAGCACTTATAACAGCTACTGCTCCCTTCCAATCACCAAACCCAAGCGGAGCAAAAATCCATCCAACAAGGCTGCCGATACCAGCCAGCATACTCGTTTCTATATTATCAACCATTCCCAACATCCAATTGAATTTAGACAAGAACCAGATCACCATACATGCCGTAAAAATAATGGTACCAGCTTTAATAATAAAATATTTAGCACGTTCCCACATGTGAATTAGCACACCTTTTACTGATGGAACATGATAAGCAGGAAGTTCCATTACAAACGGTGCTGGATCCCCGCCAAAATAACTTGTCTTTTTCAGTATGATTCCTGAACCGACGATAATGGCAATTCCCAGGAAATACATTGCAGGAGCGATAAGGACTGTATCAGGGAAAAAGGTAGCTGTTATCATGCCAATAATTACAGTTTTAGCTGTACAGGGAATAAATGTACTCAGCATGATTGTCATACGCCTGTCTTTTTCATCTTCAATCGTACGGGCTGCCATAATAGCCGGAACACCACATCCAGTACCTATCAAAACAGGAATAAATGATTTTCCCGATAAACCAAACCTGCGGAAAATACGATCCATGATAAAAGCGACACGTGCCATATACCCTGAATCCTCCAATATGGACAGGAATAGGAAAATAAGCACAATCTGCGGAACGAATCCCAGTACCGTACCGACACCACCGATAATACCATCGATTATCAGACTGGAAAGCCATGCCGGTGCAGCTATAGAATTCAGCCCGGCAGTTGCTGCGTTTGTAACAATATCACCAAAAAACGTATCATTAACCCAATCAGTGGCAGCAGCACCAACAGTAGTAATAGAAATATAATACATTAATGTCATAACAACAGCAAAAATAGGCAGTGCTAAAATTCTGTTTGTGACAATTCGGTCAATTTTATCTGAAACAGTAAGGCTGCCCTGAGGTGCTTTTCTTTGTACGGCTGTATCCACAACTTTTGCAATATATGCATAGCGCTGATTTACGATAATGCTTTCAGCATCATCATCTAATTCCTTTTCACAATCAGTAATATGCAATTCCAAATGTTCCAGTAGTTCTGGTTTTAAATTTAAGGCTTTCCTGACTTTTTCGTCACGTTCAAAAACTTTGATTGCATACCAGCGCAGACTGTTCTTATAAACATAATTTGCAATAGATTCTTCAATATGTGCCAACGCATGTTCTACACTACCCGTATATACATGCGGCAGCTCCATATGATCAGTTTTTCCAGCCAGAGCAATTGCTTTTTCCGTAAGTTCCGGACAGCCTTCTTTTTTCAAGGCGCTAATAGTCACGACTTCACAGTTAAGTGCTTCACTAAGCCTGCCAATATCAATTTTATCGCCCTTTTTCCTTACAACATCAACCATATTTATTGCTACTATTACGGGTATTCCCAGCTCAATAAGCTGTGTTGTAAGATATAAATTTCTTTCTATATTAGTCCCGTCAACAATATTAATAATAACATCCGGGCGCTGTTTTACTAAATAATTTCTCGTAACAGTTTCTTCTAAACTATATGGAGATAAGGAATAAATACCTGGAAGATCCTGAATTATAACATCACGATGATTCTTTAATATACCATCTTTCTTTTCTACTGTAACCCCCGGCCAGTTTCCGACATATTCGGTTCCGCCAGTCAAAGTATTAAATAAAGTAGTTTTTCCGCAGTTGGGATTGCCGGCAAGGGCAATAGTAATTCCCATGATATGCATCTTCCTCCTCTGTATTTACGATAATGCCTATTCTACCTGAATAGTATCTGCTTCTGTTTTGCGTACTGAAAGTTCATAACCGCGCACATTGAGTTCAACTGGATCTCCCAGAGGAGCTACCTTACGTATATATATGGACGTTCCTTTAGTTATTCCCATATCCATAATTCTTCTTTTAGTAGGTCCTTTGCCTTCTAATTTAACAACTTTTACAGTTTCGCCTACTTTTGCATCACTAAGACATTTCATATATTAGCCTCCCTATTCATACCATAATATGTCCAGCCATTTTTCTGTCTAAAGCAATACGGCTGTCCTTTACCTGTAATATAAGGTTTCCCCCTATAGAATTCATTACAGTTACTTTACTATCAACTGTGAGTCCCAGTTCAGCTAAATGTTGCCTTACATTATCACGTCCTGTTATTTTGCGGATAATTACAGGTTTGCCCCGATCTACCATTAGTAGTGGCATGGTCTGCTCCTTTTTTGTAAAATTTTCACACTCGTCACATGATGTTCTATTAAGCTGTAAACTTTCTTCTCTAACAGCAATCGCCATCATCATCACCTCTGTGTTTTATTATTGATATTTATTATCATTACATTAATATAATACCGATAATGATAATGATTGTCAATAACATTTCAACAAAAAACTGTATTTTTTTTTCTAAATACAGTTTTTTTATCTCTTACTATATTTATTTTTATTGCCGCAGCAGCATGAGTTTCCAACTTCTTAATTTGTATACCGCTCCAAAAAAGTTACCGATGTATTAATATCTTTTTTTTCTTTCAGACCTACTGGCAAAGTGCATGCCATATTCTTTTTATCAAACAATATTACCTGAATTTCACATAAAACTTTAAGACAATATATAATATTTTCTTCACTAATATTATATATTTCTTCATTCAAATAAGTACTAATCATTTTTTGCTCATTAAAAAACCATTTTCCGCCATTTTCGTTTATCTTTTTTTTAAGAAAAAGATAAACTGCTGCTATCATATCATGGGACGGATATTTTTTCCCAGCTGCACTTATTTTTATATCCTTTATTTTTAATTGTATGTATTCTCTATCATTCCATACGTTAATTTCCGGCTGAAACACTAAGTCAACTTTTTTTGTTTCTATAATGTCCGCATATTCTCCTATATTCCAGCCAAGAGCAGTATACTGTTTATTCTGCGCCGTGAAATTAAATTTTAAATGCTGTTTCGTTTTTCCTATCTTTTTTACATTATAAGGCTGTATTCCACCACATAAAAAGCTGGGAGCCGGATTTCCCATGCCAAAAGGTTCTAATAAAGATAAATCTGCTATCATTTTTTTATTAATTAATTCCGGCTGCACTACCTGAGCGATCTCCACAATTGGCTGCATATCATCATTTGTTAATATCATTTCTGCGTAATGGGTAAAAGTTCTGCGAAATTCATTTATGTTTTCTTCTTTAAGCGACAATCCGGCAGCCATTGCATGGCCGCCGAAAGCTGCTAAGCAGTCACTGCATTTTTCTAAGGCCTCACAAATATTAAATTCCTTTATGCTTCTGCATGATCCCTTTCCCATACCATCTTCATCCAGGCTTATCACAACTGTCGGTCGGTAATATGCATCAACTATACGTGACGCTGCTATACCGATTATTCCCTGGTGCCAATTTCTGGCTGCTACAACTATTGCTGCTTCATTTTGGTATTTATTTTTTTCTATTATTTTTACCGCTTCTTTAAAAGCAGTTTCAACAAGCTCTTGCCGTATTTTGTTTTCCTTGTCAAGCTCAAGTGCCAATTTATATGCTTCATCTGCATCTTCACTCAGTAACAGTTCCACTCCCATACTCGCATGTTTGAGCCTTCCTGCTGCATTAAGCCTGGGACCTAATACAAATCCAATATGTCCGGCTGTTATTTTATCCCTGGACAAATTGCATACTTCAATTAATTTTAATATTCCCATATTAGTTATGGATGCCAAGCCCATTTTTACAATTTTCCTGTTCTCCCCGATAAGCGGTACAATATCTGCGACTGTTCCCAAAGCAGCAACATCAAGATACTGTTCAAATGGTTCCTTTTTTATCGACTGCCATAATGCCTGACAAAGTTTAAAAGCTACTCCGACACCAGCCAAATTTTTATCTGGATAATCACTATCAGCTCTTTGGGGATCAATAACAGCTACTGCTTCTGGCAATGTTTCACCTGGTAAATGATGGTCTGTAACAATTACATCCATATAATCTCCCGCATATCTCAATTCATCTATTGATCTTATGCCACAATCCACTGTTATAAGCAGATTGGTTTTCCCAATGAATTTATCTACAGCTTCCTTATGCACTCCATATCCTTCTGTCTGCCGGTCTGGCAGATAATATGCTGCATCTGCTCCTAACTTTTTTAGCGTCTTATATAGTAATGTAGTAGCCGTTATTCCATCAACATCATAATCACCAAATATCGTTATATGTTCTTTTTTATAAATGGCAGCTATTATACGAGCCACAGCTGCCCGCATGTTAGGTAAAAGCAAAGGATCATAAAATTTCTGCTGTTCTGTATGTAGAAAAATCTCTGCTTCTTCCTGTGTTAAATTTTTATTCAACAGAATTGCTGCTATAATAGGTGATATATTCAACACTTTAGCAAATTCACCACAACTTTGTTGATTATTACTTACAATATGCCATCTTTTAACCATTTAATCAATTAATCTCCTCAAGCACAATATTATCAGGAAAATCTCTCACTATTCTGCTGATTTTATTTATATCTTTGTAGTATAACTATTATAACATATTAATTTATACCATAAATATTTTACATGAACAAAACTATATGATAAAATACAAACTACGTATTAGAATAATATGGTTCGATGCATTCTATTATTCTTGTTTAATTCATTAGCAGAGAATAACAGCGAAGAAAATCTTCGCTTTATTAATATGTTTTTGAAAAATTTTATTTTCAATTTTTAGATATTATAATATAACGTCAATTCTGCTTTTCAATATCAGCAGGTTGGAGGAAAAGTCATCCATGACACAAAAAAATGTTCTTATTATTACGGCATCTATTGGATCAGGGCATAATAAAGCTGCAGCGGCTGTAAGCAACGAATTAAAAGCGAAATATCCCGAAATAAATGTCAATATCGTTGATTTTATGTCACCAGAAACAGCATATTTAAACGATTTGTTAAAGGAAATATACTTGAAGATGCTTGATTTTGTCCCAACATTGTATAAATTTCTTTATAATTTTACAGCCGGACGTTTAAAAGGTTCTTCTGTACAAGTGCTGCTGGCTCATTTTATGAAACGCAATATGACATCTATTGTAAAAAAATATCAACCAGACATTATTATTTGTACCCATCCTTTTCCTTGTGCAGCTGCTTCTTATTTAAAGGAAAAACAAAAAATAAATACCCGATTGTTTACAATAATTACGGACTTTTGTCTGCACCAAATCTGGATATATAAAAATGTCGATATGTATTTCGTTGCCCATGAAAAAATGCGGGAAGAACTTAATGAACGTGGTATAAACAATGACCATATTGCCGTTACTGGTATTCCGATTAATAAATGTTTTAGTGAAGTCTATGATAAAAAAGCTTTGCTTAAAAAATTTGAACTAAAAAATAATATGCCTATCATCCTTATAATGGGGGGTGGTCTAGGATTAGGCGGCGTTAAATATGCCTTGGAAGCTTTAGAAACTTTAACAATGCCAATTCAAATTCTCGTAGTAGCCGGAGCTAATGTTTCTTTATGGTCAGAAGTAAACAATTACCTTATCCACTCACGTCATTTAATAAGGGTGTGGGGCTATTCCCACACTATAAATGAACTTATGTCTGTTTCTTCTCTGCTTATAAGTAAACCAGGCGCCTTAACTATTAGTGAAGCTATGGCTATGGAACTGCCAATGATACTGCATGCCCCTATTCCTGGACCGGAAGCCCAAAATGCGGCATATTTATCTGATAACGGTGCTGCAATATCAATCCAAAAACCGGAATATCTCAGTGAAACTGTCAAAAACCTTTTAACGGATAAAGAACGCTTGATGTGGATGAAGAAAAAAGCCCAATGTATAAAAAAACCTCATGCCGCAGCAGATATTGTAAATATAATCAGCAATAGTTTTATGTAAAAGTGAATTATTTTATTAAAATCTACTAAAATTATTTTTTAATATGCATTTATTTCTCTTTTCCTGCTATAATTATAGTAGTATATATATTTGGTATACTTTAACTAACAGGGTATAACTTCCTTGCCTAAATGATATTACAAGTGACCGATGAATGGTAAAGCCAGGTCTAGACTAACTTACACTTATAATATTAGTTATATCAACTAAACTGCCACTTCAGATACATAGATATTAAGTGGTAGAAATATATTATGGTAATCTATTTTATAATTGTATTATTGTATATTGGGAAGTGACTATTATGAAAAAACGTCATTTTAATTTTTTTATTCTTATTTTTGCAGCTGTTATTGGTTATTTTTCATATATTGCCATAAAACAGCAAATCTATATAAATAATATTTCTTCTGAACAGTCTATGATACAACAACAGTTAGATACTGTTTTGGCTGAAAATCGTAAACTTTCTGCTGAAAAAAAGTCATTACAGGATCCGAAATATATCGAAAAAATTGCCCGCAATGAACTGGGTATGACAAAAAAGGGGGAAATTCCATATATAGCATCTAGCAAGAAATAGGTATATTTATCTTTTATTATCTTGACACTATTAATATTCTAAGGTTATAATACCATTAAAATGGCTTTATTTTAAGGAGGATTCAGTAATTTTATGTCAATTGAAGTTGGCAGTATACTTGAAGGTACAGTAACGGGAATAACGAATTTTGGTGCATTTATCGAATTGCCCGGAGGTAAAGTAGGTCTGGTTCATATATCGGAAGTTGCCGATGTATATGTTAAGGACGTAAAAGATTTTCTTAAAGAACGCGATAAAGTAAAAGTTAAAGTTTTAACAATAGACGGCAATAAAATTGGACTTTCTATAAAGCAACTTCAAGAAAAAAAACCTCCCCAGGCCATTACACCAAAAAATAATGCTGTTGCTCCTAAATTTGTTCCACGGAAATCATTTACTAATGACCGTCGCAGACAAAACAATCCAGGACCTGCTTCTTTTGAAGATAAGCTTTCCAAGTTTTTAAAAGACAGTGACGAAAAACTAACGGACTTGCGGAAAAAAACTGATTCAAAGCGTGGCGGCCGCGGTTCACGCCATTATGAATAATTTATAATTTTCCAAAAGCACTCTATGAAAAGGGTGCTTTTTGTATGTATCTATATATTAGAGGTAAATATGTTAAAACAGATAGTTGCTTTTTGCCAAAAACATAGACTTTTTTCTTATAATGATCATATTCTTTTAGCATGTTCAGGCGGTCCTGACTCTTTGTGCATGGTTCATATATTTATAAGACTGGCAGCTGCTTATAATCTAACAGTATCTGTTGCTCATGTTGAACATGGCATACGCGGCCGGGCATCTGTTCAGGATGCTGCATTTGTTAAGGATTTCTGTCAAAAAAATAATCTTCCATTTTATTTGAAAAAAGTTAATGCTATTTCTTATGCAGAGAAAAATAAGCTTTCTGTTGAAGCTGCGGCCCGTATTTTGCGTTATTCATTTTTACAACAAACAGCAACAGTACTGCACTGTACATCGATAGCAATAGCTCATCACCGCGGAGACCAGGCTGAAACAATTTTGATGCATATGATACGGGGAGCCGGCACCAAAGGACTTTCCGGTATAAATCCCCGCACAAATAATATCATACGTCCTTTACTCAATTGTACCCGCAGCCAGATTAAATCATATTGTAGTCAATATAATTTAGTTTTTCGGACAGATACTACAAATTATGATACTAACTATACACGTAACAGTATTCGTTTGAAACTACTTCCTTTTTTACATAAATATAATCCTAATATAGAAGAAACATTATGCCGAACTGCTTCCCTCATTGCGGAAGAAAATGACTTTATTACAACTTATGCTGACGATGTTTATAAATCTATTGTTATAAAAAAAAATAATAGATTACTCCTGCCATTGCCTGAATTTACCAAACAGCATATAGCTATAAAGCGCCAGACGCTGCGTGCAGCCATAAGTGATTTATGCAATAATACAATTGATATAGAAAATATTCATATTGACAACATATTATCCCTAGCTGCAAAAGCTAAAACTGGTTCCTCCTTAAATCTGCCCCATAACATAATTGTTATTATCGAATATAATAATTTAGTCTTGACAATTGCGGAAAAATCTTCTCAGAAAATGGAAATAGAACCTATATCCATAAATACTGCTGGGACAACAACTCTACCTTTTCTACTGGGCAGTATATCGGCTATAACAGTTAATTCATATGAAGGGCAAAAAGACCGTCGGCTTTGCTATATAGATACTGATAAAATATGTGGCAAACTCATTATACGGTCACGAAAAAATGGCGATTTTTTTTATCCTAAAGGCCTAAATGGTCGTAAAAAAATCAAAAATTTATTGATTGATAATAAAATACCCCGTGAACAACGCAGCAAAATTCCTCTTCTATGTGATCAAAAGGGCATTATATGGGTAGTCGGTATCCAACAGGATCAACGCTATTTTCCTCAATCTAGTAGCACTAACATTATTCAGCTAACTCTTAACACCCAAAACAGCAAATGAATTAAACGAAAGGCGGTTCCTTATGCACAGCGATTTAGAAAAAATTTTATTTACCGAAAAGCAAATATCAATACGTGTCAAAGAATTAGGAAAACAAATCACAAAAGACTATGCTGGCAAAGAAATAGTAACAGTTGGAATTTTAAAAGGTGCAATTGTATTTTTCTCTGATTTGATACGTGAAATCAAAATTCCCGTAAAATTCGATTTTATGGCAGCTTCCAGTTATGGTGCCAGCACGAAGACAAGTGGAACTGTAAGAATATTAAAGGATATTGATACAGATATAGAGAATAAACATGTAATAATTGTTGAAGATATTATTGATTCCGGTCTTACTTTAAAATATTTAAAAGAAAATTTTGAACATAGAAAGGCTGCCAGTGTAAAATTATGTGCCATGCTTAATAAACCTGATGGTAGAAGAACGGATATAAAAGGAGACTATATTGGCTTTGATGTTCCAGATGAATTCATCGTCGGATATGGTCTGGATTATGCCAGCAAATATCGTAATCTGCCATACATTGGTGTCTTGAAAAAAGAAATCTATTCCTGAGTTCAGATTTCTGGCAATTGAGAAATTCAGGAATTAATGATATAATGTTGTTTCGTAAGCTTTATATATAATAAGCTACATTAAGGAGGATTAAATATTGAATAAGTTTCTGCGAAATGCCGGTTTTTATGTACTAATTATATTAATAGCAGTTTCGTTAATAGATTATTTTCATACTACTTCGACCAAAAAGCCAGAAATTAATTATACGCAATTTCTGCAGCAAGTAAATGAAAAAAGAGTTTCGAGAATTACTATTGTTGAGAATACCATAAGCGGCACATTAACTGATGGAACAAAGTTTACTACTATTGCTCCTACTTATCCCAACAGCGATAATTTGTTATTGGAAAAATTACAGGCAAATGGTGTAGAAATAAAAGCTGAAAATCCACCCGATCCACCATGGTGGACAACAATCTTTACGTCTATTTTACCTATTCTTCTGCTTATCGGTGTATGGTTTTTTATCATGCAGCAGACACAGGGCGGCGGCAATCGTGTAATGTCCTTTGGTAAAAGCCGGGCCAAAATGAACAGTAATAAAGTAAAGGTTACTTTCAACGATGTTGCAGGCGCAGATGAGGCAAAGCAGGATCTGGAAGAAGTTGTTGAATTTTTGAAACATCCTAAAAAATTCAATGATCTGGGAGCACGTATTCCAAAGGGTGTACTATTATTTGGCCCTCCAGGTACAGGTAAAACTTTACTGGCAAAAGCTGTAGCCGGTGAAGCAGGTGTTCCTTTCTTTACTATAAGTGGTTCTGACTTCGTGGAAATGTTTGTGGGCGTTGGTGCTTCGCGTGTACGTGATTTATTTGACCAGGCAAAAAAGAATGCCCCATGCATAGTATTTATTGATGAAATTGATGCTGTCGGCCGTCAGCGTGGTGCTGGTCTTGGCGGTGGACACGACGAACGTGAACAAACATTAAACCAGCTTTTGGTTGAAATGGATGGATTTGCTGCTAATGAAGGTATCATTATAATAGCTGCCACTAATCGTCCTGATATTCTTGACCCGGCGCTTTTGCGTCCAGGTCGTTTTGACCGGCAAATAGTAGTTGACCGCCCAGATATAAAGGGCCGTACAGCTATATTAGAAGTACATGCAAGAAATAAACCTATAGACAAAAATGTAGATTTAGGTATTCTTGCCCGACAAACACCCGGTTTTACCGGAGCGGATTTAAGCAACCTGATAAATGAAGGAGCTTTGTTATCAGCCCGACGCAATAAGAAAACCATTGGCATGAATGAACTTGAAGAATCCATAGAACGTGTTATGGTTGGACCTGAAAGGAAATCTAAAGTGATAAGTGATGAAGACAAACGCCTTACGGCCTATCACGAAGGCGGACATGCATTAGCTGGACTATTGCTGCCAAAGGCGGACCCGGTGCATAAGGTAACTATTATTCCTCGTGGCCGTGCCGGCGGGTATACATTAAGTCTTCCTAAAGAAGATCGTTCCTATCATACACGCAGTGAACTTATGGATCAATTAAAAGTTACATTAGGCGGGCGCGTGGCTGAAGAAGTAATCTTGAAAGAAATCAGTACAGGCGCACAAAATGATATTAAACAAGCTTCCCGTATTGTTCGTGACATGATTATGCAATATGGCATGAGTGATGTTCTTGGTCCTATATCATTTGGTGAGGGCAATGATCATCAAGTCTTTTTAGGACGTGATTTTAATAATCAACGCAATTATAGTGAAGAAATTGCTTGTGAAATTGATAAGGAAGTACGCCATTACATTGAAGAAGCCTACGAAGAATGTCGCACTCTTATCGTAGAAAATATAGATAAGCTTCATTTACTCGCAGCAAAACTTATTGAACATGAAACATTATCAGCTGAACAATTAAAAGAACTTATGGAAACCGGCAGACTTCGTGAAGATGATGATAATAATGATTCTAACAGTCATGGAGCAGATACTTTTACACCTGAATCACCAAAAGAAACTACTACTTCGGATAAGTCTAATGAATCAAAAGATACTACTATCAACAATAAGCCTAAATTTGATTATAATCTTACAGTAAATAATAAATAAAAGTTATGACCCTGCTGATAAAATAACAGCAGGGTCATTTTTCTAGTGTGCCCGGCATGGGCGCAGTCTAACGGGTGAAAGTCCCGAGTGCAGGTTAATAGTGCCAAGCACATAGCTTAAGGCAAGGGTGTCCATCGCGAGGTGGAATCTAAAGGAAGCCAGCGGCAAATCTCTGGTCTGACGAACAGAAATCACATATAAGGCAGGAGTAACCGGGTAAGGTTGCTAGACAAACCAAAGCCCAAAACTATTCGAGGCCAATCCTGTAAATGTGGCAGATGGATGGAGAGAAAGACTGCGTTCTTACCCGGGGAGGTCTCGCGGACATGCAGAAATAAAATTGAAACATGGTTGAAATAAGATTTATCGTGAGAAGTCAGCTGAGGTCATAGTACTGGAAGAAATCCAGGAAGGACCGAACAATAATAGCGTTCTTGGGCAGAGGGAGGAGAAGTCATGCAAAGAAAGCAGAAAACCAATAAAATGGACTGCCCTTGTAAGGGTATGTTGGAAACAGATAGTAGCAAGGGAGCGCAGAGCATGACATCGCTGGGAACTGCAACAAAGAACCGTGTGAACCTGTTAGAAATAATCCTAAGTCCGGCAAATCTCAATGAAGCCTATCTCAGGGTAAAGCGAAAGAAAGGCGCAGCCGGAGTAGATGGCATGAAAGTTGACGAAATGTACGGATGGTTAAAAGAACATAAGGAAGAATTCCTTGAATCGCTAAAGAACGGGAAATATAAACCACAGCCGGTACGGCGGGTAGAAATACCTAAGCCAGACGGAGGGAAAAGAAAGCTTGGCATACCAACAGTACTGGACAGAGTAATACAACAAGCAATAATGCAGGTACTACAGCCAATTTTCGAACAGACATTCTCAGACAACAGTTATGGATTCAGACCGGGAAAGAGTGCGCACCTGGCCATAAAACAGGCGGAAGCCTATTATAAAGAAGGATACACTAAAATAGTGGACCTTGACCTTGCACAGTACTTTGACACGGTAAATCATGACATGCTCATAAACATGCTCCGAGAAGAAATACAGGATGAGCGCGCAATAGCACTCATCCGAAAATATTTAAAGAGCGGAGTAATGGAAGGCGGAATAATAAGCCCGACAATGGCAGGAACGCCGCAGGGAGGAAACCTGTCACCATTACTGTCTAACATCTATCTTACAAAATTTGACAAACTGCTAGAAAGCAGGGGACATAAATTTGTAAGATACGCCGATGACTGTAACATCTATGTAAAAACGCCAAGAGCGGCAAAACGTGTAATGGAGAGCTGTATAAACTATCTTGAAGGAAAACTGAAACTAAAAGTCAACCGGAAGAAAAGTAAAATAGGCAGCCCATTGCGGGAAAAGTTTTTAGGATTTTCTCTGCACAAAGTAGTAGGGAAAATAGGAATCAGGCCACACCAAAATGTAATCCGGAAATTCAAGCAAAAGGTGAAAGAAATAACCGGCCGCAGTCGCGGCCGGTCAATAGAAAGCATCTTGCTTGAATTAAAAAATTATACAATAGGCTGGCTTAATTACTTTTCCATAAGCGATATGCGCAGCAGAATACAAGATTTAAACCAGTGGATTAGGCGTAGATTGAGAATGTATCTGTGGAAACAGTGGAAGAAAATTTCCGCGAGATTTAAAAATCTGAATCGATTAGGATTGTACAAAGGCAAGGCGTGGGAGTATGCCAATACAAGACTGGGGTACTGGCGCATCGCAAACAGTCCAATATTAGGCAAAACACTAACAGATAAATATCTTGAGTCGCTTGGTTATATGAATATAGCCAAGAAATATGAGATGTTTCATTCACGTTAAATTATTGAACCGCCGTATACTGAACAGTAAGTACGGTGGTGTGAGAGGTCGGTCATTCAATTAATGAGTGACCTCCTACTCGATTTTATCTATTAATATTTTAATATACCATTCGCATTGTGCTAATGGTACAAAAAATATAACGAATGTTACATCAATTCAAGTCTTATGATTTTTCTCCTATGTTGATATGCCTGTCAATACATTGTGTTATATCTTATACTGTCGAGAACCAATTCTTTTAAAGTGCTTCTTGTTTCAATATAACTTTATACTTATACGAAAAAAGACTAACCCCGTGAATACGTTGGTTAGTCTTTTTCTACGGCAATTCAATACAACATAAGATGTGGAAAAATTCTCGCTTATATTATAATATTATTAACCTTTAAAAAACTTTTCTGCGATTGTATTATTAAGGTTATACAAAAGTACATCTTCATCACTAGCGTTTGCACGACCAAGAGCTGCCAGTTTCTTAATAGTACGTTTTTTGAAAAATTCTTCTGCAACCTGTGGGAACAATGCATAAGACAAAACATCTTCTTCACTGGCATTAGGATAACCTTTTTCAGCAAGTTCTTTTTTGAACTTTTCCATGCCTGGTTCAAGATGATCTGCAGGGCGATCAGTAATCATATCTTCTTTCTTGATACCAATCTTTTTCAGCAATTCTTCGCTTACAGGAGCTGGTGTACGACCAAATTTACCTCTGATAAGATCTTTAAATTCTTTTGGAACCATTTTATAACGTTCTCCAGTCATAACATTCATCGTTGCCATAGTGCCAACAATTTGACTGGACGGAGTAACAAGCGGCGGATATCCGGCATCAGCACGCACACGTGGCATTTCATCAAGCAAATCCTGATATTTATCTTCCATGCCTTGTTCTTTAAGCTGATTTACAAGATTTGAAAGCATACCACCTGGAATCTGGAAATCAAGAACATTCGGGTTAACATCAAAATAGCCTTTAAGACCAAATTCTTTTATTATGTCTTTCTTAACTCCAAGGAAATATTTAGCAATAGGAGTCATAGCCTTACGATCAAGACCTGTATCATATTCGGTATCTTCTAAAGTAGCAACCATTGTTTCTGTACAAGGCTGTGAAGTATCCATTGAGAATGGTGACAATGCACAGTCAACAACATCTACACCAGCTTCAATTGCTTTTAAATAAGTCATGCAACCAAAACCGCTTGTACAATGTGTATGCAGCTGGATCGGCAACTTAGTGGCAGCTTTGAGTTCTTTTACCAGTTCAGTAGCTGTAAATGGTTTTAAGAGACCTGACATATCTTTAATACAGATAGAGTCTACACCCATTTTATCAAGTTCCTTAGCCAGCTTAGCAAATTCTTTAGTTGTATGCGGTCCGCCAATTGTATAAACAAGGCAGCCTTGTACTTCTACAGAATGTTCAACTTCATCTTTTGCCTTTTTAGCTGCATCAATAGCTGTTTTAAGATTGCGTGTATCATTCAGCGCATCAAAAATACGAAATACACCAATACCATGCTGAGCTGCTTTTTTTACAAAAGCACGAACAACATCATCGGGATAATGATTATAACCTAAAATATTCTGACCGCGCAGCAACATTTGAATAGGAGTTTTCAAATGTGCTTTTAGAGTATCAAGACGTTCCCATGGATCTTCATCAAGAAAACGCAGACAGCTGTCAAAAGTTGCCCCGCCCCATGCTTCAAGAGATTTATAGCCAATTGCATCAAGTGCTTCCAACTGGGGGAGCATCTGTGAAAGCCTCATCCTTGTAGCTAAAAGAGATTGATGACCATCACGTAGTACTGTTTCAGTAATCTTAACCTTTGCCATAATTAATAAAACAACTCCTTTTATGATATGCATTGAAAACCTCCCACACAAGTGTGGGATTCCTAATTCATTGAGATCACATTGTCTTTGTTTTAACAAAGTTTGTCTGGTTCTCTCCATAGGCGTAACATTCCGTAGTTTCTACGGTAGATATTTTGTAGCGATTGTCCCTTACCTAAAAACAACTGAACAATACCGCCGTATCATAAAAATTTGACATATTCCCTAAGGATTCTGAGATATTAATGAGCTATACCCTCTAAATAGCAGGTTTTACAAGCTCTCTCTGCAATGGACAATGCCCTGCCCATATATTTAGTTTATGCGAAAAGATACAATCATTTACCCGCTATTACCATGCTAAAGGCAACAGTTTTATGGGTAATTTAGTAATGCTACATTTTTATCTATCCGCAAAAATATCGCTACTATAACCCTATGCATTTTCATGAACCAATATAATTATAGTATAAATTTTATTATTTGTATTGTCAATTGGTTAACAATATTTTTTAACAATATTTATTGTTATAATAAATATTGTTTATTATTTTCCTTTAAAAGATAACTTAAACCAATATTCATGGTTTATTTTTCAAAGCAGAACGAATTATGGCTTCAGCAACATCTTTTATTGTCCGACGTTTAGCCATGCTATACTGCTGAATACGACGATAAGCTTCTGATTCATTCAAATTATATGCATCCATCAAAATTCCCTTTGCCCTGTCTAATATTTTTCGCATTTCCAATGAATTTTTGACATCACTTAATTCTAATTCCAGTGTTTGAATTTCTTTAAATCGAGTCAAAGCAATTTCTATAGCAGGAAATAAATTATCTTCCCGCACTGGTTTTACAAGATATGCCAATACACCTGAATGTTTTGCTTTTTCCACAATATCAGACTGGCTAAAGGCTGTCAATAAAAGGACCGGCGCTATTTTTTCATCACCTATTATTTTAGCTGCAGTTATGCCGTCCATTTCTGGCATTTTTATGTCCATAATAACCAAGTCAGGCTGACACTTTCGGGTCAGATCAACAGCCTTTTTACCATTAACTGCCTCTCCTACCACTTCATGGCCTGCCTCTTCCAGAATTTCTTTAAGATCCATTCTTATAATTGATTCATTATCAGCTATAATTATTTTCAATTTATCCATAAATTTTTATTCACCTCTAATATTACGTGGAATAGTTATTCTGGCATGTGTCCCTTTATTATTATACAATTCAAATCTACCATTCATATCATCTTCTATTAATGTTTTTACTATCTGCAATCCCAATGATTTAGATTTTTTTGTTTCAAATCCTTTGGGCAGGCCTGATCCATCATCATATAACTCAATAATATAATCTGCTTCTGTATGAATAATATTAAGGCCTATCAGCCCTTCATCCTTGTTTACAAAAGCATGTTCCAGAGAATTTAAGATCAGCTCATTTACAATAAGTGCCAGATTGCTAGCCTGTTGTGATGGTAATATTACTGTTCCTCCCGAAAATTCTGTAGTCAGCTTGAAACCAGGCCGCAGCATATTCTGGGCAATAAGATTCAATATATTACGTGTCACCTTGGTGACATCTATCATTTCTTCCTGTTGCTGTGACAGAAATTCATGTACAACTGAAATGCTTAAAATTCTATTGACACTTTCTCTTAAAGCATCTTTTACTTCCTGAGACTGGCTTCTTCTGGCCTGCAAGCGCAGCAGACTGGCAATTGTTTGAAGATTATTTTTTACCCGATGATGTATTTCCTGTATAACTGCAGATTTTATCAATATTTCCTTATCTTTTTTCCTGACTTCAGTAACATCAGACACTATAACTATACGACACAATAAACTTCCCCCTTGCTTTATAGGGATATCTCTTCTTACTATTGTTATACTGTCTGAAGTAAGTTCTTTTTCATAAGGTTTATTACTAGAAATTGTTTCTTTTATTATCCGGCTTGACAGTTGATGGTCAAATAAATGATACCCGATAAGATTTATAACGCCGAGTATATTATAAATACGTATAGCTGCTGCATTAGCAAAAACTATCCGGTTATTCTTATCCGCAATTATAATACCATCGCTGGCTGCAAGTGGCCTAAACATATAACTGTCCAATTCCCTATGCGAATAGGAAAGCAAAGAACAGGCTGTACGGTATAAATAAGAATATCCATCTATTTTTGTAACAGAAGGTTCCATTTCAAAGCTTACGACTGCAGCAACACCTAATGAATCCAAAATTGGTTCTGTATGCATTTCAATAAATTTCCCCCAACTCCATTCCCGCCTGCCGCTCATACTCCTACCTGTACTCATTGTATACTTTATCAAGGGTTCTTCCTGACTTTTTCGCATCACCCCAGTTCTGTTGCGATGAAAAGGAGTATATGCTGTATGTGGCTTGACATAGTCTACTATTAAAAATTTATCTTTTTCTTTTGCCGGCACATATAAGCCTATATTAGCCATTATTAAATCTGCTATAAATGGCAGTGTCGTACTTATCCGCTGCAGAAGGTTTATACGCATTGCTGTGAGATTCGTATTACTACGGCATAGATCTAATATATTATTCTCCATATTGCCCCCAACTCCACAAAATTATCCTATTTCCACAAAACAAAGTGCATTCACCTGCTGTACACCATTATTATTAGTTTAAATCCAATAATGAAATTAATTTACACTAATATAAACATTCCATTATCAGCATATATCATTATCAGATAACTTTTATTATATATATTAAGTATTAATTTAATTTATTTTACATATTATAACAAAAACATTCCACTTATAGCAAATAAAAAAAGAGGAAACACTGCGTTTCCCCCTGTACAACAAAACATATTATATAATTCTGCGAGCTCCTATATAGTGAGCACTCCAATATCCGCTGCCCAATCTGTCAATCGTTACACCACGGCTAGTGGACGCATCAATAAATTTACCCTCACCCATATATATACCTACATGAGATGCACCATAAGCATATGTGGAGAAAAATACTAAATCGCCAGCAATTAAGTCATCATACGATACCGGTGACCCCATTTCATACTGTGCATCAGCAGTGCGCGGCAAGGAAATACCGGCATTAGCAAATACATAACGAGTAAATCCAGAGCAGTCAAAACCATTCGGCGTGGTTCCGCCAAATACATACGGAACTCCTATGTACTGAAGTGAAGTCTGAATTATCCGGCGTGCATAATAATTCGAGCCACGACTTACTTCCGGCATAGTTCTTCCCATTAATGCCTGATAAGTTTGAGGGCCTACCAATCCATCTGCAGGTAATCCTGCCGAAATTTGAAATTCCCTTACTGCTTCTTTCGTAGCTGGACCAAAATCACCATCCGCTACAACATCATAACCTAAATTTGCAAGTTCCCCTTGAATCTCTGCTACCTGATTTCCCTGATCACCTGTACGGAAAGCATCCGCACTGGCAACGGAAAACCAGCACATAAACAGCATAGATAATGCTACTAAGCGTATTATCTTACTCAAAAGGTCACTCCTCTCTTTTTTTTTATTACCTACGAGGTTAGCTGTCGGATTAGGGACAGAAGAAGAAACCGGCCCTTGTAAAAAACAACATTCACCCCTAAATTGGTTCCCCCGTTCCTGAGTTGGATTCGGTTTTTAATTTACTCATGCTCTATATTTTACTAGGAAAAAGAAGAAAAATCAAGCTGAATTTTCAAATTTATTAATTTATCTGATTATTTAATTTTATTATAAAAATTAATTATGCTGTACTAAGCTATATCCAATATCATCGAAAAATATTTTCTTCCATAATTTTAATTTTAGAAAATTTCATAAATTAGCTGCTTTATTTATTTTAAACATAAGTAGGAATATCCTTGACATTCCTACAATGATAACATGAATTTTGTTTGAATTTAAAATAATTTTGTGTTATTATATCAATCATAGTTTAAAAAATGAAATGCTTTGACGAAGACAAAAGAAATAATAGAACGCTCCAGCGAGCCGATGATAGTGTGAGATCGGTGCCAGTATATATTTTTTTAAATCACTTCTGAGCTGTCGGCTGAATCAACTGCACTTATGGTTTTAGTAAGCTGGATCGGTTCCCACCGTTAAATGGGTTGCATATGTTAGTATGTGAAATAGGTGGTCAATGACAAGCTAAGCTTTCATCCTGTTTTGGATGAGGGCTTTTTTATTTCCACAAAACTGCAGGTAATTTTTAATTGGGGGACTAATTATGTACGAAAAGGTAGAAACCAGTTTAAATTTTGTACAACGTGAAAAAAATATTGAAAAATTTTGGAATGATAATAAAATTTTCCAAAAAAGCATCGATCAGCGTGATACATCTGATATATTTACATTTTATGACGGCCCGCCTACAGCAAATGGCAAACCCCATATCGGACATGTCCTGACACGTGTAATCAAGGATATGATACCCCGTTTTCAGGCAATGAAGGGACATAAAACTATACGTAAAGCTGGCTGGGATACGCATGGTCTGCCCGTAGAACTAGAAGTAGAAAAGGCCCTCGGTCTTGATGGTAAAGACCAAATAGAAAAATATGGTATTGAACCTTTTGTAGAAAAATGCAAGGAAAGTGTCTGGAAATATAAAGGTATGTGGGAACAGTTTTCCCGCACTGTAGGCTACTGGGCAGATATGGATAACCCATATGTAACTTATGACAATAAATACATAGAATCTGTGTGGTGGGCACTGAAAACGATCTGGGAAAAGGGATTGCTATATGAAGGCCATAAAATCGTACCCTACTGCCCGCGCTGTGGCACACCATTGTCTTCCCATGAAGTAGCACAAGGCTATAAGGATGTAAAAGAACGTTCTGCCATCGTCCGTTTTAAAGTCAAAGGAGAAAATGCCTATTTTCTTGCTTGGACTACAACTCCCTGGACACTGCCTTCGAACCTGGCTTTATGTGTTAATCCTAGTGTTTCTTATGTAAAGGTAAAGCATGACGAATATACATATTATATGGCGGAGCCATTAGTAACAAAAGTCTTAGGCGAAGATGCTGTCATTTTAGATCATTTTACTGGTAAAGATCTGGAATACAGGGAATATGAACCTCTATATCCCTATGCTGTCGGTAAAGTAACAAAAAAATGTTTTTATGTTACTTGTGATGATTATGTTACAACTGAAGATGGTACCGGCATAGTTCATATGGCTCCTGCTTTTGGTGAAGATGACTCCCGTGTATGCCACAAATATGGTATTGATTTTGTCCAGTTTGTTGATTCTAAAGGCTGCTTAACAGCAGATACTGACTGGCCTGGAGTTTTTGTAAAAAAAGCCGATCCTCTTATTTTAAAGGATCTCAAAGAAAAAGGGCTTTTATTTGATGCCCCTGTCTTTGAACATAGTTACCCCCACTGCTGGCGCTGTGACACCCCGCTTATTTATTACGCCCGTGAATCGTGGTTTATTAAAATGACTGCTGTGCGTGACAAATTAATAAAAAATAACAATATGGTCAACTGGATTCCCCCAACAATCGGCAAGGGACGTTTCGGCGACTGGATAGAACATGTCCAGGACTGGGGTATCAGCCGTAATCGTTATTGGGGTACACCGCTTAATATCTGGGAATGTGAATGTGGACATCAGCATTCTATAGGCTCTATCGAAGAATTAAAACAAATGTCTGACAATTGTCCTGATGATATTGAATTGCACCGCCCGTTTCTTGACAGTGTTACTATAAAATGCCCTCACTGTGGTAAACAGATGCATCGTGTACCAGAAGTTATCGACTGCTGGTTTGATTCTGGTGCTATGCCATTTGCCCAATGGCATTATCCTTTTGAAAACAAGGCTATATTTGAAAAAACTTTTCCCGCTGATTTTATATCAGAGGCAGTAGATCAAACACGCGGCTGGTTCTATTCTCTAATCGCAATTTCTACGTTGTTATTTGATAAACCTGCTTATAAAAATGTAATCGTTCTTGGCCATGTGCAAGATAAAAATGGCCAAAAAATGAGTAAATCAAAGGGAAATGCTGTAGAACCAATGGAAGCATTACAAAAACATGGAGCAGATGCTATCCGCTGGTATTTTTATGAAAATAGTGCTCCCTGGCTGCCTAACCGTTTCCACGATGACGCTGTCCAGGAAGGTCAGCGTAAATTTTTAGGAACATTGTGGAATACATATGCTTTCTTCATTTTGTATGCCAATATTGATAAATTCAATCCGGCTGACTATACATTGGAATATAAAAAGCTTTCCGTCATGGACAAATGGCTCTTGTCAAGACTAAACAGCCTTATTAAAATCGTTGATGATGATTTATCTGCTTATCGCGTAACAGAAACAGCTAAGGCATTACAGAAATTTGTTGATGAGCTTTCTAACTGGTATGTACGCCGCAGTCGCGAACGCTTTTGGGGCAAAGATATGACTCAGGATAAAATAAATGCCTACATGACACTTTATACGGCATTGGCTACATTTATTAAGCTCGCTGCACCTATGATTCCTTTTATCACGGATACTATTTACCAAAATCTGGTAAGAAATTCTTATCCTGATGCCAAGGAAAGTGTCCATCTATGTGATTTTCCTGCTGCTAAGGAAGAATATATCGATAAAGAACTGGAAACAAACATGGAATTGGTATTAGAAATAGTATCTCTGGGACGAGCCGCACGCAATACAGCTAATATCAAAAATCGTCAGCCTATTGGACAGATGTTTGTAAAAGCACCTTTTGTATTAAATGATTTTTATAAAGCTATTGTTGCTGATGAACTTAACATAAAAAATGTTGATTTCCAGGATGATATGGAACAATATCTATCATATAGCTTTAAACCCCAGTTTAAAATTTTAGGACCAAAAGCCGGCCGAAAAATAAATGAAATAAAAAAAGTCCTTGGCAGCCTCAATGGACATGCTGCTAAAGATGAACTTGATAAAAATGGCACCTTAAAGATAACACTGTCTTCCGGTGATTTTACTCTGGCACGTGAAGATGTGGAAATATCAGTAACTCAAACTGAAGGTTTTGCTACAGAAAGTTACAATAACGTGACTGTAGCCTTACAGACAACACTTTCTGCTGAACTTATCGAGGAAGGATTTGTTCGAGAAATAATCAGTAAAATTCAAACTATGCGTAAAGAAAATGGTTTTGAAGTAACCGACCGCATAACAGTCTATGTTAATGGTAATAATAAACTCGCTGATATAGCAGCTAACAATAAGACTGAAATAGGTAAAATCGTTCTTGCCAATTCTATAAAAATAAATGAAATCGATGGTTTTACTAAAGAATGGAATATAAATGGTGAAAGAGTCACTCTTGGAATAAAATAACTATCTTCATGTGAATAAACTGTCGTGGTAAAAAATTTACTACGACAGTTTTATTTTTTATTTATAATATTACAGATTTTACAAAATCCTGCCATAAATAAATTTTCATTTTGCAATAGTTTTTTATTATTTATTATAAATTACTTGAAAAAAGTCAAAAAGTCAAATATAATATAATAAAAGTATGATATGAAGGTGATTTGTATGAGTAACATAGCCGATCTAATTGAAAGCTATATATTACAGCGTTTAGCCGCACAGCAAAACCGCAATATAATTTTAAAACGTGCCGATATTGCCAATGATATAGAATGTGCTCCTTCGCAAATTAGTTATGTATTAAATACCCGCTTTACTTCAGACAAAGGATTCACAGTTGAATCACGAAGAGGACTAGGAGGATTTATAAGAATCACACGTGTACCATTGCAGGATTTAGTCTACAGTAATCTGATTGATAAAATAAATACTGATACTACTGTAAAAGACTTGCATAATATGATAGATTATATGTTAAGACATAGTATGATAAAAAATCGGGAAGCGGCTTTGCTCCTCCAATTTTTTGATAATATTTATGATAAATTTTCACCACCAGACAGAGTTGAACTATTACGCTCTATATTTGTGACTCTGGCTGACTTCGCGGAGGAGGAATAACAATGTTATGTGATAACTGTAAAAAGAATGAAGCTTGTATCCATATCACGCAAATAAACGGCAATAAAAAAATAGATCATTATCTTTGTGAAGAATGTGCAGCCCGCTATGGTGATTTCATCATGCAGGAAGAATCAGAAAATCAACCTGAATTTTTCTCCATCAATGATTTTCTTTCAGGAATTTTCCACAATACACCTCCTGCTGCTGAAAATGAACAGGAAACTGCTGACAATGAAGAATATGCCTGTCCTGCCTGTGGCATGACTTACGCTGATTTTGCCCAAACCGGAAAAATTGGCTGTAGTGTATGCTATGATACTTTTAGGGCCAGATTAGAACCATTGCTTCGCCGTATTCACGGTTCAAGCAAACATACGGGCAAAATTCCTCATCGGGCCGGTAAGACCTTGAATATGCAGCAGGAACTGTCTTTACTACGTAAACAGATACAGCAGTATATTGCCAATGAAGAGTATGAAAAAGCAGCTCAGGTGCGTGACTGCATACACCGCTTAGAAAAAGAACTTAAAAACAAACAGGGGGCTTAATGATGCTGCTACAAAATATTTTTACCGATAATAATGTATCCTGGATGGACGGTCATGGCCTTGACAGTGATATTATTTTATCAAGCCGCATACGTCTTTCCCGTAATTTTAAAAATCTCCCATTTCCCAATAGAGCCTCTAGTACCCAATTGACAGAAGCTAAAACAAGAGTTCTTAATACTCTTGACGATATTTCTGCTGCAGCAAAAACAAATTTTGTCTGTATAGATATGGATAAGATTACAAATTTGAAAAAAAATGTTCTTGTAGAAAAACAATTCATAAGCAGTAATTTTATAAAACATAATGAGGCAAGATCTCTTATTGTTAGTGCTGACAATAATGTTGCTATAGCCATCAATGATGATGATCACCTGCGTATACAATCTATGAAAAGCGGCCTTGATCTTACTGATTCACTTAAGCTTGTGTTTAATATAGATGACGCCATTGAAAAAAAATATGATATCGCTTTTGATGATAATATGGGCTATCTCACAGCTTATCCTACTAATCTTGGCACAGGACTCCGGGCTTCTGTAACACTGCATCTCCCCGGACTTACTACTACTAACCAAATTGGCAAAATAATCAATATTTCACCTCAGCTGGGGTTAGCAGTACGCGGTTTATTTGGCAATACTGCTTATGGAAATTTATTTCAGGTTTCCAACCAATTAACACTGGGATTTAGTGAAAAGGAATTAATCGAAAATCTGACAAGAACTGTGCAGGAAATTGTTTCCCATGAACGGGAAGCACGAAAGGCTCTTTTATCTTATGCTGAAGATAAGGTATGTGACCAAGCATGGCGGGCTCTAGGTATATTAAAATATGCCCGCAGTCTTTCTGCTAGAGAATTACTATCTTTGGCAAGCAATGTGCGTATTGGCATAGATGAAAAAATAATCACTAATGTCGACGCAGCTGTTTTTAATAAATTAATTATTGCGGGACGAAATAATTATCTTGCCAATTTACAAGAAAAAGAAACTATGTCACAACGTGAACTTGATAAAAAAAGAGCTGACATAACCCGTGAGATAATATCAAGTAACTCTATAAGGGAGTGATTTTTATGAATAACAAATTAACATTCAGTGCTGAGAAGGTACTTGAACTAGCTAGCTATGAAGCTAATAAACAAAGATGCGGCTATATTGGTACTGAACATATACTACTCGGACTTACCAAAGAAAATAAAGGAGTAGCTGCCAAGGCATTAGCATCTTTAGGCATAACACGTGATATGGTAAAAAGCCGCCTCAATAATATTATTATCATTCCGCCTATATTATCAAGCTCCCCTTTAACATATACACCGCTTGCCAAACTTGTCATGAGTCTAGCCGAAGAAGAATCCCATACACTGGGACAAGATTATATAGGAACGGAACATATCCTACTAGGGATCGTCGGACAAAAAGATGCTATTGCTGCCAAGGTGCTTATTTCTCTTGGAGCAGAACTGGATGTAATCCGCGCAACAATTATGGATATGATTGGTGATGGCCTGCATGATTTGAATTCTAATGAGGAACTTACTCCTGACAGTAATACATCATCGGTAAAAAAGACTCCCTTTTTAAATCGTTACTGCCGTGATCTAAAAGATCTTGTACTAAAAAATAAAATTGATCCTGTAATCGGGCGTAACAAGGAAATAGAACGTGTCATTCAAATACTGCTACGGCGTACTAAAAATAATCCTGTGCTGATTGGTGAACCCGGCGTAGGAAAAACAGCTGTAGCTGAAGGGCTGGCCCAGCGCATGCTTGAAGGTATAATGCCTAAATCACTGGCAAGCAAGCGTATAATGAGTCTAAGTATGACTTCAATCGTTGCTGGTGCCAAATATCGGGGTGAATTTGAAGAACGGCTGAAAAATATCATTGATGAAATTACACAGGCAGGCAACATTATTTTATTTATAGATGAGCTGCATACGCTGATCGGCGCAGGAGCCGCGGAAGGCTCGATTGATGCTGCCAATATTTTAAAACCAGCTTTATCGCGCGGAGAAATTCAAGTAATCGGAGCAACGACTTTAAATGAATATAAAAAATACATCGAAAAAGACTCTGCCTTAGAAAGACGTTTCCAACCAATTTTGCTTGATGAACCTAATGAAGAAGATGCGATAAATATTTTATTTGGTATCCGCAGCAAATATGAACAATTCCATCAGGCAAAAATAACTGATGATGCCATAAAAGCAGCTGTAAAATTATCAGTACGCTATATAACTGACCGCTATTTACCCGACAAGGCCATTGATCTTATGGATGAAGCGGCTTCTAAGGTCAGATTATCTACTATTTCTTATCCTACTGAATTAAAACAACTTAAGGAACAGCTTGATAAACTTAATGTCGATAAAAAAAATGCTATTAATTCCCAGGACTTTGAACATGCAGCCAGTATTCGCGACACAGAAAGCAAAATAAAACAATCATTAAAATCAGCGTTAGAAGAACTTAAAAAAAAGGAGGAAAAAGAAATTGTAGTAACTGCTGATGATATAGCTGACGTTGTGGCATCTTGGACTGGCATTCCGGCAAAACGCCTGGCTGATAAAGAAGCAAAGCGCCTTTTGCACATGGAAGATATTATCCACAAACGTATTGTTGGACAAGATACAGCTGTCACTGCTGTATCTAAGGCAATCCGCCGGGCACGGGCCGGTCTGAAAGATCCTAAAAGGCCTATAGGCTCATTCATGTTTCTCGGCCCCACAGGGGTAGGAAAAACAGAACTGGCACGTTCATTAGCTGAAGTATTGTTTGGTGATGAAAATGCCATGATACGTTTTGATATGTCGGAGTATATGGAAAAATATACTGTTTCACGCATGGTTGGAGCACCTCCGGGATATGTAGGCTATGAAGAAGGCGGACAGCTTACTGATATTGTCAGAAGAAAACCATATTCAGTAATATTACTGGATGAAATAGAAAAAGCTCATCCTGATGTTTTTAATCTTCTTCTGCAAATATTGGAAGACGGACGATTAACTGATGGACAAGGCCGTACTGTTAATTTCAAAAATACTGTTATCATAATGACTTCAAATGTTGGCGCTCAATTTTTAAGAAATTCTTCCACAATGGGCTTTAATACTGGTAATGACAAAGATAACGATTTTTCATCCGGTTCTAAGAAAATAATGGAAGAAGTGAAAAAATTATTTAAACCAGAATTTTTAAATCGTATTGATGAACTTATCGTATTCAAACCGCTGGATAAAGACAGTCTATTGAAAATAGTGGATATTTTATTGCTGGATGTCAAAAAGCGTATCGAAAATATTGGCATTAAAATTATTGTTGATAAAACGGCAAAACAATATTTATTAAATAAGGGAACTGATACTAAATTTGGCGCAAGGCCACTGAAACGGTCCATACAAAAATATTTAGAAGATGAATTGGCAGAAAATATTTTAAATAAAAATTTCACAGCAGGAAATACAATAGATATATCTTATAATAAGAAAAATGATAATTTAACTTTTTCTCTTCATAAGGAAAAAACAATCAATACCAATGCTTCCAGCAAAAATCAACCTGATGCAGAAACAACAGCTAATAAACCTGCTGTTGATTTAAAAAACAATGAATAACCAAAAAGATCTGTTATCACGCAATGATTCAGTATTAAAAAAACTTCTCAATTTTTTTCTCAATTTTTTTGCAGCTGCATTTTGGTTGATACGTTCTTTTTATAAACTATTTTTTCAATTTATCCAGAAAAATAAGGAGCGATGATTGTATTGCCAGTAAAAAAGAAAACCCTTTTTGTGTGTCAGGAATGCGGTTATAATGCTCCTAAATGGATGGGAAAATGTCCCGGCTGCGGTGCCTGGAACACTATGGTCGAAGAAACTGCAAAAACTACGGCAAAACATGGCTTATCGCTAGGACTGAACAAGGGAGAAATGCAAAAGCCCCAGCTTTTATCAGCAATCTCTTTGGCAAAATCACCTCGTTTCACCACTGGTTCAAGCGAACTTGACCGAGTACTCGGGGGGGGAATTATTCCCGGTAGTATGGTATTAATGGTAGGAGATCCCGGTGTTGGTAAATCAAGCCTAAACCTGCGGGTATGTTCATATGTATCTCAAGGGAAAAAAGTTCTTTATATTACTGGAGAAGAAAGCTTACAGCAGATCCGTATGCGGGCAGACAGAATACATGCACTTTCCGATACAATGATGGTTTTGAGCGAAACCAATATGGAATACATTAATGATAATGTAACAACCAATAAGCCTGATCTGCTGGTCATTGACTCCATCCAAACTATATTCCGACCTGATATCCAAAGTGCTCCTGGCAGTGTCAGTCAGGTACGCGAATGTGCTGTTGAACTTTTACGAATAGCCAAAACAAATGGGGTTGCAGTATTTATAATCGGACATGTTACTAAAGATGGTACTCTGGCCGGGCCACGTGTTCTGGAACATATCGTTGATACAGTTCTTTATTTTGAGGGAGAACGCAATGCTCAGTTCCGCATTCTACGGGCAATCAAAAATCGCTTTGGCAGCACCAATGAAATAGGTCTGTTTGAAATGCGTGATATTGGCCTTATTGATGTTCCTGATGCTTCCAAATTATTCCTATCAGAAACAATCCTTGATTCGGGTATCATCATAACTCCTACTGTAGAAGGTACACGTCCTCTGCTTGTAGAAATTCAGGCTCTGGTCACTGCTACTCCTTATATCCCACCACGACGGACTTCAGATTCAGTTGACATAAAAAAAATACAGCTATTATTGGCTGTATTGGAAAAAAGAGTTAATCTCAGTATGGGAGCATGTGATGTTTATGTGAAAATAGCCGGTGGGATAAAAATTGATGAACCAGCATGTGACCTAGCATTATGTATAGCTCTTACATCAAGTTTTACTAATAAAATAGTAAAACCCAAAACAATAGTATTTGGTGAAGTTGGCTTATCCGGTGAAATAAGAGCTGTAAATAGCGCTGATATCCGCGTAAAAGAAGCCTGCAAATTAGGATTTACAAATGTTATCGTTCCCCAGAAAAATCTTATGACTATTGGAAAAATCCCCCATGTAGCTATTTATGGCGTAAAAAACATAAAGGAAGCTTTAAAAATAGTTTTTCAATAATGAATAAATTTTATCATAAAAAGTAATAAAAACTGTCACAGCTAATGTAACAGCATTATATTTATTCAAGTATATGCTGTCAGGAAAATATCATCCTCTACTTGTTAAAAGTATAAAACTTAGTGTGACAGTTTCTTTTCTTTTTTGACAAAACACTTCCCATTTAGTATTATATTTCTATGTATTTCTATGTATTTCTATGTATTTCTATGTTTTATCTTTATAATGCTAAAGGTGGAATATATTAAATCATTTTTATTATACGCAATTATATTATATTTATCCTATATTATTTAACTTTGGAGATGAGTCTGTGTTAGAAAAAATATTACGCGTTTCTATAATAATTCTAGCTGCTATTTTTGGACTGGCTATTGTCCAATTAATAAGTCCTTTAATTGCCCTTGTTATAAGTACAGAATACCTTAACATCGATTTAAGCATTTTTGGTATTACGCTTGCCCACCTTATAATTGGTTTATTGGGTATTATCATTGGTGCAATCATCGGTTATATAGTTTCTCCGTATCTTATAATTTTATTAAAAAAATTCTCTAACTGGGTAGAGATCCAGCTTAACAAAATGAAAATTCATGATGTCATTGCCGGAGTATGCGGCCTGGCAATAGGACTTATAATCGCTAATCTGCTGGGAGCTGCTTTTTCCGGTGTTCCTATAGTAGGCAGTTATCTGCCTATTGTGTTCAGTATCGTACTTGGTTATCTCGGTATTCATATAACAATAAAAAAACGTGATGAAATAGTAGCTTTATTTCCCCGCCTTTTTCGTGAACAATCACGTGAGAAAAAAAATATTCCAGAAAGCATAACAGAAAAAAAGGCTTATAAGCTGCTTGATACCAGCGTAATAATCGATGGACGCATAGCTGATATATGCCAAAGTGGCTTTATTGAGGGGATTTTACTAATCCCGGTTTTTGTCCTGGAGGAACTGCAGCATATAGCTGATTCATCTGATTTATTAAAACGAACCCGAGGACGCCGCGGACTTGATGTATTAAAAAGGATTCAAACTGAATTTGACATGTTTGTACAAATTGATGAACGTGACTTTGATGATATTACAGAAGTCGATTCTAAACTTATCAAGCTGGCTCAGGTAGTTAATGGAAAAATTATAACTAATGATTATAATCTGAATAAAGTAGCTGATTTACAAGGTGTTCCTGTCTTAAATATAAACGAACTTGCTAATGCATTAAAACCAGTTGTTATTCCGGGAGAAACAATGACTGTTACTATCGTAAAAGATGGTAAGGAGCAAGGCCAAGGTGTAGCTTATCTTGATGATGGAACAATGATTGTCGTTGAGGGTGGCAGAAAATTCATTAATACAACTCTGCCGGTTGCCGTTACTTCTGTGTTACAGACGGCAGCCGGACGTATGATTTTTGCTAAACCTAAATAATAATATTTTTAATATACCATTTATATAGTTTGTTCTCTACACGATATAATAAAATGAATTATCTAAAATAAGCGATGATATTTTGCTGCAAATATTATTATAAAACTGACAAATAAAACTTTTATTAAAATTTCTTGATTTTAATAAAAGTTTTATCAAGAAACTAATATGCTGCGATAGTTGATATCGCAGCTTTTTGAAAATACACGGAGGAACATTATAAATTGATTACAGCTATTTTCCCGGCTGCTGGAAAAGGCAAGCGCATGGGCGCTTCTTTTAATAAAGTTTTTGCCGCCTTATCTGATAAACCTATTTTAATTCACACGCTGGTAAGTTTTTCCCGTTGCAGTCTTGTTGATAACTTTGTTGTAGTAGCTGCTCCTGAGGAAGCAGAAGCAGTCAGTAAAGTATTAAAAGCCATTCCAGGCATTAAGCCCTGTAAAGTTGTTATCGGTGGCACAGAACGACAGTACTCTGTATATAACGGACTTATGTCCGTTCCTGCTGCTGCTGACATTATCTTAGTCCACGACGCTGCCCGCCCGCTCATCAGTCCTGCCGTTATAAAGAATGTCATTGATGAAGTTAAACGTTCTGAAGCAGCTGTAGCTGCTGTCCCAGTTACAAATACGATAAAAGTAATTAACAACGAAAATTTCGTTATTAATACACCTGACCGCAAAACTTTATGGATGATGCAAACCCCACAGGGATTTTCTAAAGATTTGCTTATGAAAGCATATGAACAGGCTCGCAGTGATAATTTTTTAGGAACAGATGATGCCAGTCTAATAGAACATATTCATCATCCTGTAAAAATTGTCATGGGTGATTATAAAAATATAAAAATTACTTCTCCAGATGATTTAATATTTGCTGAGGCTATTTTAGGTAAAAAAGCCGTATCCAAGGTAAAATCCGAACTTTCCAGTGCTATATCTAATGCTTTTGAAGATATGAAAACAAAATTATTAAGAACGAGGCTGTAATAATGAGAATAGGTTCAGGTTATGATGTTCATAAATTAGCTTTTAACCGCAGATTAATAATTGGCGGTGTCGATATTCCTTTTTCCCAGGGACTTCTGGGACACTCTGATGCTGATGTACTATTACACGCTATAGCTGACGCTCTCCTGGGAGCAGCAGCTTTAGGCGATATAGGGCAGCATTTTCCCGATACAGATGATAAATACAAAGATATTTCCAGTATGATTCTTTTAACAAAAGTAAATGAACAACTACAGCAACATAATTATAAAATAATTAATATTGATGCTACCATAATTGCCCAAAAGCCAAAAATGGCACCTTATATCATGGCTATGCGGGAAAATACTGCCATGGCTTTATCCATAAATATAGAACAGATAAATATAAAGGCTACTACCGAGGAAAGTCTGGGTTTCACTGGCCGAGGTGAAGGCATCGCTGCTAAAGCAGTGGCACTTATTGACAACTAAAACGGTTATATATATGATTAATCATTGTAGTATAAGTCTATTTCTGATAAAATATACTTTACACGTATTATTGGAGGTAATAAATAAATGTCAGAACAAATCAGAGTTCGTTTCGCTCCCAGCCCAACCGGTCCATTCCACATCGGTGGAGCCCGCAGCGCTCTTTTTAATTGGCTGCTTGCCAGAAAATATCCAGAAGGTAAATTTATTTTACGCATAGAGGACACCGATAGAGTAAGATCCAGTAAGGAATCGGAGGAAAACATCAAGGAGGCTCTGAAATGGCTTGGTTTAACTTGGGATGAGGGTGTCGATGTCGGAGGCGAATATGGTCCATATCATCAAATGGAACGCCTTGATATTTATAAAAAATATGCCCAAAAACTGCTCGATGAGGGAAAAGCTTACTACTGTTACTGTACAGAAGAAGAAATAGCAAAAGAACGCGAAACTTTGATGAAGGAAAATAAAATGCCCATTTATCAAGGTCATTGTCGTAACCTAACTCAGGAACAAATAGCAAAATACAAGGCAGAAGGACGAAAACCTACCATACGTTTTCGCACACCAGAAAATCAAACGGTGGAATTTGATGATATGGTTCGCGGTCATATGGAATTTGATTCCAATGGCATTGGGGATTTCGTTATAGTAAAAGCCGATGGCATACCTGTATATAATTTTGCCGTAGTTATAGATGATGCTCTCATGAAAATATCGCATGTTGTACGGGCGGAAGAACATCTTTCCAATACACCACGTCAAGTCGTAATCTATCATGCACTGGGTTTTAAAGTTCCTATCTTTGCCCACATATCACTTATTCTAGGGAAAGACCATTCTAAAATGAGCAAACGCCACGGTGCTACTTCAGTCGAACAATATAAAAATTTAGGATATCTGCCGGAAGCACTTGTCAACTTTTTAGCTCTGCTAGGTTGGTCGCCACAAGACGAAAAAGAAATTTTTTCTTTAGATGAACTAATTAAAGTTTTTTCAATGGATCATGTAGCTAAAAATCCAGCTGTATTTGATATTGATAAATTAAACTGGCTTAATGCACAATATATGAAAAAACTCAGCCCGGAAAAAATTACTATGATGGCTATTCCCCATCTCGTTGAAAAAGGTTATTTAAAAACTGCCGTGCCAACTGAAGAAATGGCGAAATTAGTACGTTTTACGGAAATTATCCGTGACCATTTAAGTTATGGTGCCCAATTTCTTGATTTTGCGGATTTATATTTTAATGATAATATTCTGGTTACTGATGATGAAATGAAAAAAACACTAAATGACGAAACCGTACCATCTGTAATAGAACTTTTCAAACAGAAACTTGATACTATCGACGGATTTGATGCTGTACACATCCAGCCCATATTTAAACAAATAACCAAAGAACTTAAAATTAGCGGAAAAAAGGTCTATATGCCTCTCCGTATTACTATAACCGGACAAATGCACGGACCTGATCTTGCTGGAATAATAGAAGTTCTCGGACATGATCGTGTTTTAAAACGTATCCAAAAAACCATGCCCACACTATAATTAAGAATTATTTACTGGAAATTAAAGGTGTGTTTTAAAACAATTTATAATGTTTTTTTACACATCTTTTTCTTTAGGAGAATGCTATGAAATTATTACATATGTTAAAAAAAGATATCCGAGTAGTTTTTGAGCGTGATCCTGCCGCCAGAAGCATTTTGGAAGTCATTCTCTGTTATCAAGGGCTGCATGCTATATGGTTATATCGCATTGCCCATTGGTTTTACCAGCATAAATTTATTTTGCTGCCCCGTTTAATATCCAACTTTGCCCGCTTTTTAACAGGAATAGAAATCCATCCTGGTGCTAAAATCGGCCCAGGTTTATTTATAGACCACGGCACTGGTATTGTTATCGGAGAAACAGCTGAGCTGGGATGTAATGTAACTTTATACCAGGGTGTAACTTTAGGCGGCACCGGTAAAGAAAAAGGCAAACGGCATCCTACTATTGGCAACAATGTCGTCGTTTCCTCTGGAGCTAAGATCCTTGGATCATTCAGCGTGGGCAACCACGCCAAAATAGGTGCTGGTTCCGTAGTTTTAAAAGAAGTACCTGCTTATGCTACTGTCGTAGGTATTCCGGGCCGAGTTGTTCTAATGAAAGGCAAGCGGATAAATAAACCTTCTATTCCCGATGAAACATTAAAAAATAAAGTTTATTCTGATGCTTTAAAAAAAGAACTGGCTGAAGAGCTTGATGTTGATTTGGCTCATGATAAACTTCCCGATCCAGAACTTGATATGATAAAGGGTCTTCTAACAAAAGTTAAGGACTTAGAAGAAAAAGTAGCAAATTTAGAAAAGAAATGAGGATACAATGCTTAAAGTTTATAATACTCTAACTAAAAAAAAGGAAGAATTCCATCCTGTTATTCCTGGACAAGCTAGTATTTACGTCTGCGGCATAACTCCATATAATGACCCTCATATAGGTAATGCTAGACCTTTCGTCACCTGGGATGTCATTAAACGCTTTTTGCGTAAACTTGGTTACAAAGTCAAACACGTCCAAAATTTCACAGATATTGATGATAAAATAATCCGTACAGCCAACCAAAAACACTTAACATGGAAAGATATTTCTGATAAGTATATTAAAGGATATTTTGAAGTGATGGACAAACTCAATATCATACATGCTGATATATATCCGCGCGTATCTGAAACTATGCCCGATATTATTAATATGGTTAAAGGTCTTATTGATAAAGGATTTGCTTATACAATAGACGGTGATGTATACTTCAGTGTAGAAAAATTTCCCGGTTATGGCAAACTCAGTGGTCGTAAACTGGACGATATGCAGGCCGGTGCTAGGATTGAAGTAGATAAACGCAAACATCATCCAATGGATTTTGCCTTATGGAAAAGTGCTAAACCAGACGAACCTTCATGGGACAGTCCCTGGGGTAAAGGTCGCCCTGGCTGGCATATAGAATGTTCTACTATGTCCTTAAAATATCTAGGCAAAAAATTTGATTTTCACGGTGGCGGCAGTGACCTTATATTTCCACACCATGAAAATGAAATAGCCCAGTCACAGGCTTACTGCTGTGATGATCATTCTTTTGCGCAATACTGGCTTCATAACGGTTTCATAACGATAAATCAGGAAAAAATGAGTAAATCCTTAAATAATTTTTTCACTGTCAAAGATATTTTGAAAAAATATCCTGCTGAAGTATTACGTTATTTTCTCGTAGCCACTCATTACCGCAGTCCGCTTGACTTCAGTGATGAACGTTTAAACGAAGCCCAAACAAGCTTAGCGCGATTAAATAATGCTAGGGAAACATTAGATGAGCTCAGCAAAACTGCACAAGAAAACAATAACACTGCGGCATCATTATTTTCCTACGCCTGTGAAGCAAAGAAAAACTTTTATGATGCCATGAATGATGATTTCAATACAGCTCTGGCTCTTGCTAATATGTTTGACCTGACAAAAAAAATAAATATATATTATCAAGCCGTAGTTACTGGAGAAATTACACCTGATAAGGCTAATATTACTAAAATAATCACTATTTTTAATGAAATGACAGATATTCTCGGTATTTTACAAAATTCCCCTTCCAGACAACAGGAAAATTCCCAACTTATTAATAAACTAATGGACATAATAATATCAGTCAGACAGGATGCTCGGGAAAATAAAAACTGGAATATTTCTGATAAAATACGAGACGAATTAAAAAATATCGGCATAACAATAGAAGATTCACCTACTGGTGCCAGGTGGAAAAATTAATGCGTTTTGCTCATTATCAATACCTATGCAGTCATATATTTGAAACAGATGCTACCGGCAATATCAAACCACATTATGATAAAATTATCACCGATAAACTACCCTTGTTAATATTGGCTTATATCGGTGATGCATATTTCCATTTATTTGTGCGTACACGGTTGCTTTCTTTTGAACAAAACAAAGTGCAAGTGTTAAATGATTTCAGTGCAAAGATAGTTTCTGCCACTTATCAGGCAAAAGCTTATAAATCTTTGAAAAAATATTTGACACCAGAGGAACAAAAAATATTTCACCGCGGCTATAATGCAAAATCTCATGCCCCACGTGCATCAAGTGTAGCTGACTATCATACAAGTACCGGATTTGAAGCAATCATCGGTCATCTGCAGTTGAATGAAAATACGACACGCTTAAATGAAATATGTGAAAAAACTTTTCAAATCATCATAAAAATAATTCATGATGAACAAAAAATATGATTTTATATCATGTTCCAGCTGTGTTATTAAATAAAATAAAATATAATATTTAGCAGAGTAAGTGACTGTGCGTTAAGTGTCAGATGTACGGGGAGTTGACATCTGAACGAAAAACTTAAAAAGTTTGCGATACAGCCACTGCATCCCGCTGCTGCATATAAGAGAATACCTCTCCATATGTAGCAACGTATTGCTAAGCATATGGAGGTGTTTTTTATGCGTCATTTTTCAACAAAAACACTTGTTTTAACTGGTGTTTTTATTGCGCTAACAATTATTTTTACGCATATTTTTGCTATTCAGACTCCTTTTATCCGTATTGATTTTGGTTTCCTTCCCATTGCAGTATACGCTATGATTCTTGGTCCAATACATTGTGCATTAATGGCAGCTGTCGCTGATATATTAGGCTGTATACTATTAGTTCCAGGATTATATTTCCCAGGATTCACTATAAGCAGTTTCTTTAACGGTTTAATACTAGGTTTTTTCCTACACAAAAAAAACCTTACCTTAAAAAAAATATTCTTATGTTTTTTTATTACTTTTCTTCTTATAGACACTATCCTTAATACATTGTGGCTGTCTATACTTTACAACAAGGCTGCTTCTGCATTTATCTGGGGGCGCCTTATTAAAAGTATTATATTTTTACCAATCCACAGTTTCCTATGTTACCTTATATATAAAACTATGAAGCCATATATAAAATAACATAACCTTAATAAAACACTAACAAAAAAAATTCCTTATATGATATATTAAACTTGAGATTATCATAATATATTATATAAGGAGTTTTTTTATGAAAATTATGGGAAAAAAGAACATGCTCTTAGCATATTCTCTGGCTGCTCTATGCGTTACTTCAACTGGTATAGGTCTTGCTGCAACAAACCACTGGAATGATGCCTCTCTGACTCCCGCCCAGATAGTAAAAACCCAGCTGAGTAATAAAACAGACTGGCAGCTGTGGAAAAATAACTGGGACAAGATCAAAACAGATTATGAACAAGTATCTTTTGCTCCAGGTGCAGATGCATCACGTCTAAACTTTGGCTGGTATTCCAAGAATAGTACAAATACTGCTCAAGTACGTGTCAGCAAAAATAAAAACATGGCTGATGCTAAAAATTTTTATGGTACCTGCGAAAAAGGTACTATAATAAATGATCAGCAATATTATACTAACAAAGTTGAAGTCACCGGACTTAAACCAGAACAGAAGTACTGGTATCAAGTAAAAATTGATGATCAGTGGAAATCTCCCCAAGAATACAAAACCGGTAATCCCAATAATTTTTCCTTCATGTATGTCGGTGATCCGCAAATAGGTGCCTCTAAAAAACAGACTTCAGCTGAAGGCACCTTCCAGACACAGGATCTGGCCGCAAGAAATGATTCTTACAATTGGAATAAAACTCTGAATTCTGCTATAAGACAGCACCCTGAAATAAACTTTCTAGTTTCTCCCGGTGACCAGATAAATGAACCTGCAGCTGATAATGACCCTAAAAAAATTCAACTACAGGAATATCAATATGCTGGTTATTTATCGGCTGCTGTTTTACGTAATTTACCAGAAGCAACAAGCATTGGCAACCACGACAGCATGACCACTGGTTATAAAAATCACTTTAATGTCCCAAATCCTTTTATGGAAGAAAGCAGTCCCACAAAAGCAGGCCATGGATATTATTATACATATGGAAATGTCTTGTTTATGGTTATTAACGCTAATAATTACAATGCTGCCGACCATGAAGCCCTTATTAAAAAAGCTATTGCTGCATACCCAAATAAAAAATGGCGCATCGTTGTTATGCATCAGGATATATACGGAAGCGGCCTTGATCACTCTGATTCAGACGGAATGCTTCTGCGTACCCAATTAACCCCGATCTATGATGCCAACCATATTGATGTTGTTCTCCAGGGGCATGATCATACCTATGCCAGAACATACCAACTCAGCAGCAATGGACAACAGATTCCTGATTTCGCAAAATTTAAAATGGGTCAAAGCGGACAAAGCCACGAAATATTAAATGAAGCCTTAAAAGATAAAAATATAAAACAAAATTATCTGGCAGAAAATAAATGCTATACTATAAAAGATATGCAACAGGGTACGTTAGTTAACCCTAAGGGAACTTTTTATATGTCTTCAAACTCAGCTACAGGATCAAAATACTATAATCTCCTGCCATTACAGCAGGACTATATAGCTGCCCGCAGCCAGACCTGGCGTCCAACTTATTCTGTAATTAATGTAACTGCAGATAAATTCACCATCAATACTTATGATGCCATGACCGGCACTCCGATTGACAAAACATACAGCATTATCAAAGATTGAACAAAGCTCCATTTTAAAATACGGAAAGAAAATAATTTCTTTCCGTATTTACTTTTACAAAAAATAATCTGGTAAAGGATAACAAGTTTATTTATGAAAAAAAACCGTAAATTCTTATATCGCTTTCTGCTAATAATTTTATTAGCAATAACAGCTTTAAATATATACACTTATGGTCAGGTTAAAAGACCGCACTTAGTAAATACCAACGGAAGAACTTTTGAAAAAGCTTCTGTAATAAAAATCCTGCGTGATAATATTCAGGAAAATGGCAGCCGCATTGGTGATCAAATTGTACTTTTAAAATTAAATAACGGTAACATTATTAAAGCTAACTGTCCCAATGGAATGTTATTTGGTACAATCTGTCACCCCAATATGGAAGTAGTGGTAATTTCCAGCTATATCGGAAATACTGCTATTCATACAGTTTATAGTATGGATAGATCTAAACCATTATTTTTATTTATTGGTGTATTCTTACTATTGCTCTGCCTTATCGGCGGAAGAAAGGGAATCAAATCATCTATTGCCTTGATTTTTACCTTTACCTGTTTTATATTCTTATTTTTTCCCATGCTAATGCATGGAGTACGCCCCATTATGGCAGCAGTGCTAACTTCTTTTATCATTCTTATTTCGACCATTTACTTAATAAATGGTCCTACTATAAAATCTCTGGTAGCTGTAGCAGCTTCTTTCTGTGGTATTTCAACAGCATGCATAGCCGCTTTATTGTTCGGCTGGAGTGCTTCTTTATCAGGTTACAATGTTTCAAATATAGAATCACTGCTTTTTATTGAGCAAAACACACCTATAAATGTAGGTGAATTATTATTTGCTGGAATATTATTCGCTAGTTTGGGAGCCGTCATGGATATAGCCATGGACATATCTTCTGCAGTCTTTGAATTAAGCCGTCATAATAAAGGAATGACTCCGTATACGCTTTTTACCAGTGGCATGAATGTAGGCAGGGATGTAATGGGAACAATGTCTTCAACCCTGATTCTGGCATTTTTTGGCAGCTCATTAGGTATGTGGGTACTTGACTATGTATATGCCCTTCCCTATTTGCAATTAATCAATTCCAATGCCATAGGAATTGAACTGATGCAGGGCTTGTCAGGAAGCTTTGGTGTTATTTTAACAGTACCAATAACAGCAGTTTTTTCAGCTTGGTTTCCTGTTTATATCAAACAATGGCAGACTAAAAATTTTTTTAATATAAAAATTTTCTCTATATTACGGCATAAATAAATTTATTTTAAACCTCACCATCATCCATAATACCTAATTTTCTTTTCCAATAACGTGAATAAATAGCACCTAATGGATTATGGGCTAATAATCGATCTTTTACCACCAGTGTAGTAACAGGTCCTGGACAATTTTTATTAAAAATTGTATCATGACCTACACATAATCCACATGAAATATAAAGTTCCACATTATTTTCCGCTAAAAATTTAGCTTGAAATTTAGG
>NZ_WIQK01000002.1 GCF_015732155.1 Pectinatus sottacetonis
AAAAAATATTATAAGGACCAATTACATCTGACTATAGTCTGCGGTAAATCAGCTGAAAAAGTATTATCACCATTGCTCAACAGTTTCAAAATAGATAATTTATATATTAATACCTTAGCAATAATAAATAATTTTTTTGGTCCTGCTGTTACAGTAACTGGATTACTTACCGGGCAGGATATTTTAACTGCTTTGCAGAAACAGGAAAATTCTTGTGATGGGGTAATTTTACCTTCATCAGCTTTGCGCACAGGAGAAAATATTTTTTTAGATGATTATTCATTGGAAGAACTACAAAAAAAGTATCCCCACGAAATAAAAGTGGCTGCAGATGCCAAAACATTATATGAATTATTGACAAAATGGCATAATACTAAAAGCATCGTTAAAAAAGATATTTATACATGGCAGAGTAATGCTGCTTATACAAAATAAAAGGTAGGTGCATAGAACTTGAGTAAACCCATAGTTGCAATAGTTGGCCGACCTAATGTCGGTAAATCAACCTTGTTTAATCAAATAGGGAAAAAGCGTGTTTCTATAGTTGAAGATTTTCCAGGGGTTACACGTGACAGAATCTATATGGATGCAGAATGGCTTGATAAAAAGTTCACCATAATTGATACTGGTGGTATAGAACTTGAAGGACAAGACACGATATTATCTTCTATTAGGATACAAGCCCAATTAGCTATAGAGGAAGCTGATGTTATAGTTTTTTTGACTGATGGACGTGCTGGTATGACTAATACTGACGAAGAAATAGCACGAATTTTACGCAATACACGGAAACCTGTAATTCTTGCAGTAAATAAAATTGATACTCCTAAACAAGCTCTTGATATTTACGAATTTTATAATTTAGGATTAGGTGAACCTACGGCAATTGGTGCATCTAATGCTTTGAATATTGGCGATCTACTGGACCGTATAGCTGAAGCTTTTGGTAAAATTGAAATTATAGAAGAAGACCCGGATGAAATACACATAGCAGTAATAGGAAGACCTAATGTAGGGAAATCATCACTAGTCAATGCTATGTTAGGAGAAGACCGAGTTATCGTAAGCAATATTCCAGGAACTACACGTGATGCTATAGATACACATTTTGTCAAGGATGATATAAAATATACTTTGATTGATACTGCCGGTATGCGCCGTAAGGGTAAAATCGATGAGCCTATAGAGCGCTATAGTGTTATAAGAGCCCTTAGGGCTGTAGATCGTAGCAATGTAGTACTAATGGTAATAAGTGCACCCGAAGGAGTTACTGAACAGGATAAGAAAATAGCAGGCTATGCCCACGAATCAGGTAAAGGCTGCATAATTGTTGTCAATAAGTGGGATTTAATAAAAAAAGATTCAAAAACACCACTGCGTTTTACCGAAGATATTCGTGATGGACTTGGTTTTTTACAATATGCACCCATTATATATATTTCTGCGCTTACCCGCCAAAGAATACATCGGATACCAGAACTTGTAAAATATGTAGCAGAACAGCAAAATATGCGTATTCAGACAAGTGTCCTTAATCAGCTTATAATGGATGCTTTATCTGTTAATCCTCCGCCATCACATAAGGGTAAACAATTAAAGATATTTTTTATGACGCAGGCTGATGTAAATCCACCTAAATTTATAATTTTTGTCAATGATCCAGAACTCATGCATTTTTCCTATGTTCGTTTTATTGAAAATAAACTGCGTGAAAGTTTTGGCTTTGAGGGTACACCTCTGCGTTTGATAGTGAAAGGGAGAAAGGAAGAAGAGTAATGAGCTATCTTTCTACTTTGATCATAGGATATTTTATTGGAGCCATTCCTAATGGACTCATTATAGGTAAATTAATCTGGCACACTGATTTGCGCCAACATGGGAGCCATAATATAGGTGCCACTAATGCATGGAGGACATTGGGAAAAAAAGCAGGAATTTCTATATTTTTGCTGGATTTTTTTAAGGGTGTACTAGGTGTACTGACTGCTGTCATTGTAAGTAATTACAACATGATCGAGCCAACACCTTTTTTGCTTATCCTGGGTGGTATCATGGCTATTATTGGGCATTCCTGTTCCATTTTTCTTTTATTCAAAGGAGGAAAAGGTGTAGCAACTGGACTTGGCGTTATAGCAATGCTCATGCCCAAAGCTGCTTTATGCGTATTCATATTATGGTTCATAATTGTACTGTTTACACATTATGTTTCTCTGGCCTCTATAGTTGCCGCTGTATCAGTTCCCTTGCAAGCATATTATTGGGATAAATCATGGCAATATATTATTTTTGGTATTTTAGCAGCTGCATTTGTAGTTTACAGACATCATGAAAATATTCAGCGGCTAATAAATGGAACAGAAACAAAAATAAATTTTCATGGTCGATAAAAAAGGAGTATCGCACTGATTATAAGGCGATACTCCTTTTTATTAAATTAATTATTAATCAACAATTTTCTTCTCGCTCGCAGCGGCCATTGTCAAAGTATGTGCTGGAGTAATTGTTGATATAGCATGTTTATATACCAGCTGTTGTTTTCCATTACTGTCTAAAATAACCGTGAAGTTATCAAACCCTGTAACATTACCGCGTAATTGAAACCCATTTACAAGATAAATGGTAACACTTATATTTTCTTTACGTGCCTGATTTAAAAAAGCATCTTGCAGATTAATAGCCTTCACAAAAATTTCCTCCTCGATTTTGTTGTATATGATAAAATTAATATATATTATATTTTTAATAAAAATCTATTTATCTTCAAATTTTTTTATTATAAATTCATAGACTTTTTTCCATAATAGTTCTGATGAGATTTTATCAACTTCAAACCATTTGATATAAGGCATTTTTTTATACCAGGTAAGCTGTCTTTTAGCAAAATGCCGTGTAGCTTTTTTTATATCATCAATAGCTTCCGGCAAAGTAATTTTATGTTCTAAGTAAGTGGTAAGCTGACGATAGCCTATTGCCTGCATCGCATGACAAGAAGGATGTACACCGCCTTTCAGTAAAGATGCCACTTCATTTACCCAACCATCCTTTATCATTAAATCCACGCGTTCATTAATACGCGCGTATAGATTATCACGGTTGCGGTTCAAGCCAATAACTGCAGCATCATACAATAACTCATTATTGGTGAATGATTTTTTATGGGAAATTTTATCTTTATTGTATTTATATACTTCCAGCGCACGTATTATTCTGCGAAAGTTATTAATATGCAATCGCTGTGCTGTTTCAGGATCTACTTTTTTTAATAAATTTAATACATATTCTCGACCATATTTTTTCGCTATAGTTTCCAGATATGATCGATATTCAGGATCTTCTGGAGCTGTATTAAACTGATATCCTTCTACTAGTGATTTTATATAAAGACCTGTACCGCCAGCAATCACAGGAATAATATTTTTTTTATTTAATTCAGTTATTATAATTTTGGCTCTAGTACAAAATTTAGTCACATCAAACGATTCTTCCGGCGATAATATATTAACTAAATGGTGTCTTACACGTGTAAGTTCTTCTGGAACTGGTTTTGCTGTTCCAATATTAAAATTTTTGTACACCAGCATAGAATCACCTGAAATTATTTCTGCCTTTAAATTTTGTGCCAATTTTAAACTTAATTCAGTTTTTCCTACTGCTGTTGGGCCAAGTATAATAACAACTTTTTCTTTGTATCTGTTATTTGATAAATTGAGGATTTTTGTCATTATTTACTTAAATCCAATGATTCACCTGGTTTTACTATATGAACTTTAACAGCAGCAATACTTTCTGCTGTCTGCTTGAAAATTTTGGGGTCCTGTTTTATTACCGGCCATGTGTTATAATGAACAGGAATAACATTATGCGCTTTTAAAAACTGAACTGCACGAGCAGCGTCTTCATTGCCCATCGTGAAATTGTCACCAATAGGCAAAATAGCATAATCTATCCGTTCTTTTGCACCTATAATCTGCATGTCGGAAAAAAGAGCAGTATCACCTGAATAATAAACTGTAGGCCCGTTTTTAAATTTTATTACGAAGCCACAGGCAAGACCTCCGGCAACACCACTGCTATGAATTGCCATAGTCATTCTGATCCAGCCAAAGGAAAAACTTAATGATCCGCCAATATTCATCGGTTGTACTTTCTTTATACTACTGCATAAAGCTAGGACTTCAGGAATTGCTACAATTACAGCCCCATTTTTTTTAGCAATAAGTTCAGCATCTCCTAAATGATCAAAATGGGCATGACTGACAAGTATATAATCACAGGAAATTTCCTTTGGTTTTATATCTGTCAAGGGATTTTCCTTGAAAAAGGGATCTACTAGAATAATTTCTTTACCTGTATTTAAAGAAAAACAAGAATGTCCATAAAAATTAAATTTAATCATAAAAATCCTCCATTCTGTCACAAAATATCTATATCTAATAGTATATAATTATACAAAAAATTTAAAAGTCCTGCTAATTTAATAATAATTATCAATAAACATTTAATTTATTTGAGGCGATATTATGTCTTACAAAATATTTTTACCCCAGCTGGCTGTAACTTTACATAAGGATAGGGAAATAACCACAAAAATTTTACTCATTACAGGTGGTCGAACCCCTGATACCGCATGGCTTAAAAGAACTGCTAATCAAAGGATTATCTATTGTGCCGATCACGGTCTTGATATATGCATTGATGCAGGGTTGATCCCTGATTATATATTAGGTGATGGTGACAGTGTCGATAGTTTAAATTGGCAATGGGCAGAATCTATAGGCATTCCTGTAGATAAATATCCCTCTGCCAAAAATTTTACTGATACACAGTTGGCACTTGAGCAAATAAATCAAAAATATCCACAGTCAGATATTATCATCACCGGAATGTTTGGCGGTCGATTTGATCATTTATATAGTAGTATTTTTTCTGCAGCAGCAGTTTTGACCGAAAGTAATGTTATCTGCGCTGCTGATGATAAAGAAATACTTATTTACCTCAAAGCAGAATCAGCTGTTTTAAAATGTGAGAAAATACCGGAAAGCATTTCTTTACTACCCTTAGAAGAGAAGTGTCACGATGTCAGTATAAATAATGTCAAATGGCCTTTAGACAAAGTTATTTTGAAACAAAAAACACCTTACGCAATAAGCAATGTTCTAAAAAATGACAATAAAATAAAAGTAAAAACAGGACGAGGCATACTAGGTGTATATTTTTACTGGCCTAACAATTGAATAAACAAGAGACCGCTGCATATAATAAATGATTAAATAAATAACAGTTTCTTTTGATATCTTGTCAGAAGAATTCGGTACTCGTCAAAATGAATTACTGAATACCTGCATATTTATAAAAGCAATATATGCGGCAGCCCCCTTAATTTTGGTTATTTCATTATGCTTCTATTAAAAAAGCACAATAACCCTTCTTAGTTTCATACACATCAATTTTACTTGTTACTTCCCACGGTGCATGCATATTAAGAACAGCGACACCACTGTCAATTACCTGCATTCCGTATAAAGCCATGATATAGGCAATAGTTCCTCCACCGCCTAAGTCAACACGGCCGAGTTCTGAAAATTGAATATTAACATTATGTTTATCCATCATAGCACGTATTTCACCTAAATATTCTGCATTAGCATCATTAGAACCAGATTTTCCCCGTGAACCAGTAAATTTATTAAAAGCCATTCCTTTACCAAGATAAGCTACATTTTTTTTGTCAAAGGAAGAAGCATAAAGGGCATCATAACCTGACGTTACATCAGAAGAAAGCATTTTAGAATTAGCCAGACAACGCCGCATATTCAATTCATTATATGTACCCAATAAATTCATTACTTCAGCTAAAGCATTTTCGAAAAATTTTGATTGCATACCCGTAGCACCAACACTGCCTATTTCTTCTTTATCTACCAGCAAACAGCAGGCAGTTTTTTTAGTATTCTTAGTTTCCAACATTGCGACTAAAGAAGTGTATGCACATACTCTGTCGTCCTGTCCATAAGAAATTATCATGCTGCGGTCAAAACCTAATTCTCTCGCTCCTCCGGCTGGTACGATTTCTAATTCGGCTGATAATAGATCATCTTCTTCAATATCATAGGTCGATTTTAATAATTTAAGCACATTTTCCTTCACAGCTTCTTTTTCTTCACCTTTTAAAGGTAGAGAACCGACTAGTAGATCCAATGACTCACCGGAAACAGCATCACTGGCAGTCTTCTTCATTTGATCCTGGGCGAGATGGATCAATAAATCAGTTACACAGAAAACAGGATCAGTTTCTTTTTCACCTATGGTAATATCTATTATTTTACCATCCTTTTTTACAACTACACCATGGATAGCTAGAGGAATCGTTACCCATTGATATTTTTTAATGCCTCCATAATAATGGGTATCCATATATGCTAGCCCACCATCTTCATAAAGTGGATTTTGTTTTATGTCAAGTCGTGGACTGTCAATATGTGCCCCTAATATGGACATACCACTTTCTAATGGTTCACTGCCAATATTAAACATAACAACTGATTTTTTCATGCATATAGCATAAACTTTATCTCCAGTATGGATACTACCCTTACTATCAATTATTGTCTGTATATTTTTATAACCACTTTCTTCTGCTTGGCGGATTATTTCTTCTACACATCTACGTTCGGTTTTCCCGACAGTTAAAAATTTGCGATAATTATCGCAAAGAATTTGTAAATCTCCTTTTTCTTTTTTGGTGTATTTTTCCCAAACTGACTTTTTATCATCTTTTTTACTTTTTTCTTTAGCCATATATATCACTCCTGTTTTTAATAGATATAATCCTAATATATAATAAATTGTGTTGTCAATATAGAAATAGCAACTCATTCACAAGATTTATTATACTATTCATAAACATATATAGCAATTGATAAAGGTTAATATATTCATAATCTAATACCTTCTATTTTGCTATGCATTTATACGCTAATATAAATATAGTATATAATTATATTAACATATTAAACTCTATAAAAAAACGACATTATATTCTCCAATAAATAAAAAATATTATTTATTTTTTTATAACAATTATTTAACGATATTTCTTATTAGTTTAATATATTAAAAGTAGATTTTTCGTATTTATTTATTATTAATATTAGTTTTATTTATTAATAATTTAATATATTTTACTTTTAAATAACTGCTATTGTTTATATCAATTAATACTAATTAACATAAAAATTCGTTATTATCGATATAAGGCGTTTTATATGTTTACGTTATTCAATATATCAAAGAATAAATAAAATTGCTTAAAACAAAGATAGTTAATAGAAAAAATAGTATTTATTAATATACTTTTCTTTTATAAAAAAATTTGTTACAATATATTCATATTCTAAGTCCTATTTTTTATGAAGTAGGACTTAGAATATGAATATATTATATAAGGATATTTTAATAATGAAAAAAACACCAACTGCTATTCCAGAAGCTTTTATGGCTATCCCAGATTATATACCTGAACATGAAATAAACGATACTACCTTTGTGCTTAATTATAAGAAACTTTTAGAACGGTATTTATCTCATGGTAAACCATCAGAAGATACATTACGCAATTATTATTCTTCCATAGATAATTATTTGGAATGGTGCCGTTATAACAAGAGACATCCACTGCGGATAACTGAATATGAATTTACATATTATCGTGACATGCTCATAAGGTTAAAAATGAAAAAAAGCAGCATAAAAAGTAAGCTCAATGCAGTTAAACAGTTTTATAATGCAGCATTGAAATTAAAACTTATTTCAGATAATCCTGCTAAAGACATAGGCATAAAAGCTTATGAACCTAATGATATTTCACCCTTAAAATTTTTAAAATTGGAGCAGCTTAAGTATTTATTGGCGAAAATTCCTGACGATAATGAGGATGCCGTACGTGACAAAACCATAGTCATGCTTATGGCACTAGAGGGACTGCGTACAATAGAGGTTTATCGTATGTCCACCACTGATATTGATTGGAAAATAAAAACTATTTATATCCATGGCAAAGGACATAATGATTTTATTTATCCACGTGATGATGTATTGAAATATTTGTATAAATATATACAGCAGCGCTATGTAGACAAAAATAAATATGATAAACTAGGAGAACCAATATTTACATCTTTGAGCAATAGAAATAAAGGTGGGCGCATGGATAGACGCAATATTCGGCGTAACATTGATAAATGGCTCTCTCTGGCTGGATTTAAAAAAGCAGGTATAAGTTGTCATATGCTGCGTCATACATGTGGTACCTTACTTTATAGTAAAACAAAGGATCTGCAGGTTGTTAAACAAGTGCTACGACATAGTGATGTCAATATCACCAGTAAATATGCTCATGTTTTCAGCCAAATGGATAATCGGTATACATCTGACATTAATTTGAATAACAAATAACAAACATGTATATATATTAGTAAGCATGTAATTCAATTTATTAACGCAGTATATTTACTAAATAATATTTAATATTTTATAGCAAATATACTGCGTTAATATTTTATAGTATAATATATGTGGTATAATAAATAATAATTTTTATGAAATATGATTTATACATATATAAAAAAGTGTGTGAAAGAAATAATTCTGAAAATTCATTCGTTAAACATCTGTAATCTTAAAAAAATTGTTTTTATATTGAAGTTTGATTGTTTGTATAATAGAATTCATATCATTACTTTTATTATTGCACCATTCTTCTGCTGCTTTTCTAGCATCAAGCAGTATCGCAGCATCACTTAAGACATTGGCGATCTTTAAATCAGGCAGTCCGTGCTGCATAGAACCAAAAAATTGTCCTGGTCCTCTTAATAATAAGTCTTCTTCTGCAAGCTGAAATCCGTCACTTATTTTTTCCATTAAGGATAACCTTTGCCGTGATTTATCATTTTTATTATCAGACAACAATATACAATATGATCTGTATTGGCCCCGGCCAATACGACCGCGCAATTGATGCAGTTGTGCCAAGCCAAATCTGTCTGCTCCTTCTATTACCATTATAGATGCATTAGGTACATTTATTCCTACTTCTATTACAGTAGTAGCAATAAGCAATTGTATTTTGTTATCAAGAAAATCTTGCATAATTTTTTCTTTTTCTCTCGATGGTAATTTACCATGCAAAAGAGCACAGTTTACATCTTTAAATATACCTGAAGAAAGTTCTTTAAATACGGCCTCTGCTGAAATGGCATTAATATCGTCTGATAACTCGATAAGCGGGCAAACAACATATGCCTGCCGACCCTCATCTATTTTATCATGGAGAAACTTATATATTTTAGGACGTGCTGTCCTAGTACGTAAAAAAGTCCGGACGGGTTTCCTACCAGGAGGCAGATGTTTTAACGACGAAACATCAAGATCTCCATAGACTGTTAGTGTCATCGTACGCGGAATAGGAGTAGCAGTCATTATCAAAACATCAGGTGTACATTTTGCTTTTGTTTCTAAATTAGCCCTTTGGGCAATACCAAAACGGTGTTGTTCATCAGTAACTACGAGTCCAAGATTAAAAAACTTTACCTTATCTTGAATTAATGCGTGGGTTCCAATAACGATTTGCCACTGCCCATTAGCAATTTTTTCCAAAGCATTTTTGTGCGCTTTTGCTGGTAAACTGCCAACGAGAATACCTGTTTTTATATTCAAATTTTGCAATATTGTACAAAAAATATTAAAGTGTTGCCTGGCAAGAATTTCTGTCGGGGCCATCAATGTTCCCTGGTAGCCATTTTCTACAGCTTTTACTAATGCTAACATAGCAATAACTGTTTTACCGGAACCTACATCTCCCTGTAAAAGGCGTTGCATGGGGATAGCAGACTCCATATCATGACAGATTTCTTTCCATGCTCTGGATTGATCATTAGTAAGTTGAAATGGTAATTTCTGTTGAAGCTGCCGCACAAGTTTATTATTGCCCAGGCAGCGAATACTGTGCTTATTTTTATCGTTGAGTCTACGTATATATATAAGCCCACATTGAATCATAAACAACTCTTCAAATATAAGCATTTTACGCGCTGTAGCCAATTGATTACGGCTGGCCGGAAAATGAATTGCTCTAAGTGCGTCTTCTTTTGCTAGCAGCTGATTTTTTTTTCTTAGTGGTTCTGCCAAGGCACATGGAATATTATCTATTTTTTCTAAAACGCGCTGTATTAATTCACGAAAAAATTTTGGCTTTATGATTTCCGGCAGCAAATAAACTGGCAGAAATTTATTTCTTTTTTTCCCCGCTGTATCCAGGGAAAAATATGAAATCACTTGTTTAACGGCAAGCTGTCCATATCCACCATAAGCATAACCAATTTTGCCTTGAACAAATAAGTGTTCATTTATTTTTATAGTTTTTTTTACAAAGGGCTGATTAAACCAAACCAGTTGTATAGAGCCTGTATCATCAGCCAATATTGCTGTAGTTATTTTCATGCCCTGCCGTGAAGCACGTTCTTGTATATTTAAAATACGACCTGAAATATTAACAACTTCATCAGCTTTCACGGAAGAGATATTTTCTATCTCACTTTGATCATTATATCGTTTTGGGTAATACGTTATAAGGTCATATATATTTTTTATACCTAATCTGCCTAGGGCATATGCCTTTTTAGGTCCGACACCTTTTAAATACTGAATATTTTTTTCTATATCCATTTGAATCCCTTGTCTTATAATCTGTGTTGTATGAAACAGCATGTGAGCTATAAAGGAACTTTTAAATTTCTGCTATAGAAGGTTTTATATCAATAATTGGAGTGTCATTGAGCATATCAACACCGGTAAAATATACTATGTTTTTTTCTATTTTCAATATTTTTACCTTAGAAATACCTATATGATTTGGTCGATGTGGCGAACGTATAGAAAAAACACCTTTTTTCTCTATTCCGCAACAAGGATATTGAAGTAATGGGGCTTTATCCGATTTATTGAAATAAAAAACTATTTCAATAAATTGTCCTGCCTGCAGCCCTTGTAACCCTAATGCGTACTCTTCGTCTATAATAGCACATGCTTTTTTATCTTTCCCATATATACTCTGACGCGGAATATCCGTAGTTACTTTAAAATCTGATTTGATAAGACCTATAGGTTTTATTGCTATATCCATATTATTCACTCCTATACTTTTAGTAAAAAAGGCTGCGACACGTCAAGACATTTCATTTACAAACATGCATATTTTCTCACTCGCCGCCTATCTTGGAAAGCAAGGATGCATTTTTATAAAGTCAATGTTACTCGTGCGGCAACCTCATAATTATTCTTTATTTTTTTTTGCAGCAACAGTAGTTCTTATTGCCAGATCTCGTAATTGTTTAGCATCAACTTCAGAAGGTGCCTCTGACATTAGGCAAGCCGCACTTTGCGTTTTAGGAAAAGCAATTACGTCACGAATTGAATCACGTTTGGCCATAATCATAACCAAACGGTCAAGTCCAAATGCCAATCCGCCATGTGGTGGTGTACCATATTTAAATGCATCAAGCATGAAACCGAATTTCAAACGGGCTTGTTCTGGGGTTAAACCAATAGCTTCAAAAACTTGTTCCTGGAGTTCACTATTATAAATACGTAAACTACCGCCGCCAATTTCAGTACCATTCAATACCATATCATATGCTTTTGCCTTAACACGGCCAGGATCACTTTTAAGATACTGTATATCTTCTTCACAAGGAGCTGTGAATGGATGATGCATAGCTTTCCAGCGTTTACCTTCTTCATCATATTCAAACATTGGAAAATCAATTACCCATAAAAAGGATAGTTTATCCGGATCAATCAGATTTCTCCTGCGTCCCATCTCCAATCGCAATTCTCCCAGGGACTGTGCAACAACAAGTGGTTTATCAGCAACAACTAATAATAAGTCACCTGTTTCAGCATGTACTGCTTCTTTTATTTTAAGAAAAGTTTCTTCGGAATAAAATTTCTTAAACGGTGATTTTATTTCTTTTTCCGTATATTGTATCCACGCTAAACCTTTAGCACCATAATTTTTAACATATTCTACCAAACCGTCCAGTTCGCGGCGAGGGATATTCGCATAACCATCTACTTTTATAACTTTTACCTGTCCGCCATTTTGCAATACAGATTCAAATACTTTGAATTCAGAGCCACGCATATAATCGGAAATATCCATTAACTCCATACCGAAACGCAGATCAGGTTTGTCAGAGCCAAACCTATCCATAGCATCCTGCCAGGTCATGCGTAAAAATGGCCCGGATATTTTAGCATTAATAGACTTATCAAACAGCTCAATAATCATTTTTTCCATTAGGTTTAGAATATATTCCTGATCGACAAAGGACATTTCAATATCAAGCTGAGTAAATTCAGGCTGACGATCCGCACGTAAATCTTCATCACGAAAACAACGGACGATCTGAAAATACTTTTCATAGCCTGCCAGCATCAATATCTGCTTAAAAATCTGCGGGGACTGCGGCAAAGCGTAAAATTCCCCGGGATTCAATCGGCTGGGAACTAAAAAGTCGCGGGCACCTTCTGGTGTGCTTTTGGTGAGCATTGGTGTTTCTATTTCCAGAAAATCATTTCTGTCAAAATAATCACGCATAATTTTAGTAACACGATGTCTTAATATAATGTTTTTTTGCATTTCTGGGCGGCGTAAATCAAGATAACGATATTTCAACCGTAGGGTTTCATCTACATTAATATTATCCTGGATATAAAATGGTGGTGTTTTCGATTTATTTAAAACACGCAGTTCTTCACAGTATATTTCAAATTTACCTGTTGCCATATGCGGATTAATAGTATCTTCCGAACGAAGTGATACCTTACCGCGAACAGCAATAACAAATTCAGAACGAAGTGATTCTGCCTTTGGAAAAGCAGTTTTCCCCATTTTATCTTCTGCAAATACTGTCTGCACCAGCCCGGAACGATCACGCAGGTCAACGAAAATAAGACCGCCATGATCGCGTCGGCGTGATACCCAACCGCAAACTACAACTTCTTCTCCTACATTTTTTTCACTGATTTTTCCGCAGTGATGTGTACGAGACATTCCTTCTAATGTTTCCATTATTATTTATTCACCTCAAAAATTAACTTTTCTATCAAAGTATCAAATGGTATTTCCATTTGTTGGCTATCCAGCATATTACGTACTATAGCAACTTTTTTATTCAGCTCATCATCACCTAAAATAACCGCATATTTTGCCTTAGTTTTATTAGCATGCTTCATTTGTGATTTCATACTGTGGTCGGAATAATCCATTAAAGCAGTTACCTTTTGCCGACGCAGTTGCTGCAGCCATTTAAAAGTCGTTTGTCGCGATTTTTCTCCTAGAGCCACAAAAAATATGTCGCAATTATTTTCTTTAGCTGGCAGTAACTTTTGTGTTTCCAATGCCAAAAGAAGCCGTTCTAATCCTGTAGCAAAACCTACTGCTGGTGTCGGATTACCGCCACATTCTTCAACCAGCCCGTCATAACGGCCGCCACCTAGTACAGCACTCTGAGCACCTAATGGAGTGTATTTAAATTCAAAAGCCGTTTTGGTATAATAATCCAGACCGCGTACCAGCTGTGGATCAAGAATAAATTTTATACCAACTGTCGTTAAATATTTCTGCAGTTGAGAAAAATGTTCTGCACATTCATCACATAAACAGTCTGTAATTTTAGGTGCATCGGCAGCTATTTCTTTGCAGTGAGGATTTTTACAGTCTAAAATTCTCAGAGGATTACGATCAAATCTTGATTGGCAATCTTTACATAATTGATCAAGTTTATTGCGGAAAAATGCCTGCAATTTTTCTCTGTAAACAGGCCTACATTTAGGACAACCAACAGAATTTATCTTCAATAGTATATCTTTTAATCCAAGTTCGGTTAAAAGGTCAGCTGCCAAGCTTATTACTTCGGCATCAACCATAGGATTTTGTTCTCCTAAAGCTTCTACGCCGAACTGGTGGAATTCGCGGTAGCGTCCTGCCTGTGGTTTATCATAGCGAAACATTGATCCGATATAAAAAAGTTTTGTTATATTGCCATCCGCATATAATTTATTCTGCAAATATGCTCTGACTACTGAAGCTGTGTTCTCCGGCCGCAGAGTAATACTGCGCCCGCTTCTGTCAGAAAAAGTATACATTTCTTTTTCCACGACATCTGTTGTTTCACCTATACCCCGCAAAAATAATTCTGTGTGTTCAAACACAGGTGTGCGGATTTCTTCAAATCCATATACAGCGCAAAGCTGTCTTATTTTATTTTCCAAATACAGCCACTCGTGCACAGTATTCGGCAAAATATCCTTTGTCCCGCGTGGAACACTTGTAAGCATAAATATCTCCCCTTATTTTCCGTACACTTCTTCCATTAAAGAAGCACGCTTTCTAATATATTTATCTGCATTTTCCAAATAAGTTTTTAAGTCTTTAGGATTAAATAAAGTTTTTAAATATGTTCCTGATGGTGCAACTATTTTTGTTGATGCATTGCCGCCTATCCCCAAAATAGTCTGTCGCTCACTCATTATTTGTATGTTATAAATACTGGCAGCGTCTTTTTTGCAGTAACCAATGTTTTCCAATTGTCCGCTCATATAGCCTTGTCTATATAAATAATATGGGATATAAGAATTTTTTTGCAGTATTAGCTGAGTAATTTCAGCCATTTGACACACTACCGGATCACTTGGTAAATTGATATCTGATTGATGAAGTTTTAAATAAGATCCCTTTTTTATTGCTAAAGCATGGACTGTTATATCATCTGGATTCAATGCAGTAACCTTATTTAATGTATCACGTACATCTTCGACTGACTCGCCTGGTAATCCTAAAATTAAGTCCATATTTATTTTAGCCCTGCTCACTGCCCTGATCTTATTATATACAGTTATTATATCAGCAGGTGTATGCTTGCGGCCAATAACTTGTAATGTTTTTTCCTGCATAGTTTGAGGATTGACACTAATTCGGGTAACTTTAAACTGTTCCATGGCGGTAATTTTGGCAGCAGTAATAGAGTCAGGTCTTCCTGCTTCAACAGTGAATTCAATTGTTTCCCTTGTTTTTAAGTTGTTTACAGCACAAAGTAAGTTGTAAAATTCTTCTTCTGGCAGACTGGTGGGTGTCCCGCCTCCGATATAAATAGCCTGCACCTTTAATTTATATTGTTCTATAATTTTTTTTATTGATACTATTTCCTGATAAAGTGTGTCCATAAAAATTTTCAAGGTATTATTATCAGGCAATATATTAGAGGGAAAAGAACAATACAGACATCTTGATAAACAAAAAGGTATACCAATGTATATACTTATAGTACTTTGGTCTGTTGTAGCCATTATTGGTAGTTGCCTATAAGCAATATCTGCCAGTAATAAAGCTTTTTCCCTTACAACAGCATAATTGTCAATAAGTTTTCTTATGATTTCGGACTTGTGCAAGCCACGTTCAATATATCTATGAACTATTTTTGTGGGACGAACTCCGTGCAAAATCCCCCATGGTGCAGTTGTTTTGCCAAATACTTCGGTAAATAAATAATATAAATTCCATTTTATAAGTCTGTTAACTGCGGCACGTGGATTTTCATCTATGTCCGCCAAAGAAGTTTTTTCCATATTTTTACTTAATTTATCATTTTTCAGCAAAATACTGGTTGTTACACTAAGACAACTGCCATCAACGATGCTATTGGAAATCTCAAGACTGTCGAAATCATATATATCGACAATTTCATCAGCTGTATTTATTTGAAACAATACCAATATTTCCCTTACTATCTTATGTATTACTTCTTTTTTACTGTTTACGATTATTTTTTTTATTTCTGTTTTTGACATTCGCTGCAATATCCATAAAAAGTTACTTGGTGGTCAATTATTTTAAATTTACTTTTTTTCATTATATCCATTTCCAAATCATCCAGTAAATCATCTGCAAATTCAGATACCTTGCCGCATTTCAAGCATATAAGATGATGATGCTGATGAGCATTAGGATTAGCTGTATTGAGTTCATAACGCCTGCAGCCATCCCCAAAATCAATTTTTTGTAAAATAGTAAGCTCCGATAAAAGTTCTAAACTGCGATAAACAGTAGCCAGCCCAATATCATATCTTTTATCGCGTAGTATATAATGAACATCTTCTGCACTTAAATGTTCACCTGGATTTTCTATAAAAACCTGTAAGACTATTTTTCTCTGTGGCGTAATTTTATGATGAGGGCCCTTTAATTTTTTTGTTAAATCGTCAATGGTAATTTTTTTATCCATGCCCGTAATCCCCTTTCCCACAGCAATTTACTATAATATTACTATCAACTAAATATTTTACCAAAAATAGATATATATTACAAAGTATTTTTAATACTTCGTAATATATTTAGGAAGTATTTTTAATATGTTGATTATTTACATACCAATATGTAGAAAAAATTATCTTACAAATAAATTAAAAGAGACTGTTATTAACTAAATAGAAGTCTTTAACAGTCTCTTTACCAATATCGAGTAAAAACGGGATTGTTGTAATATAATTCATCGGTTGTTCCGGTTGATAGTATTTGGTTAAAATATTCATTGTTCTATGACCGTATCATAGCAGTATCACTATAAATACTAGAAAAATCTATCATATTCTGTTAAATTTTCAATTTTGTTTTTATACGTTCAACAGCCTTTATCGTATTTTTAGTATCACCAAAGGCCGTAAGACGAAAATAACCTTCACCAGCCGGGCCAAAGCCAGATCCCGGTGTACCTACAATATGTGCCTGCCTCAGTAATTTATCAAAGAATTCCCATGATTTCATATTGTTTGGTGTTTTTAGCCAAATGTAGGGTGCATTTATACCCCCAAAATACTCTATACCGGCCTGTGAAAGACCTTCTCTTATTATACGGGCATTATTCATATAATAATTAATGGTTTTTTTTATTTCTTTTTGTCCTTGATCGGTCAAGACTGCTTCAGCTGCACGCTGAATAATATATGCTGTTCCATTGAACTTAGTTGTATGCCGACGATTCCATAAGGGATTAAGAGCTTGCTTTACTCCGGCTTTAGTATAGCCAGCAACCGTTTTGGGGACTACTGTATAGCCACAGCGCATTCCTGTAAAACCAGCTGTTTTAGAAAAGGACCTGAATTCTATAGCAACTTTTTCAGCTCCTTCAATTTCATAAATTGTTCTTGGTACATTTTCTTCCATAATATAATATGCATATGCAGCATCATATAATATTATGGCATTATTTTCCTGTGCATATTGTACCCATTTGGTAAGCTGCTGTTTTGATAATGTTGTTCCTGTGGGATTATTAGGACAGCATATATATATCATATCAACATGCTTATCAGGTATTGCTGGTACAAAATTATTTTTTGCTATGCAGGGCATATACACTACATTTCTAAAAATCCCAGCATCCTTATCATAAGAACCTGTTCGTCCAGCCATAACATTGGTATCAAGATAAACTGGATAAACTGGATCCGTTATTGCAATAATATTATCAACACCAAATATTTCCTGGATATTACCACAATCACTTTTAGCTCCATCACTTACAAAAATTTCATCAGGACTAACAGCTGCTGTACATGGTTTGTAAATTGTATTTACAATAGCTTCACGCAAAAAATCATATCCTTGTTCAGGTCCGTAACCACGAAATGTTGTTGAATCTGCCATTTCATCGACAGCTTTATGTAATGCACTGATGACTGTAGGAGCAAGCGGCTGAGTTACATCGCCTATTCCTAGACTGATAACTTCAGCCTGTGGATTTTCTTCCTTAAAAGCCTTTACCCGATGAGCTATTTCTGCAAATAAATAACTGCCCGGCAGTTTTAAATAATTTTCGTTAACTAGTGTCATACACTGCCTCCATAAATTTATAAACTTTAACAATACTTATTTTTTACAAAAAAAGCTGTGCATAATTCTAACTATTATGTACAGCTTTAAACTCACTTTTATTATTACTGATTTTCTTTTGCCACAGCAACTAATTTAGTAAATGCGGTAGCATCATTAATTGCTAAGTCTGCCAGCATTTTGCGATTTACTTCAACACCGGCTTTGGTAAGTCCATAAACCAAACGGCTGTAAGACATTCCATTAATACGCGCAGCGGCGTTAATGCGGGCAATCCATAATTTACGGAAATTACCTTTTTTGGCGCGACGATCTCTTCTGGCATAATATAATGCCTTCATTACTGTTTCATTAGCTTTTTTAAATTGTTTACTTTTAGAACCCTTATAGCCCTTAGCTAATTTTAATATTTTTTTATGACGTGCATGTGCTGTAACGCCTGTCTTAACTCTTGGCATTTATTTTTTCCCCCTGATGTTTTTATTAAGCGTATGGAAGCATTCTACGAACACGCTTATGATCGGCAGATGTAGCAATAGCTGCTTTTCTGAGATTACGTTTGCGTTTAGGTGACTTTTTTTCCAGAATATGACTTTTAAAAGATTTATTACGTTTATATTCGCCTGTCCCGGTTATTGTAAAGCGTTTAGCCGCTGCACGGCGGGTTTTCATTTTTGGCATTATTATTTTCCTCCCTTAATCTGTTTTGGTGCTAAAATCATTATCATGTTTCTTCCTTCAAGTTTTGGTGTGCGTTCTACAGTCACATACTCGGAAAGATTATCAGCAACCTTAAGCAGTAAAACACGTCCCAATTCTGGGTGTGATAATTCTCTACCGCGAAACATGATAGTAACTTTTACTTTATTTCCATCATTAATGAAACGTAAAGCATTTTTTGCCTTTACATCAAAATCATGCTGCTCGATATTAGGCCGTAGCTTAACTTCTTTTATCGTTATAACTTTTTGTTTTTTGCGTGCTTCTTTTTCTCTTTTTTGCTGTTCATAACGATATTTACCAAAATCCATGATCCGGCAAACTGGTGGTTTTGCTTTCGGGGCAACTTCTACCAAATCCAAATGTACTTCTTCGGCGCGGGATAAAGCTTCCCGTGTAGGCATTATCCCCAGCTGGTTTCCATTGGCATCCGTTACGCGTACTTCTCTGACACGGATTTCTCCATTGATTCTTAAAGATTCTTTACTAATAAAAATTCACCTCTCTAAAATAAATGTATATACAAAAATGGGCAGCACACAGCCACCCATTTTTTTTTAAAGTATAAACCCGGCTGACTAAAAGTCATCAGGTGAGAAGCGGTGGCTCCTGCTTGTTAAATAACGTTAATAATATATCATATATAATTACTATTGTCAAATGTTTATTAATAATTATCCGCAAAATGATAAAAAAATATTATAATGAATTATTTTATAATATCAGATAATTTATAAAATAATTCATTTATATTTTAAATTTAGTATAGTTTTTATATATAAAATTATGCTATAATAAATGATATAAATGTACATAATAAATATCATAAATTCATATAATGTTTTGCTTATGAAAATTTGGGAGGATTATAATGGAGCTCAAGCAGTTAGAATATTTTCAAATGACAAGCAGGTTAAAAAATATTACCAGAGCAGCTAAACGGCTACGTGTTTCTCAGCCTAATATAACAGTTGCCATAAAAAAACTGGAAGCAGAACTAGGTATTCAGTTATTTGATCGCAGTCAGAAACAATTATCATTGACACCAGAAGGTGTTGTTTTTTTAAACAGAATTGATTTGGCACTGCGTAATATCCAAGATGCTGTATTAGAAGTAAATGATTATAAAAAATTACAAAAAGGTACCATAAAAATAGGGATACCTTCAATGATAGGAGCTTTCCTTTTTCCTAAAATTTTTTCTAGTTTCCAGCAAAGATACTCTCATTTGGATATTTATCTTTATGAAGAAGGTTCCATGACCATACGAGAACAAATTGAACGTGATGAACTTGATTTTGGTATTGTTATTATATCAGGAGCATCTTCCAGTCTGGAACTGCTCCTAATGTCAAAAAATCAATCTGTAGCTTGTCTACCGCTCAACCATCCTTTAGCAGAAAAAAAATCAATTTCCATAAGTGATATTGAAAATCAAAATGTGATAATGTTAAAAGATGGTTCATATTTGAGAAATCTGCTGATGAAAAAAATGGCGGCTGAAAATATAAAAGCCAATGTTGTATTGGAATCAAACCAAATAGAAACAATCAAGGGGTTAGTCGCCAGTAATGTAGGTATGGCTTTTCTCCTTGATTTTGTTGTAAAAGATACTCCTGATATAAAGGTACTACCTTTTGAAAATCCCATTTTTGTCGATGTAGGATTAGCCTGGAAAAAAGATAGATATATATCAAAAGCTGCTCAGTCTTTTATAGAGTTTTGTCAGGATACTTTAAAATAATTTGTATTTTTCAACAAAAGAACAGCAGAATGTTTTTTATTCTGCTGTTCTTTTGTTGAAAAAACTGACTTATTATGACAATAAGCCAGTTTTTTATCCATACCATATATAGTTTTGTACTATAATAACTACTTCTTTAATGAAATATATACTACCATCACAGTTCTTGTAAAATACTCTTTCTAATTATAGATTATTTTTAGAATTTACCGATTATTACATATATTATTTTTATCCCTGCAGAAATTCTGAACCAATAGCATGAAAGGCATGAATACAGTTAGTACATTCCTTGCAGTCAAATCTATGCTCACATTCTTGTTTATAACAAACAGTTCTTCTTGGATTCACCTGCTGATAATAACGAACTACATTCACATTTTTTTGCAAATTAAGACAAAATGGTTTTTCTGTTTTAAAAACATGTTTCATTATAATGCACTTCCCTTTAATTTTTTCATATAACTATAATTTCGTTAAAAGAATATTATCTCCTGCAAAAAAAACAATAAATATAAATATTTATTAGAAATATATAAAAAAAAATTATAATGTATATATTTTTTTTATACTATTAGCAAATAAATATAAATAATGTAAATTATCAAATTTTATATAATAAGTATATACCTATCAAATATATAAAATTATATAATTTTACATATGATAATATCCTTGGTACAATAAATTCCATAAATAAAAAGGAGTGATCTTTTAATGCAAAATAATATTAAAGGAATTTTATTTTCGCTTATTTTTGCGGTTCCGGCATATTTTTTAGGAAAATTTTTTCCTATTATTGGCGGACCAGTTTTTGGTATTCTATTGGGAATAGCTGCTGCTGGTATAAAACGCCCAGTAAGTTTTGAACAAGGAATAATTTTCACGGGGAAAAAAATCCTGCAGTATTCAATAATACTTTTAGGTTTCGAAATGAATCTTTTTAGTGTTCTGGCTATAGGATCACATTCTTTTTGCGTAATGATATTTACACTGCTGACAGCATTTTTAGTAGCATGGATTGTGGGAAGATGGCTTGGTTTAGCACGCGATACAACAACATTGATCGGTGCAGGTACTGCTATCTGCGGTGGTTCAGCAATTGCTGCCATAGCTCCTGTAATAGGAGCCAAGGATAAGGATATTGCTTTTTCAATATCTACAATATTTTTATTTAATATAATTGCTGTTTTCCTATTTCCGTTTCTGGGCCATGTGATGGGAATGTCCAATACCGGATTTGGCATGTGGGCGGGTACAGCAATCAATGACACTTCTTCGGTTGTTGCCGCTGGATATTCGTATAGTAATGCGGCTGGCAGTTATGCTACAATAGTAAAATTAACTCGTGCACTTATGATAGTCCCCGCATGTATATTTTTTGCAGTTCTGACAGCACGTCAGCAAAGTAAAAATGGTAATTTTAATATTTATAAGATTTTTCCTTGGTTTATATTGTGGTTTGTAGTTGCCTCTATCGTTAACACAACTGGTATCCTACCTATTCATATTTCACATATTTTAGGATCTACTGGTAAATTCTGCATAATTTTAGCCATGAGTGCCATCGGTCTTAATACTAATCTGCGGTCACTGATAAAAAATGGGATTCGTCCAATATTCTTAGGACTTTGCTGTTGGTTTGCAGTTGCAGTTGTTTCTCTCTTTGTACAGCATATAATGGGTTTATTTTAATAAAATATCCGTATTCCTATATTAATCTACCAAGGGAATACGGATATTTTTTGTATAAAAAGCGTTCAATTTTAAATCTGCAAAATAATACTGCCATTTACTAAACAGATCTATAAATGTCTCTGGAATACCATTTATATCTATATCAAAGTCATCTAACCTGTTCTTAACCCATTGATAATGTTCCTGAATAGCTGAATAGAAATCTATTTTATATTCTTTATTATTTATGATAAAATTTTTATCGTAGTTTAAAGTTCTGTCTACCAGAGAAAATTTTTCAAATGCAAAATAATTGTTGTTAATTAATTTTAACCATTTATTATTGCGTATATAACAATTTTTATCTTTAATGGTTTGCAGGCAATATGATAATTTATTCATTTTATCATATTCCAGCGAATAACTTTTCTGTCTGTTATATAATGATAAAGCCTTATAAATTTCCGCTATTGCTTCTTGGAATTCTTGCCAGTTTTTTCTTCCATAGAAAAATTTTTGGTGGCTCTGCCAATATGCATAGGGGCGATCTGGCCAATGTATGGCACTGGCATGCCCCAATGGTTTTAAATTAGTAAAAAAATCAGCCGTGTTGCTTTTCCAATTTTCGCTTAGTTTGTTATCTGCATTTATTATATTTATATCAGTAACGACGTTGAGACAGCTAGTTATACCTGAAAATTCTTGATGTGCCCATGTGTCAGCATATACATGCAGAATAATACCTATCCGGCAAAGATTAGTTTTTGCAAGTCTTTGATATATTTTTTGAATTAATTCATTAGAAAGAATGCTGTCTTTCTTGCATATCAACTTTTCTGCCATAGTTTTTCCTTCCAGTCCGGGTAAAAAATGAAAAGGAATCCACACGTTTTTGTTTCCCGTTTCCGATAAATTTTCCCAGTTACGGTGACCAGAAAAACGTCTTATGCCAAAATCACATAATTCATATGATTTATTTACACTGGAAATATTATGATTTACATTATCATCAACCAATTGTGAACTAGTAGCAATAATTTTAGCTTCCTTTCCAGTAAAACCAGCCCATCGGGATAAAATATAAATCACTGCAAAATGAAAATCAATATCCATTTTAAACTCCTGTGTTAAGATAATAAATTCTTAGCATGTTTTAGTCATTTACCAAAACACATACCAAATATATTATTATCACAATATTTATAGGAATTAACTGTTTCGATACTGTCACGCAATAGTATTAATGCCGTCTTTGGAGTCAAATGAAATATTTACCCGCAGCAGTACCATAATTATGACTAATAGTACAACATGAATTATAAATTCATTTACAAAAATATCTTTAATATATATTAAAGATATTTTAATGCTTTTTGTCCAATATCTTTACGATAATACATGTCAGTAAAGCTTATCGTTTTTATATCTTTATAGGCATTTGCTATAGCTTCTTTTATATCATTTCCTATAGAAACGACTCCTAGGACTCTACCACCGTTAGTAACAATTTCCCCTTCCATTTCCTTTGTACCAGCATGAAAGACCAGTGTTTTATCAGCAGCGACTTTGTCTAAACCTTTTATGGTAATTCCCTTTTTATATTTATGCGGATAGCCTCCGGATGCCAAGACTACACAAACTGCTGCCTTGTTACTCCAGTTTATTTTTTTCCCTTTTAGGGTCCCTTTGATACAAGAGAGCATTATTTCTGCTAAATCGCTTTGCAACAGTGGAATAACTACCTGTGTTTCTGGATCTCCAAATCGGGCATTGAATTCTATAACTTTAGGTCCGGTTGGTGTTATCATCAGCCCAGCATATAAACAGCCTTTATATTTTTTCCCTTCAGTTTTCATTGCTGCTATTATTGGTTCTAATATTTTTGTCTGAACAAAATCCATAACACTGTCAGTTACTACAGGTGCTGGAGCATAAGTTCCCATCCCACCAGTATTAGGACCTTCATCACCATCTAAAGCTCTTTTATGATCCTGCGAAGAAATCATAGGTATTATAGTATCTCCATCTGTAAAAGCTAAAACAGATGCTTCTTCTCCGATGAGACATTCTTCTATCACAATTGAATTTCCGGCATCACCAAATGCCTTATCACACATGATTTCATCTACAGCATCCAAGGCCTGCTGCATTGTATCTGCTACTATTACTCCTTTACCAGCGGCTAATCCGTCAGCTTTTACAACAATAGGGATGCCTTCTTTTTTTATATATTCCTTAGCACTGTCCGCATCAGTAAATGTTTCATATTTTGCTGTAGGGATATTATATTTTTTCATAATATTTTTGGAAAAAGTCTTTGATCCTTCAAGCTGTGCAGCTTCTCTACTCGGACCAAATGCTGCAATTCCGGCATTTTCTAAATCATCAACAATCCCATTTATCAAGGGAACTTCTGGTCCAATTACTACCATATCAATATTTTTCTTTTTGGCAAAAGCTACAATAACATCATTATTTTCTATATCAATATCAGTAACACATTCAGCAATATTTTTCATGCCAGGATTACCCGGAACAGCATATATTTTATTCACAATACTGCTTTGTGCCAGTTTCCATACTAAAGTATGTTCACGGCCACCTGAGCCAATTACAATTATATCCAATATTTTTTCCTCCTGTATTATTAAAAGGAGCTGTCACATGATTACATTACCTTCATAAAAATACAGATCCTCACTTCTATTATTCGTGCTGTTTTTTAAACATAGACGCCAAAAATGAGATAGTGCATATTATGAACAAAAATGGTTACGTGCGACAGCTTCTTTTAATTAAAACAAAATTATTTATCCAATTGCTTTGCTAAGTAATTTTGAATACAAGTGTCATATTCAGCAGTGTGTTCAAAAGCTTCCTGAGCAAGTTTCATTCTGAATTTATAAGCGACTTCATCATCCTTACTGATCATTGAGGCAACTTCATCATAATGATCAGGATTAACAACTACAGTCACATATTTAAAATTTTTAGCAGCAGCACGAATCATTGCCGGTCCGCCTATATCAATATTTTCAATTGCTTCCGCTAATTCAACGTCAGGTTTGGCAATTGTTTGCTTAAAAGGATAAAGATTAACTACTACCAAGTCAATGCCAGTAATTTTATGTTGCTGCATTGCCTTTTGATGCTCTGGATTATCTCGAACAGCTAAAATTCCACCATGAATGTAAGGATTAAGTGTTTTTACGCGCCCATCCATAATTTCAGGAAAACCAGTAACATCACTTACATATAATACAGGAATACCTGCTTCTTTTATTGCTTTCATCGTACCACCAGTAGATACTATTTCTACTCCGGCATCATGTAGTTTTTGCGCCAGTTTAACAATACCTTTTTTTTCAGAAACACTAAGCAGTGCTCTTTTTATTTTCAAAAAAATCCCACCTAAATATTATTCTTTTATAAATACTCTGCGTCCCTCTATTTTTAGCTTTCCATCTAGGTACAGAGCAATAGCCCTAGGATATATTATATGTTCCTGTTTTAAAACGCGTGCTGCCAAGGTATCCTCAGTATCATCATCCATTACAGGCACAGCTGCCTGTATAATGATCGGACCACTATCCATCCCTTCATCAACGAAATGCACTGTGCAGCCCGATATTTTAACACCATATGCCAAAACATCACGGTGAGCATGTGCTCCGGGAAATGAAGGCAAAAGAGCTGGATGAATATTGAGTATATGGTTTTTATATTCCCGGATAAAAACAGGACTCAATATACGCATAAATCCTGCTAAAACAATATGTTCTACATGATGTTTTCTCAATTCAGCAATAAGACTCTGCTCAAAAACTTCACGTTTAGCAAATTTTTTTCGCTCAACACATATATTAGCTATACCCGCCATTTGTGCACGTTCTAGTGCCTTGGCTTTAGGGTTATCTGTTATTACCAAACCGATTTCAGCAGAAAACTGCCCCTCAGCAATAGCATCCATTATTGACTGCAGGTTTGTTCCCCGTCCTGAAGCCAAAATACCTAAAACCGGCTTACCCATTAAATACCCCGCCTTTTATATTGATCCTTTTTTCTCCAGCGGATATTTCGCCTATGATATAAGACTTTTCACCGTTAGCCTTTAAATCAGCCTGTATATTTTTAGCATCATCTGCCGTCACCACTATTATCATACCAATTCCCATATTAAAAGTACGGTACATTTCCTGCCATTTTACATTGCCCCATTTCTGCAGCAACGAAAAAACAGGCAGCATTGGCCAAGCAGCTGCGTCTATCTGAGCGGTACAATTTTTAGGCAGTATCCGTGGTATATTATCATAAAAGCCACCGCCGGTCACATGAACCATTGCATGAATATCATATTTATCTATTATTGGCAAACATACTTTAGGATATAACCTTGTAGGTGTTAGCAATTCTTCTGCTAAAGTACATCCCAATTCTGGCATATACTCTTTTCCCGTAAAATTTTTACGTTCAAAACAAATTTTTCTGACCAGAGAATATCCATTGGAATGTATACCGGTAGATGGTAATCCTATAAGCACATCTCCGGGAACTACCTTTTCTCCGGTGATTATTTTAGATCTTTCCACTGCGCCAACAGTAAAACCTGCTATATCATACTCTCCATGAGAATAAAATCCTGCCATTTCAGCTGTTTCACCACCAATAAGTGCACAGCCTGATTCTTTACAGGCACTGGCAATTCCCTTGACTATAGTAGCAACTTTTTCTGGTTCCAATTCACCTACAGCTACATAATCAAGAAAGAACAACGGTTCTGCACCTTGTACCAAAACATCGTTAACACACATTGCTACGGCATCTTGTCCAATAGTATCATGTTTATCAAACATAAAAGCCAATTTTAATTTTGTTCCCACACCATCTGTGCCAGAAACTAAAACAGGTTCTTTATATTTATTGTTATTTAATGCAAACAATCCGCCAAATCCGCCTAAATCACCCAATACTTCTGGACGATAAGTAGATTTTACGCTGTCTTTTATGAGTGATACTGAATAATTTCCAGCATCAATATTAACTCCAGCGTCTTTATACGTTAAGCTGCTGTTGTTTTTATCAGGCATGCTATCCCCCATTAAATCATTAGTACTTAGATTTTATACGACTGGCTGGATTGCCGACATATAAACATTTTTATTCATAAATTACATTATGCCATTCCTTTATCCGCTCTTAAAAGCAGGAACAGATTGCATTTTGTAAAGCCAATGTTATTAATGTGGTAGCTCCAGAAGTCAGTATAATATATTATTTTTTCTTTAAATGTTCAAACATATATTTATCTGCACCGACAGGACTGTTTTGGGACATTTTTACTGGATAATAATTATTAAAACATGCATAGCACATATCATCGCTATTGGCATTTTTTATACTTTCTTGTAATCCATCTAACGATAAAAAGTGCAATGCATCTGCCCCAATATACTCCCGAATTTCATCTACCGTTTTTGTAGCTGCAATAAGTTCCTTGCGAACGGAAGTATCTATGCCGTAATAACAAGGATACCCTATTGGTGGTGAACTAACACACATTTTAATGGATTTAGCACCCGCCTTGCGCAACATACGAACAATTTTACCACTGGTAGTCCCACGCACAATAGAATCATCAACCATTATTACATCTTTACCCTTAATAGCAGAAACGATGGGACTTAATTTTAGTTTCACTGCTGTGTCACGTTTTTTCTGCGTAGGCTGAATAAAGGTCCGTCCTATATACCGGTTTTTTATTAGTCCTTCAATAAAAGGAATTTTTGATTCATAAGCAAATCCAGTAGCCGCCGTAGTACCAGAATCCGGTACAGAAATAACGATATCACCCTTAAAACCTGATTCCTTGGACAAAATACGTCCCATCATAAAACGTGCATCATGAACACTCTGTCCATCGATAACACTATCAGGTCTCGCAAAATAAATATATTCAAAAATACAAGCTGCCTTTTTTTCCACTTTAGCAAATTTATATGATTTAAGGCCATTTTCATCGATTACTACTAATTCGCCGGGTTCAACATCACGCACATATTTTACTCCGGCAACAGCCAGGGCACATGATTCCGATGATAATACCCATGAATTATCTGATTTACCTATACATAAAGGTCTGAAACCGTGGGGATCGCGAGCACCAATAAGTTTGTTTTCTGTCATAATAGTAAGGCAGTATGCCCCTTTAATTTGTTTTAAGCTTTCTATTATTTTATTTTCAATGGTAGTTTCTTTAGATTTAGCAATTAAATTTACAAAAACCTCCGTGTCGATCGATGTCTGAAAAATAGTTCCCTGTTCTTCCATTTTCCTGCGAATTTGAGAAGCATTAGTCAGATTTCCATTATGGGCTAAACTTATCTTTCCGCCTGCATAATTCACCATTAAGGGCTGAGTATTTGCCAGTAAACTCGAACCAGTCGTGGAATATCTGACATGTCCGATAGCAATATACTGATTGTCCATATGAGGCAGCTGATGACGAAAAACTTCATTAACAAGTCCCATTCCACGGGAAACATCCATCCAGGCTCCATCAGTTATTGCAATGCCGGCACTTTCCTGTCCGCGGTGCTGCAAAGCATAAAGTCCCAGATAAGTCATTAAAGATACATCTTCGCTATGTGAATAAGCACCGAAAACGCCGCACTCTTCATGCCATTCGCTTGATGTGGAAATATCAACCATCTATTATTTCTCTCCTAATTAAGCTTTTTTACCAGTTAACCGATGTAAAATTTCTTTATATGCGTCTTCTACATGACCTAAATCTCTGCGGAAGCGATCTTTATCAAGTTTTTCATGTGTATCGCTATCCCAGAAACGGCAATTATCCGGAGAAATTTCATCACCTAAAATGACTTTGCCATGATAACGGCCAAATTCAAGCTTAAAATCTATTAAATCGATATTTTTAGTTTTTAAATATTTTGTCATAATATCATTTATTTTTAAACCCATCTTTTCAATCTGAGCTAATTCTGCTTCTGTTGCCCAATTCATTGCTTTTATATGGAATTTATTAATCATCGGGTCATTCAGTTCATCACATTTATAATAATATTCTAAAACAGGTGAAGCCATTTTAGTACCTTCTTTAAGACCAAGACGTTTAGCCAGACTACCAGCTGCTACATTGCGCAAAACTACTTCTAGCGGAATTATATCAAGTTTTTTTACAAGCATTTCCCTATCACTGGGCATACTTATATAATGGTGTTCAATACCATTTTTAGCCAGCATGTCAAAGAAAAACGCAGAAATTTTATTATTAAGAATACCTTTTTCCATTATGGTTCCTTTTTTTGCGCCGTTTCCAGCAGTAGCATCATCTTTATAATAAACTAACAATTCATCAGGATTATCTGTCGTATAAACAATTTTTGCTTTGCCTTCATATAATTTTTCTTTACTCAACTTAATAACGCCTCTCATATTAAATAAATTTTATTGTAATGCCTGAGCTACTTTTGCAGCCTTGGCTTCTACCTCTTCAACCATTTTTGCCCGATAATCAGACAATTTCTGTTGCAAATTATCATCACTTAACGCAAAAATTTCTATCGCAAAAATAGCTGCATTTTTAGCCCCGTTTATTGCCATAGTAGCAACGGGAATGCCTGAGGGCATTTGTACTGTACTTAAAAGGGCATCCATTCCATTTAATGCAGTTGCATTAATGGGAACTCCGATTACAGGAAGTGTTGTATAAGACGCGATTACGCCTCCCAAATGAGCTGCTGCGCCTGCTGCTGATATAAAAGCACCCACGCCGCGTTCTCTTGCTGAAGAAACAAATTCACGTACTTTTGCTGGTGTACGATGTGCAGAAGCAACTATTACTTCTGTTTCTACTCCAAACTTGTGCAGTAGATCAATAGCCGGCTTTAACACCGGTAAATCTGAATCGCTGCCCATTACAACAGCTACTTTCATTAGAACTCCTCCTAAAAAAATAATAATCTGTACATGACAATAATAGCAAAACAAATGACAAACTGCAATATAATATACTATCTTAGGTGAATTTTTATGGTAATTAGTATAAAATTAGTTACATAATTTAACCTAGCAACAGTGAATTTTAATTTACACTTTAATATAAAATTCTGTTCTCAAATAGATAAAAATAATTATAATTGATTTTTTTACGGGCAAATGGTAATATTTTTTGCTATAGCCTCTATACATACGATTAGATTATGTTGTATAATGTAACAATTGTTATACATGATATAAAATTTTTTTTATATTTATGATAAGAGTTTTTAGTTGCAGGCAATAATTTTTAATGTATTTGCAATTTAAAATTATTTAGGAGGATAAGGATGGCACTGATTGTAAAAAAATTTGGCGGCAGTTCTGTCGGAACAACAGAAAAAATAATAAACATTGCTAAGAGAATTACGGCAGAAAAAGAAAAAGACGACAAAATTGTTGTCGTTGTATCTGCAATGGGAAATACAACAGACGAATTGATAAAACTGGCTACTCAAATAGATGAGGATCCTTATAAATACACCAGGGAAATGGACATGCTACTCACTACCGGTGAGCAAGTATCAATTTCATTAATGACGATGGCCTTTAAAACTTTAGGGGAAGATGCAGTTTCCCTAACAGGAACACTTGCCGGTATAAAAACCAATGCCATTCACACAAAAGGAAAAATTTTGGACATAAAACCTCAGCGTGTTCTTGATGAACTAGACAAGGGCAATATTGTTATTGTAGCTGGATTTCAGGGCTGTGACCAGTCAGGGGATCCTGTTACTCTGGGACGAGGCGGATCAGATACTTCTGCTGTTGCATTAGCTGGTGCTCTGCACGCTGACGCATGTGAAATATATACCGACGTTGATGGAATTTATTCTGCTGATCCCAGAATCGTACAAAACGCCCGCAGAATGAAAGAAATCACTTACCAGGAAATGCTGGAAATGGCCAGACTTGGCTCTGGTGTTATGCAGCCACGTTCTGTAGAAGTAGGTCAAATGATGGGGATTCCCATCCATGTTAGGTCTACATTTACCAATAAACCCGGTACAATAATAAGAGAGGAATATACAATGGAAGAAAAAGGATTCGTAATAAGAGGGGTAAGCCACGACGACAAAGTCGCTAAAATCGCAGTCTTAGGTGTTCCCAATAATCCAGGAATAGCATATTCAATATTTTCAGCACTGGCAGAAAATAATATTGATGTTGACATGATTGTGCAAAGTATTCGTAATATAGAAAAAAATGTTACCGACATGGTATTTACACTGTCATTAGATGACCTAAACATGGCAAAAGAAGTTGTTGATAAAGTTGCCTCTGATCTTAACGCTATAGGTGTCCTTATTGAAAAAGACGTTGCAAAAGTTTCCATTGTAGGCGTAGGTATGCTGGGAAATCCCGGCATAGCAGCACGTATGTTCGGTGCGCTGTCGGATGCCGGAATAAATATTGATGTAATAAGTACTTCTGAAATCAGTATCTCATGCTTGATAAAGAGTGCCAGAATGCAGGAAGCTGTTAATATTATCCACAATGAATTTTTCCCAAAAAACTGAAAGCTACATAATAATAGATAAGCTATTTATAATATAAGTGCTTTATTCACTATAGTTATAGTCAAAGTGTAAAGCACTTATATTATATTAACAGCAGAAAGGTATTGAAACTTACAATATGAATTATATAAGTACGCGAAACAAAAAAATCAAAGTAACTGCGGCCCAGGCTATAATAAAAGGAATTGCTGAAGACGGTGGTCTATTCGTACCAGAAGTTTTTCCCGTAATTGATAAATCATTTTTGCAGACGCTATATACTTGTTCTTATCAGGAACGTGCTTACAAAATATTATCATTGTACTTAACCGATTATACTGAGCAAGAAATAAAAAACTGTATTGCCAATGCCTATGGAAATAATAAATTTGATACTAGCGGTATTGCTCCAGTAATTATTTTAAAAAACAACTATCAATGCCTAGAATTATGGCATGGTCCAACCAGTGCTTTTAAAGATATGGCTCTGCAATTATTGCCACAGCTTATGTCTACTGCCTTAAAAAAGACTGACGAAGAAAATAATATTATTATTTTAGTAGCAACTTCTGGTGATACAGGCAAGGCCGCTTTGGAAGGTTTTTGTGATGTTCCCCAGGTAAATATTGTTGTTTTTTATCCTGACCAGGGAGTCAGCGATATACAAAGGCAACAAATGATTACCCAAAAGGGAGATAACGTTAAAGTGGTTGCTATAAAGGGAAATTTTGATGACGCTCAATCAGGGGTAAAAAATATTTTCAATGACAAAACATTTGCTTGTACATTAAAAAAAGCCGGTTATCAACTATCTTCGGCAAATTCTATAAATTGGGGAAGATTACTACCCCAGATAGTATACTATTTCAGTGCTTATGCCGATTTAGTAAATAACCACAGTATCCAGACTGGCGATAAAATCAATTTTGCTGTACCTACAGGAAACTTTGGTGATATCCTGGCTGGTTTTTATGCTAAAAAAATGGGATTACCCATAAATAAATTAATCTGTGCTTCCAACTCTAATAATGTTCTTACCGAATTTTTAACCACAGGAAGTTATGATAAAAACCGCCAGTTCTTTAAAACAATATCACCTTCCATGGATATCCTTATTTCCAGTAATTTGGAAAGATTGCTTTTCTATTTAACGGAAAATAATGATAAACAAATAAACGAATGGATGGACAGCTTAAATAAGACTGGCCACTATGATGTCGGTAAACAATACCGCAGTAAATTACAAAACTTGTTTTTTGCTGATTGGATAAATGAAACTCAAACTTTAGAAATGATAAAAAAAGTTTATGATAAAAATAATTATGTAATAGACCCGCATACGGCTGTTGCCTGGCAGGCTGCAGAAAATTATAAAAAACGTACTGATGACAATAAAACACCTATGGTTGTTTTATCAACTGCCAGTCCATATAAATTTAATGATAGTGTACTTACAGCTCTTAATGTAAATATCCAAGGGCAGAATGAATTTACACTTCTTAAAAAATTAAAAAAATATAATCAGCAAAATATTCCAGCAGGATTATCTGCTTTAGAGCATGCAGTAGTAAAGCATACAGATATTTGCCAACCGGAAGAAATGGCAGATATTATCAAAAAATATTTAAAAATTTAAGGGATATATTAATTATCATATTGTATAATCCTAAGTAAATATTGTAAAATAATTATTAAGACATTGTAAAATAAGTGTTAACATTGATTATCACATTATAATGTCTAAATAATTATTTGCTGTTGCAACTTGGGAGGAAGCCTATGTTTCTTGTAAAAAAGAATACGGAATTTTATGATCTATTTGTCCAAAGTGCTGATTATTTTCATAAAGGTGCTTTAATTATCAATGAAGTCATGACAGATTACAGCAGGGCAGAAGAAAAAATGAAAACGATCACTGATTTAGAACATGCTGCTGATGATATCAATGACAAAATAATTGTGAAGCTTAATCATACTTTTATAACACCAATAGATCGGGAAGATATTTATGCTATTGCTAATGGATTAGATGACGGAGTAGATTTTTTGCAAGGTACATTACAGCGCGCTATAATGTACCGGATCGATGAAATACGCCCTACAGCCTTAGATATGTCACAGCTGCTAATTGAGGCAACTACTGATATCAGCGAGATATTCAAACTTTTACATAGGTTACAACACAACGAGAAAAAAATTCTTAAATATACTGCCAGAATTTGCAAAATTGAGAGTGCTGGCGATAAACTTTACCGAGAAGAAGTAGCACAGTTATTTGCTACTGTAAAGGATCCTATTGAAATAATAAAATGGAAAGATATCCTTGAATATTTGGAAAATACATTGGATCATTGTGAAACAATAGCAGATATGATAAGAGGCGTGGTAATGAAATATGCATGAACTCCAGGTAATTATGTTGTTAATTATACTTTTAGCACTGGTTTTTGATTTTATAAATGGTTTTCATGATACCGCAAATGCTATTGCAACATCAGTGTCTACAAGGGCAATGAGTCCACGTATTGCCATTGTAATGGCATCCATATTAAATTTTTGCGGGGCTATGTATAGTACTGGTGTTGCTCGTACTATCGGCGGCGATATAGTGAAATCAGCTGATCATGTTAATGAATTAATTCTTATTGCGGCTTTGGGTGGTTCTATAATATGGAATTTATTAACCTGGTGGCTGGCTCTACCAAGCAGTTCTTCTCATGCTCTGGTCGGTGGCATAATTGGTGCCGTACTGGTATCTACCGGGTCGATAGGTCTCAACTTCTATGGAATAGGTAAAATTGTTCTTTCCCTTATACTTTCACCAGTTATAGCCGCTGTTACCGGTTGTATAATTATGACAATTTTATTTCTGTTGTTCGGGAAATTCAGACCATCTGCAATTAATAATAAATTTAAAAAACTACAGATAATATCAGCTGCCATGATGGCTTTTTCACATGGTTCCAACGATGCACAAAAATCAATGGGTATCATAACGCTGGCACTTTTAAGTGCCGGTTATATAGATGCCTTCCAAGTACCGACTTTTGTGAAAATATTGGCAGCAGTATCTATGGGCTGTGGTACTGCAATAGGTGGCTGGAAAATTATAAAAACAGTAGGCGGCAAAATATTCAAACTAGAACCTATAAGTGGTTTTGCCTCTGACTTAAATTCCTCACTTGTTATTTTTTCCGCTACATTAATGTCTCTGCCTGTAAGTACTACACACGTAGTATCAGGCTCTATAATGGGAGTTGGTACAGCAAAAAGAGTCAGGGCTGTCCGTTGGGGCGTTGCTAAACAGATGGCTATTGCCTGGATTCTGACAATTCCTTCCACTGCTGTTGTAGCTGCTATTATCTATAAGATATTAAAATTATTTTTTAAATAAAATATACTGTCCCACACTAAAAGTCTAAAAAGTATTTAAAACTTTAGGCTTTTATTTAATTATAGAGAAGAGTTGAAATCAATGAGTATTCAACATATTAATAAAAAAATTTTTCATTTGATAAATGACAGGAAAAAGCATTATAATGAGTTTGTAGTTGCTATTAAAGCAAATAATACTTTAAGGGATTTACAGTCATCTCTTACGGAAGAAGATTGTAAGAAAATTGAATTTGTCGATATGCATTCCAGTGAGGGAATTATTATTTACCGTCGCAGCGTTTTATTTATATTGATGGCGGCTTTAAAAAAAATTGCTGTTAACGCTCATGTAATAGTGGAACATTCTATAAACCATGGTATATACTGCAAGATTGTTCCCATAAGTTTAGTTTCTCCAGAAAACATAGAAAAACTGTCTATACTGATGCGTGATATGATAACACAGGATATACCTATCATAAAAAAAGTTTTACCGAAAAAAGATGCTATAGCTCTCTTTGCCCGCAATCGACAATTTTCTAAAATAGAACTTGTGAAATCATTAAAACAAGATTTGGTCAGTATATATTTTTGCAATAATTACTATGATTATTTATACGGACCTATGCTGCCCAGCACTAAAGATCTTGGCTTATTTGCTATAGATTACTATCCACCAGGCATTGTAGTAAGAACACCAGAACTTACTAGCCCCGAAAAACTGCCTCCGCACGAAAACCAAAAAAAATTGGCTACTCTTTTGACAGAAGCTGATAAGTGGGCCAACATATTACAATGTGATTATGTAAGCAACCTCAATAATTATATAAAAAAACAGCAATCTGGCGAATTGATCAGAATATCAGAAGCCTTACAAGAAAAAAAGATTGCTCAAATTGCTGATATAATAGTAAAAAACATTAACCATATTCGCGTTATCTTTATTGCCGGACCGTCTTCTTCTGGGAAAACCACTTTTGCCCAGAGATTGCGCATACAATTATTAGTTAATGGTATAAAGCCCGTTTCGCTATCCATTGATGATTATTTCCTGGACAGAGAATATACTCCCCGTAATGAAAATGGCGACTATGATTTTGAATCTTTTACTGCAATTGACAAGAGTTTACTCAATAAACAGCTATTGGATTTACTCACCGGAAAAAAAGTTAACATACCACGATATAATTTTATTACAGGACAAAAAGAATGGAATGGACATTATTTACAATTAGCCAAAAATCAGCCTATAATCATCGAGGGAATACATGGTCTTAATCCCAGCTTAACAGAATCTTTGTCAGCGGAAAAAGTATATAAAATTTATATAAGTGCATTAACACAACTGGGAATAGACAGTCATAATAATATTCCTACTACTGTGGCACGTCTTATAAGGCGTATCGTACGTGATTACCAGTTCCGCGGCTCATCAGCATTAAAAACAATACGACAGTGGCCTGAAGTCCGGGCTGGAGAACAAAAAAATATTTTTCCCTATCAGGAAAATGCCAATATAATGTTTAATTCAGCTTTAATTTATGAATTAGCTGTACTAAAAAAATATGCCTGTCCGTTATTGGAAAAAATAGGGACAGATGTTCCTGAACATAGTACAGCAAAACAACTTCTTGATTTCCTCGGTTTTTTTAAGGAGATCTATAATGAAAAAGATATTCCCAATAATTCTATTCTCCGTGAATTTATTGGAAAATCATGTTTTTTTTAATGACTAATATATTTTAAAAACAATTAACATAAATTATCAGGAGGTTGTATTTTGGAAACTGACATTAGTCGGAAAATTATTCCCATAATTAAATTTACCCTGCCGGTAATTATAATTTTAGCTGTAGTAATAAATTTTTCCATATGGTTATATGGTCAATATCATGCCTATGCATCATTTTATGATGTCCGCGTAGTTGGAACTTTTGTTCATGCTAAAACACTTACAAATGGAAAACTGGAAAAAATACTAGTAAAAGATGGTCAACAGGTAAAAGCAGGACAAGTTCTCGCAGAAATACGCCCAAATGTCACACAAAAAGATATAGATAATCTAACACAGGCTTTTCAACAGGCACAGGAACAATATAAGAATATGACAGCTTTAAACCAGCAAACCTCTATGCGGACTATAACTCAGCCTGAAAGGACTGCTCCGTCAGCAGAAGCCCGCAATAATTATGACGCAGCACTGGCTCACGAAAAAAAGATGGCAGATTTGTATTCGCTTGGTGCCGTGAGTAAAGCTGAATATATGACGGCTCAAGCAGATGCAGCTACTGCCAAGGAAGCGTTAAACAATAGTGGTCATACATCATATACTCCAAAAGTCATAACAACAGGTACCTCCAGTGGTATTACCCCGCAGGATATTGCAGTGGCCAAGACAAAAATGAATCAGGCTAAGGCTGCTCTGGAAGAAGCCAAAAATAATAATAGACTTATCCCTATATGCGCTGATACAGATGGTATTGTCTATTATACAAATTTAAAAAATAACATGTCCATTTCCGCTGGTCAAAATTTATTTAACATTGGAACATCTAATTATATGTGGTTAGAAGCAAAAGCAGTAAAAATGCAGACAGATAAAATTCAGGAAGGTGCATATGTAGACTGTATCATTAACAATGAACATATTAATGGAACTGTAGCAAAAATACTTCCTCCGACAACCATAGAAAAAAAATATATCATAAAAATTTTTATTCCATCAGATAAAATGAAAAATATAAAGCCTAATATGATTGCTACTGTAAAAATAGCAACAAAAAAATGAAGATTATATTTATTTTAATAAACAACTGCAGGTGAATTTATTTGCTATTGAAAAGACTTGAAGCATACGGATTCAAATCTTTTGCGGACAGAATCGAAATAGAATTCGATAAAGGAATAACCGCTATTGTTGGCCCAAATGGCAGTGGGAAGAGTAACATAACAGATGCCATACGGTGGGTTTTAGGTGAACAGAATATCCGCAACCTAAGGGGCAGTAAAGCTGAAGATATTATTTTTACCGGCAGCTCAGTCCGCAAGGCATCCGGTATTGCTGAGGTATCCCTTACCTTCGATAACATAGATGGAAAATTACCCCTAGAGTTTCAGGAAATAAATATTATACGCCGCTTATTCCGTTCAGGTGAAAGCGAATTTTATATAAATAAAGCCCGCTGCCGCCTTAAAGATATTTATACGCTATTCGCTGATACTGGCTTAGGAAAAGATTCCATAAGTGTAATAAGTCAAAATAAAGTTGATGAGGTATTAAATGCCCGACCGGAAAACCGTAGGCTTCTTTTTGAGGAATGCGCTGGAATAACTAAATACAGGGATCGAAAAAAAGAAGCGGTGCGGAAGTTAGAAAATACTGAACAGAATGCTGTACGTATAAATGACATTATTACAGAAATTTCCAAGCAGCTTACGCCCTTGGCGGCAGAAGCAGAAAAAACCCAGCGTTATAACCAATTAAAAAACAGCTATGATAGATGTAAGTTATCCCATATTTTATGTAAATACGAAAATTTTTCTACAGAGGATAATGTCATTTCAGCAGATATTCAGAAATTGAAAACTAATATTGCTGATTTAGAGATAAAAAAAGCGGCTGTTGATGGAAAAACAGTCGCTTTAGATAATGAAATAACTATCATAGAAAAACAATTAGCTGATATGGAAAGCAACAACCGCAAAATTGCGGCAGAAATTGAACGCAACCGCAGTAATTGCCGTATTCTTGCCGAAAGAATAAAGCAAAACAGCCATTCCCTCAATATTCTGAAAGATCATTTCGTTAAAATCACTACCGAAAAAACTACAGCAGAAGATAATTTAGTTCAACTACAGGTGCATATCTCAGAATTGGCTAAAACAAAACTTTTCCGGCAAACAGCTTTAGAAAAAACTCATACTACTATCAATGGCTTAGAAAAAAATATTTCCGACGAGCAAAACCTCCTGGATAAATTAAAAACAGAATCGCATCAAAAACAGCTGCTGCTCGAACAACAGGAACGCAAATTAATAATGTTTCAGCGTGATATTGAAGAAAAAATGCGCTCCTTAGCAGAGAAAAAAACAATAAAAGATGATTTTGATAAAAACAAACGAATATATGCTGAAAAAATAGCTGCTGCTGAACAAGAAATAACAACATTAACAAAAAAAGAAAATTGCTTACAGACTGCTGGTACTAAGGCCATCAATAAATACAATGATATTCAGTCCCAATTGCACATTATTCAGGAAAAATGTACTGAATTAACACATACTGCTGATCGAACGAAAGAACGCATTAAAATACTATCCAATATGCAGAAAGCCTATGAAGGCTTCGGCAAAAGCGTAAAAGCTGTACTAACTGCCCAAAATCAGGCTTGGTATAGTGGAATATGCGGTTCTGTTGCGGAATTGATAAAAGTTGCTCCCCCATATATAACAGCAATAGAAACTGCGCTGGGAAACAGTCTGCAGAATATAATTACTACAGACACTGACATTGCAAAAGCTGCTATTTCTTTTCTAAAAAGAGAAAAATCTGGTCGAGCCACTTTCCTGCCGATTACAACAGTCAAACCATATCATCTTCATCGTGAAGATATGACCATATATACTGGTTTCATTGGTTATGCTGATCAATTGATCTCAACCCAAAACCAATATGAGAAAATAATAGAAAGCCTGCTGGGACGCACTGTTATTGTTGACAATATAGATAATGCTTTAATTTTGGCAAAGCAAAAAAAATATACATTGCGCATCGTCACGTTAGCCGGCGAAATCATGCATGCCGGGGGTGCTATGTCTGGTGGAAGTACACGCCGCGAAATAAGCTTTTTAAATCGAGAAAATGATATACAACAGTTAATCACTAAAAATAATCAATTAATAAGCCAGCTGTTATCTTACAAAACAAAACAAAGTCAGCTTATGTCCGATTTATCAAAAACAGATACGGCTATAAAAAGCAATAATAAGCAATTGCAGGATCTTTTTATTATAAAAGCCGAAAAAAAGACTAATTTCAGCCATTTACGTGATACTTATATCGATATAGAAAAAAGAGTGACTAAGCTCATTTCGGATATAAGTTCGCTGGATAAACAATCAGCTGAATTACATCTTGCTTATGACAAAGAAAAACATGCTTTAGATACTGAGCGGACAAATAAAAATATTGAATCAGAAAAATCTAGTAAAATTGAAGAAAAAATCGCAGCTTATCATTGTGAACAAAAAAAACAGCAGGCTCAACTGTTAAAACAGACAGCTGCATTTGCCTCCATAGAAGAAAGTCTATCAGGTAACAGGGAAAAATTAGAACTACTAAAAAATGAATGCCATCGCTGCTGTAATTCTTTAAAAAGCAATACAGAAGAACAAACCCGCCTGCAGAATTCTATAAATGACAGTCTGCAGGAATTAGCCCAGCTCCAGCTGTCGACAAAAAATTTACAGCAGTTACATCAATCCGGCAGTACAGATTATGATAAAACATATAGTATGTTAATGACTAAACGAGTAAAAAATAAAGAATATGCAACTAAACGCAAAGAAACAGCTGACCAGATGAGTACCCTGCAAGAACATGTCCATGCACTTGAAATAAAAGCAGCAAAGACTCATTTTGAAGTAGAACAATGTGTACAAAGACTTCAGGAAGATTATGCTCTGTCGCCGCAGGAGGCTTTATCTTTAAAAGAAGATATTCCTGAGGAAATTCTTCTAAAAAATTTAAAAGAATTACAAGAACAATTAACCCGAATAGGTAGTATTAATCCTAATGCAATAAATGAATACAATGAAATAAATAAACGACATAAATTTATGGCAGCACAAATGGAGGATCTAACAACAGCAAAAGCTGATTTACAGCAGATAATTACCCAAATGGACCTGACAATGTCAAAACAATTTAAAAAAGCTTTCATATCTATCCAAGAATATTTCAATGATATTTTTGGCAAATTATTTGGCGGAGGAACAGCAAAACTTATTCTAACCGATGAAGAAGATATCCTTTCCTCTGGAGTAGAAATTGCTGTACAGACACCTGGTAAAAAGAAACAAAATCTGGTATTGTTATCTGGAGGCGAACGGACGCTTACAGTAATTGCCCTATTGTTCTCCTTTTTGCAATACAGTCCTGCACCATTTTCCGTATTAGATGAAATTGACGCTCCACTTGATGAAGTAAACATAAAGCGTTTTAGTGCCTTTTTAAAAGATTATTCTTCAAATACACAATTCATAATAGTAACCCATAGAAAAGGTACAATGGAGGCAGCTGATGTTATGTATGGTGTTACGATGGAAGAAGCAGGTGTATCTAAAATAATTTCTGTTAAATTAGAAGAATCGGAGGCTTGAATATGGGTTTTTTTAACAAATTAAAAAATAGTTTAAACAAAACAAGAAAATCCTTTACTGAAAAAATTGAACAACTGGTAATTGGCTATGCCGACATTAACGATGAGTGTCTTGATGAATTAGAAGAAATTTTAATATCGGCTGACGTTGGTGTACAGACAACCATGAAACTAATGGATGATGTTCGTAAAGGCATAAAGAAAAAAGAAATTAACTCACCCCAGGATCTGCAGCCATTCTTGATAAAACGCATCAGCGAAATTTTATCCATTGGCGAAAACACCATAAATACTGCGGTTGCACCGCCAACTGTATTTTTAGTGATAGGTGTAAACGGTGTAGGAAAAACAACAACAATTGGTAAGTTGGCAAAATATTATAAAAACCAAAACAAATCTGTTCTGCTGGCTGCGGCGGATACCTTCAGAGCTGCCGCTATCGACCAGCTGCAAATCTGGGGGCAGCGGGCTGCCGCTGAAGTAATAGCTCATGAAGAAGGCGCTGATCCGTCAGCTGTTGTATTTGATGCGCTAAAAGCAGCATTAGCCAGAAAAACTGACGTTTTAATAATTGATACTGCCGGCCGACTGCATACTAAGTCGAATTTAATGGATGAATTGAATAAAATGTACCGGATAATAAAACGGGAAATCCCAGATGCTCCCCATGAAACACTTCTGGTTTTAGATGCAACAACAGGACAAAACGCTATTCACCAGGCTGAGCTATTTACTAAAGCTGCACCCATAACTGGAGTAATATTGACAAAATTAGACGGAACAGCTAAAGGCGGTGTAATAATTGGCATAAAATCACAACTATCAATGCCTGTTAAATGGATCGGCGTAGGTGAAGGTGAAGATGATTTACAACCATTTATCGCTGAAGACTTTGCAACAGCTTTATTCAGTAAAAAATAAAAGAAAGTTGTCAGATATTTATTCATTATGCTGGATTTTCTTCATTTATCTTATTGAATAAATTTGTCGCTGAATCGGCTACTTCCTGAGAAACCTGTCTAACATCATTAGAAGAAGATGTTAGCGCGCCTAAAGAAGTATCTATTGATGCTATCTGGACATGATTTTTATTTGTCGCTGCTGTAATTTTAGTTATTTCTCCTACACTGGCATTTATATCATCAACAATTTTAAACAATAATTGATTTTGCTCATCCATATTATTCACGACATTATTTGTTGATGCCGCGTTATGGGTTATAAGGTCATGAATTTTAGCTGCTGACTGACTGCTTTGTTCGGCCAGCTTTCTTACTTCATCAGCAACAACTGCAAACCCTTTTCCGGCTTCACCAGCTCTTGCTGCCTCAATAGCAGCATTCAAAGCCAGCAAATTTGTTTGTGATGCAATTTCTGTTATTGTTTCAGCAATATTATTAACAGACTTGGTACTTTCATTAAGCTCCGCCAAATTATTTTTCATCTGTTTTACCTGATTGGTCAGCAGCCGTATCTCTTCAATGATTTTTTTAATCATTTTTTCGCCGCTTTCTGCCAAATTATTAGTTATACCGGATTGTTCCTTTACATTATCAGCAGATTCCTTAATCTTAATTACATTATCAGACATATTTTCAGCTGAAGAAGACATTTCTTCTGATAATGCAGCCAATGATTCTGATAATTCCTTTATCGTCTGCAATAAATCATTCTGCTTGTGCATCAATGCTTCTTCTTTAAGAACTTTATTTTTTAGATCTAGAATATAATCATCAATAAAAGTATGCATAACAATAGCCTGAATAAACTGTGTCTGATGGCAGAAGGCAAGGACAATATGTTGAAGTCCTTCTATATTATTATTGTAAAGTTTAAAAATATACGGATATATAATTTGTTCGAGAACACCAAAAGACATAGAGAACCATTCCGGCGGTAATTTTATTTTGTTATGTACTTTACCTATTTTATAAATTTTATCTATATAAGCATCAGTAATATTGGTTTCATACATCATTGATAAAAACATTTTAAATGTATTTTTTAATTTCTCTACTGAGGAATTTTTTTCTATAAACATTTTTATTTCTGGTACTGAAGTTATTTTTTGATAAAATTTATTTGTAATTGTTTCCAGATTTTTTTTTATAATAGGTTCTATCTGTTGCAAATAACCAATTTCAGCATCACTCATGGTCAAAAGTATTTTACTTGTTTTATCAGTTGCTGTAAAATTACTTATAGAAGATTCTGATTTTAGGGCCTTCCTTGTAAAAAACATGTTTTTTCCTCCAATACTGATTATAATTTTGCCAGATAACTAACACTTTAAACTGTACTGATTAATCTTAACCATGAAAATAAATCTTAAGTAAAATAAATATTATATATTCACTTCTATAAGATTTTTTATAATCCTTTAAAATAATTATAAACGATAAAAAATTCTAACAACTTTTAAATAATAAAAATCTCCTGTGAACATCAAAATATTCATAGGAGATTTTTATTATTTTTTCTTATTCTTCATTATCTGTTATAGCCTTGCTTCCCTGGGTCCCCGTTCTAATACGCATAGCATTTTCTACATTATAAACAAATATTTTACCATCACCAACCTGACCTGTACACAAAACTTTCTGAGCAACAGATAAAATTTCATCAACGGGAACATCGCAGACTACTGTTTCTAGTTTTATCTTAGGAACAAGATTTATAGAATATTCTCTACCGCGATAAACTTCCTTATGTCCTTTTTGCAATCCACAGCCATAAACGGGAATAACCGTCATGCCCTCAACTCCAATACTATTTAAAGCACTTTTAAGTTCTTCTAGTTTATTAGCGCGTGTAATGATTTCAATTTTTGTCATTTTAGACATATTCCTGCCTCCTAAATTATAATTTTAATTAGTTTATATTATAAAACAGTTTATTTGATTTGCCACTAAAAATTATAATTTAATTCATTTTATCAAAATCATCGGCTATTCCCAATGACTCGCCTGTCATTATCGACTGAGAATAGGCACGTTCACCATGTTCTACTATATCAAGACCGGAAATTTCTTCAGTTTCATCGGCCCTAAACGGAGTAATAGCATTAATAATCTTATAAAGGACAAATGAACCTATACCACCTAATAAATAAGCTACTATGATCGATATAATCTGAGCCATGAGCAGATTGCTATTACCATAAAACAAGCCATTGGCTCCTGCTGGATTAACTGTCGTTGATGCCCACAGTCCAGTTGCAATAGCACCCCATGTACCACCTATTCCATGAACACCAAAAGCGTCTAAAGAATCATCATAGCCTAATTTAGTTTTCAAAACAGCTACAGCAAAATAACACACTGCCCCACCGATAAACCCGATTATAACCGCTGGCATTGGAGCGACAAACCCAGCAGCTGGTGTTATTGCTACTAATCCAGCAATACATCCCGATGCTGCTCCTAAAATCGTAGGTTTTCCATTATGTACCCATTCACAAACTACCCATGATACTGTAGCCATCGCTGCTGCGGCCTGTGTGGTAATAAAAGCATTAGCTGCCAATTCATTTGCTCCTAAAGCACTTCCGGCATTAAAACCAAACCAGCCAAACCAAAGTAATGCTGCTCCTAAAACAGTCATTGGTAAATGATGCGGCAAAAGCGGCAACTTTCCATAGCCGCGTCTTTTCCCGATAAGAATACAAAGGGTAAGCCCGGAAACACCTGAAAGAATATGTATTACCAATCCACCGGCAAAATCCAAAGCTCCCAGTGCAAAAAGCTTTCCACCACCCCATACCATGTGTGCCATGGGATTATAAATAAATATCGACCATAACAATACAAACAAAACATATGCTTTAAATCTTACTCTTTCAGCAAAGGCTCCAGTAATAAGTGCTGGTGTAATAACCGCAAACATACATTGAAAAGCCACAAAAGCAAGTTCAGGAATAGATGTACCTGTCCATATCTGCCCAATAGTTCCAGTCAGCCCTATCTTACTTAATGATCCGATTACTCCAGGAATTACACCTGTGGCATCATCGCCAAAAGCCATAGTATATCCCAATATAATCCATTCTACCGAAATCATTCCTACTATAAAAAAACTATGCATGATAGTTGTTAATACGTTTTTACTTCTAACCATGCCGCCATAAAAAAAGCCTAATCCCGGAGTCATAATAAAAACTAACGCTGCACTTACAAGCACCCATGCTGTATCTCCTGCACTGATTTGCGGTGCTTTAGCAGCAGCAAAAGCTGTTGGCACTGACAATACCATTAATATAAATGTTGACAAAAGCACAGACCAAAGTTTTTTCATATAAAATCTTTCCTTCCTTTTTTTTGTAAAAGAATACATATTAATAGATATTGCTTTATAATAGTATTATAAGTTTAAATAATACTTTTATTCTTTCACAAATTCTTATACAATAAAAAAACGCAGCCTACAGCAGAAAAAATCTGCATATAGGCTGCGTTGCCTTCATGTATGATGCTATTGATTATATAATCTTGTCATTCTTTTGTCAAGCATTTTATTTATTTTGTTAGGAGAAAAATCATTTTTTTTATACAAATAAATGAATAATAAAAAAATAATTACAAAAAATAAAGTCTATTTCCACTTTATACCAATTATAAAGTATTTTTTAAACTATTGATATTTTATCGATAAAAAGACTTGACTTGACAATTTTTCGTAAGTAAAATATACATTCAATGATAATTAATAATTAGTTAATCTAATCATCACAGAGGACAATTATTAATTAAAAAACTCAGTTTAACCATCCCATGTAAAAAGTAACCACATATTTATGGAGGATTATAATGTTATTTGCTACTCATTTTAAACGTTATTTACAAATCTTTATCGGTTGTCTTTTAAGCGGTATTGCCATGAACATATTTTTGATACCAGCACATTTGCTATCCGGTGGCTTAAGCGGAATCGCCATCATCTTATATTATCTTTTTAAACTTCCCATTGGTATACAATTAATAATATATAATTTACCAATAATTTACCTTGCCTACAAGGTCTTTGGCAAACTATATGCTGTTGATACCATAATAGGTATGACTCTTTTTTCTGTATGTATTGATGCTACAAGATTTCTCGGCAATTATAATTTAGTTGATGACAGAATGTTATGTGCCATATTCGGCGGAGTTTTATCCGGTATAGGCTATGGTCTTATCTTCCGTGCTGTATCTAATACCGGTGGTCTTGATGTTATTGGGGCCGTGATAAAAAAATATTATTCATTTGACGTTGGTACGGCCATCTTTGCTTTAAATTTCATTGTTATTTTAATAGGTGTTTTTATTTTTGACTTTAAAACTGGTCTTTTTACTCTAATTTGTATGTATGCATCGGCAGAAATAACTAATAAGGTAGTTGCCGGATTCAATAGGAAAAAATCAATAACTATCATGTCACCAAAAGTTGAACAGATGGCACCGCTTATTATGCAATATTTGAATCGCGGTGTAACTTTCTTCCGCGGTGAAGGTGCCTTTACCAGACAACCAAAAAATATCATGTTTGTTGTTGTCAGTTTAACTCAAGTCGGAAAAATAAAATCTATAGTCTATGCCTTAGATCCAAGTGCCTTTATGATAATTTCAGATACTTCAGAAGTAGCCGGGCGGGGTTTTACAATGAAAAATGTTCTTCCCCATGAAATAATAGATAATTTGAACATTGATATCGATGATGACGACAATGACGATGATGAATAAATAATTTAATGAATTCATTGACAAGCTGTATCTGGTTATGGTAAAATTTTTTAGTATAAGTTTGTCTTATTGGCTGGCTTATCAACCGCTCGGTGAGGTCTAATAGCTTTTGCTAACCAAAATCGGCGAGTATATAAAGAGGCAGGTGTAAATATTATAATGTACGCTATTTTTAAAACAGGTGGTAAACAGTATCGTGTTTCTGAAGGTGATACCGTTATCGTAGAAAAGTTATCCGTTGAAGAAGGTGCTACTGTAACTTTTGATGAAGTTTTAACAGTTGTTAATGATGCAGATGTTAAAATTGGTACGCCATTAGTAAATGGTGCTAAAATTACAGCTAAAGTGGAAAAACAGGATAAGGCAAAGAAAATTTTAATTTTCAGATATAAAGCTAAATCCAATTATCGCCGTCGTCAGGGTCATCGTCAGCCGTTCACAAAACTGACCATTGAAAAAATTGAAGCATAATGATCAAAATTGTCATTATGCACCGGAATGACAATAAGATCGCAGGTTTTTTATTAAAGGGACATTCCGGTGCCGGAGTACGTGGGACGGATATTATTTGTTCTGCGGTATCAGCTCTTGCTCAATCGACTGCTTTAAGTTTAAGGGAACATTTGCATTCCCACATTTATTATGATGCTAAACCCGGATATTTAAAACTTAACTTAGAAGATTTACCAAATGAGCTTACAGAAGCAGTTTTTTCTGTTGCTGTATTGGGCTTTACAGAAATAGCAAAAAAATATCCTAAATACGTTAATATTTTAAACAAGCAGGGGGTGAATTGAATGTTCAATTTTGATTTACAGCTTTTTGCTCATAAAAAAGGTGTCGGCAGTACACGTAATGGTCGTGACAGCCAGTCAAAGCGTTTGGGTGTTAAAGAACAGGCAGGTACTGTTGTTACTGCTGGAAGTATCTTAGTACGTCAAAGAGGTACTCATTTTCATCCAGGTAAAAATGTAGGTATTGGTAAAGATGATACTTTATTTGCAAAAGTAAATGGCAAAGTTGCTTTTGAACGCAATGGTCGTTATAAAAGACAAATCAGCGTTTATGCTGAATAAAGGAAATAACAAAAAGCACTCTTATATTACAAGAGTGCTTTTTGTTATTTCCTTTATAAATGATTGCAAACGATAAATGATAGGATTTATACTTCAGCAACAGTTTCCGTAAAGTTATGGACATCATTTTCTGCTCCGCACTGTATTCCAGTAACATAATCAAACATTTTTTGAGCAAAGGGACCAATTTCTCCATTATTAATAATCATGTCTTCGCCTTTATAACCGAGAACTCCCACCGGGGAAATTACAGCAGCTGTACCCGAACCAAAAACTTCTTCCAATGTACCTTTTTTATAGGCAGCTTTTACTTCGTCAATGGAAATACGCTTTTCAGCAACAGGATAGCCCCATTCCTTAGCAACCTGAAGTACCGTACGCCGTGTAATACCACTTAAAATACTCCCATCCAGTTCAGGTGTTACGATTTCACCATTTATTTTGAAAAGGATATTCATAGACCCGACTTCTTCAATATACTTCCGTTCCACACCATCGAGCCAGAGTGTCTGGTCATATCCCTTTTGATGAGCTACAAGTCCTGCATGCAGGCTGGCTGCATAATTAGCCGGTGTCTTAGCTTCTCCCAGTCCACCTTTAGTTGCACGAACATATGTATCTTCCACCATGATTTTAACAGGCGCAAATCCATGAGCATAATAAGCAGCTACAGGAGATAAAATTATATACATTTTATATGATTTTCCTACGCTTACACCTAAGAAACCATCATCGGCATAAATAAATGGCCGTATGTATAAACTCTGACCACGTTTATCCGGTACCCATGCTTTCTCAATGCTTATAAGCTGTTTTAAAGCATTATGAACTAGTTTTACATCAACTTGAGGAATATCAAGAATATGGGCAGAGTTATTCAAGCGGTTTAAATGATCAAGTGGTCGGAAAATAACTACTTTTTTACCCTGTCGAAACGCTTTCATTCCTTCAAAAATTGCCTGTCCATAATGTATAGTTGCATTAGCTGGGCTTATTTTTATATCACTATATGGTATAATTTGAGGATCATGCCAGCCTTTTCCATCCGTATAAGTCATTTCAAACATATAATCGGTGAAATGCGTACCAAAGCCGATTTTAGACACATCAGGTTTTGTTTTCAATGTGTCAGTTTTTACAAACTTAACATCATTCATATAAATATCTCCTATCATTTGTAGAATGAATACATTATACACCTCTTATTTTTCAAACGCAAGAAAAAATTTACATAGTTACATTATTTTTTTATCTTCAGCAAAATACAAATCACCTACAAAAATAATATATTTTATTTGCTTTTCTGTGTATTTTTAGCCAAAAAATATAAATAAAGACACCTTGACTTTAGTCAGAGTGTCTTTTCCATTAATTTTGTTAAGCACGTTCAATATAATTGCCAGTGCGCGTATCTATACGCAGTTTATCGCCGTCGTTTACAAAAAGAGGTACACGAACTTCATAACCTGTTTCTACCTTGGCCATTTTTGTTGCTCCAGTAGCCGTATCTCCCTTAACGCTGGGTTCACATTCCACTACTTCTAGAACTACAGAATTAGGCAATGAAATACCGATAATTTTATCTTTAAACAACTGCAGGCTTATATCCATATTTTCCTTTAAGAAGTTTAAAGCATCACCTAACTGTTCTTTATTCAATTCAGTTTGTTCATATGTTTCATTGTCCATGAACGTGTACATGCCGTCACTTTCATATAAATACTGCATTTGTTTGGTTTCAAGATGAGCTGCCGGTAATTTTTCATTTGGATTGAATGTCCGTTCAACTACTGCACCACTTTGTATGTTTTTTATTTTGGTGCGTACAAAAGCGGCACCCTTTCCTGGTTTAACATGTTGGAAATCGATAATCTGCCATACACCATTATCAATTTCCAGAGTAAGACCTGTACGAAAATCACTGCTTGAAATCATTAAAAATAAACCCCCAATTAATATTTTGGTGCCATTTATCCCTCTTAAAACAATATCAGGATAAATCTATAGATAATATTTTCCACAAGCACCTTTATGTAAAAGAAATACTATTATCTGCTGCATAAATATAGACATCCACCATGAATATATTACTATAATTCAATTAAATCCTTACGACTCTTTGTCAAAGGTTCTGCTCCTGCTTCTTTTACCAAAACAGTATCTTCTATTCTTACACCACCAAATCCAGGAATATATATACCTGGTTCCACAGTAATAAGCATATCCGGTTTAAATATTATGTCACCTGCCATCGGTGAAAGGCGGGGCAATTCATGGATTTCCAAACCTACTCCGTGTCCTAGACCGTGTCCATAATTACTGCCATATCCCATATCACTTATATATTGACGTGATGGAGCATCAATACTTTTCCCATCCTTATTTATTTCAATGGATTTTATTCCCATGAGATGTGCCTTTAATACTATATCATAAAGCTTTTTCTTTTCAGGATCTGCCCTGCCAACACAAACAGTCCGCGTAATATCAGAATGATAGCCCTTATACACTGCACCAAAATCCATTGTAACAAATTCTCCCGCAAGAATCAACTTTTCAGTAGCAACACCATGCGGCAAACTGCCTCTTTTCCCCGAAGCTACAATAGTTGTAAAAGCTGGCCTTTCACTTCCCAGTTTACGCATAGTATTTTCCAGTTCTGCAGCTATGGCAATTTCTGATATTCCCGGTTTAATAAAATCAATAATATGTTCAAAGGCTTTGTCACTTATAGCAACCGCTTTTTTTATAAGTTCAAGTTCCTCTTCATCTTTTTGTACCCGCAATCCATCAAGAATTACAGGAATCCATGCTGTGATTTCCGGCAGCATTTTCTGCAAAGCAGTAAACGAATCATATACAAGAACATTCGATTCAAAAGCTGTCCGTCGTATATTTTCCCCCAGTAAAGTTTCCTTTATTTTATTCAATAAACCACTTTTTTGTTCTAAAACAGTGAAACGGCTTTGTTCTTTGGCCTGCTCCATATATCTGGAATCTGTCAGCAGATATTGTTTATCCATTGTAATGACAAGTGCTGAATCGTCCCCATAAAATCCACTGAAATAATGGACATTTTCATTTTTGCTAATAATTACAGCTTCAGCATTTTTATCTAACAAAAATTTTCTTAAACGCATTAACCGATTATTTTTCATTATTGACCACTCCATTCAGCTTAGTAATAATATAATATAATGCTGCCTGATAACTCCCAACACCTAGTCCAGAGATCTGTCCTTCAGCAACAGGCGCGATTACAGAATTATGGCGAAACTCTTCTCTTTTATGTATATTAGATAAATGAACTTCAATTACAGGAACTGCCACTCCTGCTATTGCATCGCGAATAGCTACACTGTAGTGCGTAAATGCCGCGGCATTTAATATTATATAATCATATCCGGCTGATTGCTGAATGCGGTCAACAATAATTCCTTCATGGTTAGTCTGAAAAAAATCAATCCCAATATGTGCTTTTTCAGCTTGTTCTTTTAACATATTATTTATATTATCAAGGGTAGTATGTCCATATATTTCCGGTTCACGTGTACCTAACAGATTAAGATTAGGTCCATGGAGTACAAGTACCTTATTCATAAATAATCACTATCCATTTAATTAAATTTATAAAATTATCATTACTTAGTTATAATTAATATTTTATAGTAAAGCTACTAGTTTCATGCACTGTATTCATAGGTTTTATAGCTAATTCATCAACTTTTATAAACATATTGCCTTTTTTTACAGCAGCAAATAATTTATCGATTTCAGTCTGTTCTCCCTGCACTTCTATCGTAACAGTACCATCATCCATATTCTTTACCCAGCCGGTTAATCCATATTTTTTAGCTGTAGTCTGGACAAAATAACGAAAGCCAACACCCTGAACACGTCCACATGCTGTAGCAAAATATCTATTCATAAAAACCCCTCCTAAATCTTTAATAATCCTGCTTTAAAATTGTATATTCCTCACTATAAATATTCATCTTATTATATTCAATGAATATGGGAAAGCTTTATAAAAAGTCATACAATATCGCGACGAAGTATTGCATATTTTTCCACTGGATGGGCCATTTTCATTTTCACGTGTTGTTGTGGATGAGGAGCTACAGCAATTTTATTATCTTCATCATTAAACATTTGGTCAATAGTCTGATAATATGATGGCAGATTAGGTTGGAATAATTCTATCCGTTGACCTTGTTTCATATTGTTACGCTGTTCAACAATCGCGTAGCCTGTTTTTTCATTATAATCAAGTACAATTCCTACAAAATCAGCTGTTTGTGTATAGGCAGATGTATTATATACATGATCTTCTGCCGTTGGGTTATGAAAAAAGAAACCAGCAGTATATTGACGATGCGAAATTTTTTCTAGTGATTCACGCCACTTACTTTGCAGCTCCGAAAGCTTATGCGGTTTATTATAAAAAGTATCTATAGCTTCACGATAAACCTTTACCACTCCAGCAACATAATATATACTTTTCATACGTCCTTCGATTTTTAAACTATTTACACCGCTTTTTATTATATCACTAATATATGGTAATAGACATAAATCCTTTGAATTAAAAATATATGTGCCATGGCTATCTTCTTCAATAGGATAATATTCATCAGGCCTTTTTTCTTCAACTATCGAATATTTCCAACGGCAGGCCTGTGCACATTCTCCACGGTTTGAGTCGCGTCCCGTCATATAGTTACTCATTACACAACGTCCTGAATAAGATATACACATCGCCCCATGTACAAACATTTCCAATTCCGCGGATGACTTACAACGTATTTTTTGTATTTCCTGCAATGAAAGTTCTCTGGCTAAAACTATGCGTTCTGCTCCCATCTTTTCCCATGCATTTACACTGGCCCAATTTGTAGTATTGGCCTGAGTACTTATATGCACAGGCAGCCCCGGTGCTGTAGTTTTAACAATAGAAAAGATACCCAGATCTGATACAAGTATTCCATCTACTTTCAATGCTTCCAACTTTAAAACATAATCTGCCAGCCCTTCTAAATCTTTATTATGGGCAAAAATGTTCACTGTCACATAAACTTTTTTCTTTCTACTATGGGCAAAAAGTATTCCTTCTTCCATTTCTTTCAGGGAAAAATTACCGCCATACGTACGCAGGCCAAATCTCTTTCCACCTAAATATACAGCATCAGCACCATATATAATAGCAAATTTCAATTTTTCCAGATTTCCGGCCGGAGCCAATAGTTCTACTTTATTATTCATCTTTCAAATCCTTTTCTGTGACACAGCCAGACCATCACCGTCATGGTATATTTCAGTGATAAATTCTGATCGACTGTCTAGCTCTTTTATATATTCACGCAATCTTTTTACTATTGTTTTATAACGGCGCGGTGGTTTTTCTTTGCTTTCCACATAACCACGAAATAAAACGTTATCAGCAGCAATTATGCCTTTATCAGCCAATAAAGGCATAATTGCTGCTAGATATTTAATATACTGTCCCTTAGCTGCATCTATAAAAACAAAGTCAAATTTCCCCGGCAAATTTTGCAGAAGCTGCCCCGCATCTCCTTTTAAAATCTCAATATTATTCCTATATATTGAACGGTTGATAAAACTATGTGCCGTACTGATCCGCGCATCATTTATTTCTAAAGTAGTAATTTTGCTATTTCCGTCACTACTTCCTGCCATCAGCAGCGCGGAATATCCGATAGCTGTCCCTATTTCTAAAATTTTTTCCGGTTGATTTTGTTTAATATAACAACATAAAATATCTGCTGCCGCTTTTTTTATAATCGGAACATGATTTATAATTGCATATTCCTGCATTTCTTGTAATAATTCTTTCATTATAAAAATCTATCCCAACATCAATTCAAATTTTTTATTTTATTAAGATGCTCCTGATATGTATGACTGTAATGATTATGTCCACTACTATCTGCCACAAAATACAAATAATCGTTTTTTTCAGGATAAAGAACCGCTTTTAATGAAGCCAGCCCAGGATTATCTACAGGGCCTGGAGGTAATCCGTAATGCTTATATGTATTATATGGAGAATCCATTTTAGTATCCTTTATAGAAATACTTGCTTTTCGATGCATCAAGGCATATTGAATAGTCGTATCTGACTGCAGTGGCATATTGATTTTTAACCTGTTAAAAAACACCTGCGCAATCACAGGTCTGTCTTCATTGAATTTGGCTTCTGCTTCAACCAGGGAAGCCATTATTACAACACTATTAACCGATAAGCCCAAATTTCCTGCCCTGTTTCTTAATGTCTCATTAAATTTCCTGTTAAATTGTCCTGTCATTACATCCATAACATATTTTGCTGATGAATCTATTCTAAATTCATATGTGTCAGGAAAAAGATACCCTTCCACTGCATATCTTATATATGGATTGGAATTTTTCATATAATCGTATGGTACATAAGTTTTTGCTAAAGCTAAAAACTTATCTCGGTCTACCACACCGTTTTCAGCTAAAAGATCCGCTATTTGTTCTACCGTATATCCTTCTGGTATTGTTATTTTAACTATTGACACACGAGGACCACTAATAAGAAGCTGCATAACTTCGCTATCAGTCATATTTTTATGCAGTACATACCGGCCAACTTTTAATTCCTTATCCAGTCCTTCTATATTAGCAAGAACACGAAAATATATATCGTGATATATAATTCCCTTATCTTTCAATAAAGACGCAATTTGTACTGTCTGCATACCTGGTTTTATTTCAATAACAACAGTACTAGCAGCTTTTTTATCATAGACAGAATGAAAACCAATTATTATTGCTACTATAAATAATAAAAAAACACACATTATATACTTTAATGGAATACCGAAAAGTCTATTTTCTTTTATGTATAATACACATTTTTTAAGACTGCCTATCAGGCTATGCAAAACAGTCGACAAATAATATCCCTCCGAATGAATCGTAATAAATTCATATTAATTATGATACTGCATGAATTGCACTTAAGCAATACATCTTTATTTCATCAGTAAAGAATTTTTCACTCAAAAAAGCGGTACTCTTAAAACGAATACCGCTTTTTAATAAATGGAACTGATTAAAACTTAACAGTAGCACCCACACCTACACCATTTTCGCTATGGCCATGATCAGGATCAAAATTATGATAATTTACATTAAGGCTGATATTAGCAATAACATTCATATTTATGCCAACCTGTGTTTCATCAAAATCACTGCCTTTTACATATGATGCATAAGCCTGAGGCCCTATCATATTCGGAGTAACTACAGCTATCCCACCATATCCATTTGAATTATCACCTGGTAGATTATTACGAAAACCGGCAATGGCTTTCAAATTAGAACCAAACAAATCATATTGTGCATATATATCATTCTGATGATTATATTCGTCTCTGTCTAAGTATTGATAACCAATAGTCAATTTAGGGGAGAACTTATGTTCTATATATGATTCTCTTGTTCCTATCCCCACTGCTGTTTCATTATTTGCTAAAGTATTAATAGGTGCTGCCATTGCCGTTGATGCACCTATCAAAAAAATCGCGGCAAAAACAAAAAATATTTTTTTCATAAAAAATCCTCCTCAAAGTTAACTTGCTGATACTTCCATTATTATGAAGGATAAAATCAATTTATGCAAATATTTTTAATAAAAAAATCTTTAAATTAATATTATTTTAAAAATATAATTTGCTATATTAATATATTACATTCACAATACTTATAACAAAAAATTTTTCTGTTAAATTTTTTGTACAAAATCGACTGGAATGGTTTTTATGAACCTACTTACGGTATTTGCCCGGCCATGTTCACTTATTCGGCTCCATGTCAAGAATAATTGCCTTTTAGCTCGTGTTATCGCCACATAAAACAATCGTTTTTCTTCTTCGACAACCCCTTCCCTTATCGCCAGATAAGCCGGAAAGATCCCGTCCTGCATGCCGGCCAAAAAAACATAGTCAAATTCTGTTCCCTTGGCCTGATGAACTGTAATTATTGGTATACGTGGTACCTTCATAAGCATTCTATCCATATCACTATTTGATAAAGCACTGATTTTTAGTAAATTATTTAGAGCATCACGTGAATAGACTTTTTTATTATCAATTTCCCTGGCAATAAGATATAATTCTCTTATCCTGTCAATACGTTCAGGTTCATTTTTATAATATTCTTTTATCTTTGTTAGATTCATTATCTTGGCAATAAGATCATATGGCCGAACAATATAGCTATTATCCGTAAGTTCCTGCATCTGAACAGCTATCCACCTAAACTGATCTATATACTTACTAATATATTTTTTTCTTATTAACACAGATGGCCCTATATTCTTTTTCACTGCATATAACAACAATCCCACTGTGGCCATTACATCGTCAAGTGCATTATGTGTTGGTTTATTTTCTATAACGAAATATTCACTTAAAAAAGATAACTTGTGGTTAGCTAAATCTGGATAAAATCTTCTAAATATATCCAATGTGTCATAATAAGTGATAAAATCTGGCTTATTCATATTTAATCTATCAAGCTGACTGTAAAGAATACTTATATCATAGCCCACATTATGCCCAACGATCACTGTATTACGGGAAAATTCTATAAACTCTTGTAATACCAATGCCGGTGGTTCACCTTTTTCTTTTAAAAATGCATCGGAAAAACCGTGTACATAAAAGGACTGTCCCACCTTTTTATTTGGCTTGACCATTCGGACAAATTTATCTATTATAGTTCCATTTTTGTCAATTTTTACAGCAGCAATTTGTATAATTTCATCGCAGGCTGTATCAGTTCCTGTACTTTCAACATCAAAAACAACTACTTTATCTTTAGCAAGGGCATCAAGTAAAATACCGAACGGATCTCCGCTTGATTCATAAGTTTTTCTATCCAAAAAATCAATAATATTTATTCCTGCCTTATGATATTTTTTTGTCTCTATAGCTGCAATAGTTTTTTCACCTATACCGATAGCAAACTTTTTTAATATGCGTCTAAAACTGGTCTCATCATATCGGTTTGTTATAAGGCGTAAAAAAGCCAGTACATCTTTTATTTCCTGCCGCCGAAAAAATTTAAATTCATCAACTAAAATAAAATTAACTCTATCAGCATTAGGCAATCTATTGTTTAATATACTGAAGTTTTTACTGAGTCGCTGATTATACTTGTTGCTTCTGGTAAGTATGCCTATACGGGCAACATCTTTTATCCCTATTTTATGAATTTCTTCAAATATCCATTTTGCCTCATCAGCAACATTTTTAGTTTCTTTAAAAATAATCTTCTCTCCCTGGACTCTACTAACGGCTTTTATTTCATTTTTATATATAGCATATACTTTTTCTCCAAATAGTTTTTTCAAACAACCATATGATGCCCGCAAAAGCATTTGAGTTGCTCGATAATTTTCATTAAAAACAATAAGACGGGGATTATATTTTGCCTTGAATTTTTTTAATATCGTATGTGGATTAGAACCACGCCATTCATAAATCGTTTGAAAATAGTCACCGCATAATAAAATATTATTGCCAGGGAAAATTTGTGCTAATATTTCATATTCCAATTCGCTAGTATCCTGCATCTCATCAATGTTTATATATTTATATTTATTCTGCCATGCCGTTTTTATAGTTTCATCCTGAAGAAATTTATATACTGTAATTATTAAATCAGTAAAGTCCAGCCCATGCATTTCCTGTAACCTGTGATCATATGCTGTAACAATATCTGCACCATTTGCTTGCATCAATGCTTTCATCTTTTTATCAAGAAAATAATGCTGGTTAACACATACTCTGTCCAGCTTTCTATTTTCACTGTTGAATAATTTTTTTATCACCCTTGCATAATCTGTATGTAGATTATTTGAATAAATATTATAAACAGCTCTGTTTTCTTTCACCAAATTTATAAAATTTTGCAACGACTTTGTTACAAATTTGTAAACATTGAATTCTTTTATGATTTCCGCACAATCATCCTCGTCAAAAATAACAAAATCCGCAAATAAGTCAGAATTTTTTTTAGCTTCAATTTTTATTAAATTATAACAGAAACTATGGAAAGTCATAATGGCAATATTCAGACTGTTTTCTCCCAGTACTGTTGCAGCGCGCTCCTGTATCTCATGGCAGGCTTTGTTAGTAAAAGTTAGGCATAATATTTCTTCTGGAGCCGCCTTATTTTTATCAATTATATTCACCATCCGGTACAATAATGTATTAGTTTTCCCTGTTCCCGCAGAAGCACTAAGCAGTATATTATTCTGTAGATCATTTACAACCTGCTTTTGCATCTTATTCAGCATATTAAATATTTTATTTTCCATAAACTCATCCTATTAATGATATTTTATATAAGGTTTTGTTAAAATTATATTATATATTGAATAAAAAATATACCATAGGAAAAATACAGCCCGTTTTATTATTACAAAGCAAGGCTTTCCAGCATCTATCAATGCCAGAAAGCCCGCCCTATCACCGCGTATGATGAATTTTATTTTATGATAAATTCACTACATGTTATCTATTCAGCACATTCATCAACTAAATAAGCTATTGACTGGTAGCATATTCCGCTTTTGGCAGCAAGTCCGACTTCACAGGTTCGACTATTGGAGTATCCGTGTGTACAACCAGCTGGGATAGCTTCATTTAAATGTTCCAATGCTGATTCATTAAGTGCAGGGATTTTAAATCCTTTATCACCGGCAAATCCACAGCAATGGACTTTTTCTGGGATGATTACCTTTTGGGCACAAGCTTCAGCAATAGCTTTAAATTTTTCTAACAATCCCATTTTCCTAGCACTGCAAGTTACATGTATCATTACTGTTTCCGGCAATTTTTTTATACTAAGCTTATCCAACAGACAATCATGTATGAAGTCAACTGTATCATATATCTTTAATTTTTTATCCATAACTTTTTTCATACGATAGACACATGGACTAGTGTCACATAAAACTGGATATTCTCCATCATGGCTGCATTCCAATAGTAATTTTTCCAGTTTGGCACTCATTTGATCGGCTATTTTGAAATATCCTTCACTTTCAAATGGCATACCGCAACAATATTTATCCATATTATCAGGCAGAATAACCGCATACCCGGCTTTTTCCATAAGAGAAATCATTACTTCGTTAAGCTGTCTTTGATCATAATCGTATTTAGCCGGTCCCATCATCCTTGTCACACAACTTGGATAATAAACCACCTTAGGTTTGTTTCTATCAGCTTCAGTAAGTTTATGAACTGGAGTGCTGCCACTCTTAGGCATCCATTTTGTCCAGCGGGGAATTTTACCATCACTGGCCTTGCGCAGCTTTTTAGTTATATATTCCATTGCAGTTGTTCCCACTATTGTATGGGCAGCATTAGCACCTGTCAGCCCCAGTTTCATAGCCGTGCTGACACCTGAGAAATGATTATTAATAAAATTAGCTGCATTTTCTGTCTTTGGCGTAACCTTTAAAGAACGTTCATATTTAGTAAAATCTCCTGTATTTATGGAAACAGGACAAGTCAGCTGACATAATCCGTCTGCTGCACATGTTTCTTCTCCTAAGAATTCATATTCTTCCTCAAAACGTTTCAACAATGCCGGATTTTCACCTGTCAATTTCAAGCGGGCTATTTCCCGTTGGGATGCTATGCGCTGACGTGGTGAAAAAGTAAAATTATGAGAAGGACAATTAACTTCACAATAACCACATTCAATACATTTATTTATAATATCCTGTGTAGGCGGCATTGCCTTTATATTTTCTATAAACAAATTCCCATTTTCCGTAATAATTACATCAGGATTCAATATATTATCCGGATCAAAGGCTTTTTTTAGCCTTTTCATCATTTTATAGGCTTTTTTACCCCATTCAAATTCAACAAATGGTGCCATATTACGGCCTGTTCCATGTTCTGCTTTTAATGATCCATTATATTGTTCAACAACAAACCGACAAATATCTTCAATAAATACTTTGTACCTGTTCTTATCTTCCTCTGAGCTAAATGACTGTGTGAATACAAAATGAACATTTCCATCTAAAGCATGCCCGTAAATAATACCATCGCCATAGCCATGTTTATCCATACATTCTCTTAGAGTCATCACTGCATCTGCTAATGTATCTTTGGGGAAAGCTACATCTTCAATTATAACAGTAGTACCAAGGTCGCGAATTCCTCCTACTGCGGGAAAAATACCAGCACGGATTTTCCATAAACGTTCATATTCCGCCTTTACATCTGTGAACTCAATCGGACGTAGATTATTGATATCTGCTAATTTTGCTTTCACTTCGCCTATTTTTTTGTATAGATCGTCATTATTCTCTGCTCTTATTTCCACTAAAAGACCAGCTGCTTTTCCCGGTAGTGTTTTTATATAAGAAGGAACACCAGACCAATCTTCCACCGAGCGCAAGGCTATACGATCAAGTAATTCAGCCGCGGAAACCAGCGGCCGATATAAATTCATAACAGCAAGACACGCTGTTTTCATATCAGGAAAAATCATTAAAGCCGATGCTTTATATTTATGATCTATAATAGTCCTATATGTTATTTCTGTGATAAGTGCTAAGGTCCCTTCTGAACCAATGAGCAGATGCTTTAACACATCAAAGGGATCATAATAGTCAACAAAAGCATTTAAGCTATATCCAGTGGTATTCTTTATTTTAAATTTTTGAGATATTAAAGCTTTAAGGTCACTGTCACCTTGGATTTCATCACGGAGTGTTTCTATTTCCTCAATGAGCTTTGTATGCGTTTGTTTCCATTCCTGACAAGAATCCTTATCAGCAGTATTTAAAACGGAACCATCAGAAAAAACCAATTTCATATCTTCAACTGTTTTATAGCTGTTATCAGAAGTCCCACAACACATTCCGCTGGCATTATTAGCTGCCATACCACCTATCATGGCATGATCAATTGATGCCGGATCAGGTCCTATCTTACGGGAATAAGGTTTTAAATATACATTAGCGGCGGAGCCAATTATTCCCGGCTGCAGTGTAATTTGTTCCCCGTTATTATTTATAGAATAATTTTGCCATCCCTCTGAAATTATAACCAAAACAGAATCTGTCAACGATTGTCCACACAAACTAGTACCGGCAGCCCGGAAAGTAAGCGATATTTTCTGCTGTGCTGCCTGTTTTATCAAAGAGGATACTTCTTTGATAGTTCTTGCTTTTATTACAATCTTTGGTGTCATCCTGTATAAACTGGCGTCAACACCATAGGCATAAGTAATAACAGGATCTATAAAAACTCTTTGTTTAGGTATATATTGGATAATATCAAGATAAAAAGTTTGGTACTGTGCTGGTAAACCAGCAAGATCATTATAATTATTCTTTACTGCCATAAAAACCACCCTTTTCATATATTAGTAAGTTACTTAGTATAGTATACACAGATACTGACAACGATATATGTACTTAATAATAAACCCCATTAGAGAAATATCAGCAGCTAGTTTACATACTAGTATTTATTACATATGATTCATATATAATATCAATCATCTTCTGTATATACTATAAATCATTACTATTATAAGTCAATATCTGTGAAAATTTTAACAAATTGTCTTGAATAATTGCTCAATTCTTTTATCCTTTATTTTCCGGTAGTAACGTCTATATATTAACTTTTTTGAAAAATATAATACTATTTTATTCAAAAATTCATTTTTATCTTACTATATAAAAAAAATATAATTGCCCGTCAGTATTGGTAATGATAGCCTCTCCTTCTTTATATAAATATTTTTTATTGATTTTTATTGAATTGTAGATTATCCTTTCTTCTATAACAATACTATTTCATATGAATAAAAGGGCGTCTCCTATAAATCTTAAGAAACGCCTTCTTATTTTTACTCACCAACCATTCTAAAATAATTGAAATGCTACAACTGTAACTCTTATTATAAATATACTGACCGTATATTATCGCCTATTGTTTAAAAATGGACTGGTTTCTGTCATAATACTTTAAATTCGAGGACCTGTACTCAAAATATCGTCGTCCATTTCGCCTTTAAATTTCTTTACATTTTTAGCAAATAATCCTACTAATTTAGCAGCTTGTTTTTCGTAAGCAGCTTTATCTGACCATGTATTAACAGGCTTTAGCAAATCAGTAGGAACATTTGGACAGAAATCAGGTACTTCAATACGGAAAATGGGATCAGCTGTCCATCCTACGTTATCAAGCTTATTTTCTAAAGCCGCAGTAATCATTGCCCGAGTATATTTAAGCTTCATTCTCGACCCTATACCATATGGTCCACCAGTCCAACCCGTATTCACCAGATAAACTTTAGTATTATGCTGCTGAATTTTCTTTTCTAATAATCGTGCATATTTTAATGGAGAAAGTGGTAAAAATGGTTCACCAAAACCAATGGAAAATGTAGCCTGCGGTTCAACAATTCCTCGTTCTGTTCCTGCTATTTTACTTGTATAACCAGACAAAAAGTGATACATAGCCTGTTTGGGATTAAGTCTGGAAATAGGCGGAAGCACTCCAAATGCATCAGCTGTTAAAAATATAATTGCTGTAGGATGTCCTGCCATGCTAGGATGAATGGCATTGGGAATATATTCCAGTGGATAAGCCGCACGCGTATTTTCCGTATACCGCGAGTCATCATAATCTTCTTTACGAGTGCGTGGATCAAGGACAACATTTTCTAAAACAGAACCGTATCTTATGGCATTATATATTTCTGGTTCGGTTTCTTCTGTTAAATGGATGCATTTAGCATAGCATCCTCCTTCAATGTTGAATATCCCATTTTCACTCCAACCATGTTCATCATCGCCGATCAAACGCCGATTGGGGTCTGCTGACAACGTAGTCTTACCTGTCCCACTTAAGCCAAAGAAAATAGCCGTTTTTCCATCTTTTCCAACATTTGCCGAACAATGCATTGATAATATTCCCTTTTGCGGCAGAATATAATTCATTACTGAAAAAATAGATTTTTTCATTTCGCCACAGTATTTTGTTCCGCCTATGATTACCATTTTATAGTCAAAATTAATAACAACAAAAGCTTCTGAATGAACTCCGTCTTCATGCGGATCAGCTAATACACTGGGAAAACATACAAGTGTAAAACCTTCTGGCGTAACAGGTGGTTTATCAGGATTAATAAATAATTCTTTTAGAAAAAGATGTTGTGACGCATATTCAGTAATACATTTTACCTGTAATTTATGCTGAGGATCTGCCCCAACATAGTTATCACTTACATAAATTTTATGATTTTTCGCAAAGCATTTTATTTTATGATATAATTTTTTAAATGTGCTTTCTGTGCAAGGAGCATTATTTGTCCAGCTCACTAGATTATGTACTGATGGTGTATCGACAATGAACCGGTCTTTAGGAGAACGTCCTGTATATTTTCCTGTATAAACACAGAGCGCACCTCTTTGTGACAATATAGCTTCTTTATTTCGTATGGATTCTTCAAATAATTCAGGAACGGTGAGATCATATGCTACTATTCTAGCACCAGATAAAATATCTTCAGCTGAAAAATTTTTTTCTTCCACAACAACCAACTTCTTTCATTAATAGTTTATATTTCGACCTTTATTTTATTATATACTTCTCGTTTTTCTACTTTATTCCTGCTAATTTTTAAATAATTTAGATTAATCAAACATGTTTAATAATATATGATTTAAAATATACTTTGTAATTATTTGTTATTATAAATCTTAACAAAGCTTATTAATTGACTTTAGATTGCTATTTTTATATAATGAAATGTATGTGTAATTATACAATTTGGGGGTAGAAGATTTTGAAATATATGAGCGGCAATGAGCTGCGGGAAAAATTCTTGCAATATTTTGCACAGCGGGGACATTTACGGCTCCCCAGTTTTTCTTTAATACCAAAAAACGATCCATCTTTGCTGATGATTGGCGCTGGAATGGCTCCATTCAAGCCCTTTTTTACTGGTAAAATGAAACCGCCTTGTACAAGAATAACAACTAGTCAACGTTGTGTACGGACCGGTGATATAGAAAATGTAGGACGCACTGCCCGGCATCAGACTTATTTTGAAATGCTGGGAAATTTTTCCTTTGGTGATTACTTTAAAAGTGAAGTTATTCCCTGGGCCTGGGATTTTTTAACTAAGGAATTAGAACTACCAGCAGATAAACTTTGGGTAAGTATTTATCCCAAAGATGAAGAAGCTTATAAAATATGGACGGAAAAAACATCTGTTAATCCTAAGCAAATTGTAAAAATGGATGATAATTTCTGGGAAATAGGTACTGGCCCCTGCGGTCCTGATTCAGAAATTTACATAGATTTAGGAGAAGAACGCGGCTGTGGTAGTCCTGATTGTGCCCCAGGATGTGACTGTGACCGTTATTTGGAAATCTGGAATCTTGTATTCACCCAGTATGATCATACTGAAACCGGCGATTACATTCCTCTTGAAAAAAAGAATATTGATACTGGTGCCGGACTCGAAAGACTAGCTTCTGTAATTCAGGGAAAGCCAACTAACTTTGAAACAGATCTCTTATATCCTATTATTGAATATGCCTGCCGCGTTTCAGGTGTTCAATATAATCAAGCTAAAAAAACCGATATTTCCCTGAAAGTCATCGCTGACCATGCACGCAGTATAGCTATTATGGTAATGGACGGAATACTTCCTTCTAACGAAGGACGCGGCTATGTATTGCGCCGCATTTTGCGCCGGGCAGTAAGACATGGGCGCATGCTAGGAATAAAAAAAGCGTTTCTTGCTGATGCTGTTGATGTAGTTGCTGATATATACAAAGGTGTTTATGATGGACTCGTAGAACGGAAAGATTATATAAAAAAAGTCATCAATATTGAAGAAGAACGTTTTCACCTTACTCTAAGCCAAGGTATATCGCTGCTAAATGAGGAAATTGAAAATTTAAACGCTAAAAAAACTTCTGTTCTTGATGGAAAAATTGGTTTTAAACTTTATGACACCTATGGTTTTCCCTATGAACTAACTGATGAAATTCTCCATGAAAATAATCTGACATTAGACAAAAGCAGCTTTGATAAAGCCATGGAACAGCAAAGAGACCGCGCAAGAAAAGCCCGCCAGGAAAATAAAAAAATTAATATACCTGATTTACGTGGTTTAGATGTAGAAAAATTAAAAGCCGATAGTACTGCCAAAACAGCAAAAGTCATCTGTATTTGGAAAAATGCCCAGGTTACTGATACTCTGCAAGATGGCGATGAAGCCGGAATAATTCTTGATGTTACACCATTTTATGCCGAAGGCGGTGGACAAATCGGCGATTGTGGTAAAATTATCAGTGAAATGGGAAAAGTAGATATATCCAATACAAAGAAACTCCCTAATGGCACTATTTACCATATAGGCTATGTTTCTGAAGGCATGATCCGTGTTGGTGATACTGTAAAAATTGCTATAGATGAAACCAAGAAAAAAGCTTCAGCACGCAATCACACTGCTACTCATCTACTACAGGCAGCATTAAAAAAAGTACTAGGAAATCATGTTAACCAGGCTGGTTCATCCGTTACTCCAGAACATCTTCGATTTGATTTTTCTAATTTTGAACCAGTATCACAGGAACAGTTATCGGCAATAGAAAAACTTGTCAATGAAGAAATTTTAAAAGCCTTGCCTGTAGAAATAAGTTATATGAAACAATCAGAAGCAAAAAAGCAGGGTGCAATGGCTCTATTCGGCGAAAAATACGGCAACATTGTACGAGTAGTTACTATTAAAAATTTCAGCATGGAATTATGTGGTGGAAGCCATGTAACTAATATTGGTGAAATTGGTTTATTCAAAATTCTTAATGAAACTGGTATAGCCGCTGGAGTTCGCCGCATAGAGGCCGTAACTGGTACTACTGCATACAAATATATCAACTCTCAATTATCTTCTTTAGACATCTTGGCAACATTGCTAAAAACAGATCATGCCGACCTTATCAACAGAACTACTTCTATATTAAATGAAAACAAGCTTTTAAAACAACAGTTGCATAATGTAAAAGATGTTCAGGCAAAAATAGATTCACAGAAACTTTTATTAGGTGTAAAAACACATGGAAACGTAAATGTCGTTACCGGGCGAGCTGCCGCTGATAATATTGATGAATTACGCAATATTGCTGATACAACCTGTGCTAAGCTGGAAAATGGTGTAGTAATTATTGGTGCTGTCGTAAATGATAAAATAAATCTAGTGGTAAAAGCTTCTGATAATGCTGTAAAAGAAGGAGTACATGCAGGAAAAATAATTAGAGAAAGTGCTAAAATATTAGGTGGTAATGGTGGCGGTCGTTCCAATATGGCCCAGGCTGGTGGTAAGTTTATTGATAAAATTCCGGCTGCTTTTGATAAAGCACTTGAAATACTG